>JAUIMK010000117.1 GCA_030432735.1 bacterium
GAAGTGGATGCAGACCTGGGTCGCGCCCGCGTCGAGATGCTTCTGCAGGAACGCCTCGATCTGCGGCTCGTCACCCCAGGCGACCGTGGCGTCGATCAGACGATCCGATCCGCCGTCCTCGAAGTCCGCGTCCTCGAGGCCGTATTTGCGCCAGGTCTTGTGATAGTTGGGGAGCGCGATGTTGGTGGCGCCGGCGGCGCGCGCCGCGTTGCGCGCTCGGGTCGGGTCGGACTCCAGCACCACCTTGACCTCGGGACACAGGAAAGCGTCGGGGCCCAGGATCTCGCGCGCCTCGCGCGTGTGCGCGGGAGGCATGAAATAGGGATGCGCTCCCTGCGCGCGATCGCGCGAGAGCGCCAGCATCTTCGGGCCGAGTGCGGCCAGCACGCGGGGCGGGCCGGTCTGCACGGGAGGCGAATCGCTCGGCGCGGCCTCTGGCCCCAGAAAGACGCTCATGTCGGGGCCGCGGTCCATCGCGTCGAGATACTCGCGCATCGACGTGAGCGGCGGACCGTAGGTCAGGCCGTGCATCTGCTCGACGATCGGAGGGTGGGAGACGCCGCGGCCGAGCAGGAAGCGCCCTCCCGACTGCTCGTCGAGGGTCCGGTGTCCCGCCGCCATCACCGCCGGCGCCCGCTCGAAGAGCGGGATGATCCCGGTCGCGACGACGAGCTCCCGGGTCGCGGCGAGGAGCTGGGACGCGACGATCATGAGGTCGCGCTGCATCGCCATCGGATGCCACAGCACGGTGTAGCCGAGTCGCTCGATCCGTCGCGCCGCTTCCGCCTGTTCCTCCAGACCGAGCGATTCGAGAGAGATCCAGATCCCGCGCGGGCCGAGCTGCATACCTGCGTCTCCTACCTCCCGATCCCTGGGTTCGGGGATCGGCAAGTATGTCAGGCGGCGCCGCGCTCCGCGACACCGTTCTCACCCGCGCGCGGGGTCGTGGCCTCCGGTCGACGCGGATCGCTCCGCGCGCGCACGCGCGAGGTCGCTTCGCACGCTCCGGGCGGCGAGTCCGCAGACCGCCGCGGACGCCACGAAGCCGAGGGAGAGCCAGACCAGGCCCCAACGAAGCGAGTCCTCTCCGTACGCCACCTCGAAGGACTGGCTCAGATAGCCCACCACCAGCGGCCCGATCGCGCTGCCGACGCCGGTCCCGGTGAGCGAGAAGAGCGCGGCCGCGGAGGCGCGCATGCGAACCCGGGCGAGCCCCTGGACGAGCGACAGGAAGGGCGCGCTGTGCATCGCCCCGAGGATCGAGCTCGCGATGCTCCAGGCGAAGGCGACGGGGAAGAGCGGGAGCCCTCCGCCGAGATCGACCCTGTGATCCTCCGGCCAGAGCAGGAAGAGCACCATGAAGGGCAGCGACGCCAGCAGCGAGACCGCCGGCACCCACAGGTAGGCGCGTTCGTCGCGCGCCGACCAACGGTCGCAGAGCCAGCCCCCGAGCCAGAGCCCGAACATCGAGGGAATCGGCGTCGTCAGGAAGTACCAGGTCCCCGCCGCGCCCGTCCCCATGTCGTAGGTCCGGATGATGAACGAGGGCTCCCAGGCGCCCTTGCCCGACGTATAGAGGAGCGCGAAGGCGTGGGCGACGACCAGCCAGCGCATGGCGGGCAGGGACAGCAGATAGCGCCCGTCCTCGAGGAGCGATCGCTGTTCGCCCGGCTCGGCCGCGCGACCTTCGCTCTGCCCCCGCATGGGCTCCCGCACCGTCATCCGGAAGAGCAGCGCGACGAAGAGCCCGGGGGCGCCGGCGATCACGAACGCCGCGCGCCATCCCCAGAGCTCGTTCACCCAGCCGCCCCCCGCCATCCCGACGGCGATCCCGAGCACCGCGCCGACCGAGATGAACGAGAGCCCCCGGCTGCGGTGCTCCGGCGGGACCGTATCGGCGACCAGGGACTGGATCGCCGGGCTCGCGCTCGCCTCGCCGATCCCGACGCCCATCCGCATGACGAAGAGCTGGAGGTATCCCTGGACCCACCCCGTCGCCATCGTGAACAGGCTCCAGACCGAGAGCCCCAGGGCGATGATGTTGCGCCGGACACCGCGGTCGGCCCAACGCGCGAGGGGCAGGACCGCGGCGGTGTAGACGAGGGTGAAGCTCGGGCCGAGGATCCAGCCCATCTGGCTGTCCGTGAGGCCGAGGTCCTGCTTGATCGGATCCACCAGGATCGCGACGACGTGTCGGTCCACGGTGCTCAGCATCATCACGCCGACGATGATCGCGTAGAGATAGCGCCGGTAGGCGGAGGAGGAGACGTCCGGCGGCGAAGCGCTCATCGAGATCCTTCCGAGGCGCGCTTCGGCGCCGAGCGCCCTGCTAGGCCTGCGCCGAGTTCCCGCGTCCGCCCCGTAGGAGCTTGCCCGAGTAGGTGTGGGTCTCCTTGTCGTCCTCGATGGTGACCTCACCGTTCACGAGGACGTAGCGATAGCCGACCCCCGCCGACGCGACGCGGTACTCGTCGCCCGGCAGGTCGTGGCGGAAATTCGGGAACTCGTAGTCGAGCTTCTCGTAGTCGTAGACGACGACGTCCGCCGCTGCGCCCTCCCGGAGCACGCCCCGGTCCTGGAATCCGGCGCAGAAGGCGGGCAGTGCCGAGAGACGCCAGTGGGCCTCCTCGAGGCTCAGGAAGCCGTGCTCGCGCACGTACCGCGAAATGAGCTCGGTCGCATAGCTCCCGGCCGCGAGATACTTGAGGTGGGCGCCGCCGTCGGAGAGGCCCGGGATCACCCAGGGATTGTCGAGGAGCTGCTTGATGCCCTGGAGGCCGATGTCGAATTGCGGCGCCTGGAAGCTCGTCTCCAGTCCGTCCGACACGACCAGATCGCAGATCGCGTCGACCGGGTGGACGCCGCGCGCGTCGGCGATCTCCTGCACGCTCTTCCCGATCCACTGCTCGTTCTCGGCCGAGCCGACCGAGACGACCCGCGCCTCGTCGACGCCGCCGATGAACTGGTGCTTCAAGGGCTCGGCGCGAAGGCGCGCTCGCACCGATTCGTCGGCCAGGTTCGCGAGGATCACGTCGTTCGGGACGTCGGGCCCCGCCACCTCCTGCCAGACCGGTCCCCAGAGATCCCAGTAGTCGAAAGTGAAGAGCAGCGGCGGGTTCTGGGTGATGCCCTGCCCGTAGATCCGAAGCCCCTTCTCTCCGCACGCATCGAACCACGCGAAGAGGTTCTCGTGCATCTCGATCATGACGTTCGAGGCCGGCAACGCCTGATAGATGATCGGCGCCCCCGAAACTTCGGCCAGCTTCTCCCAGTGCTCCCGCGGCATCGTCGCGCCGGAGAGCTCGATGAAGCCCTCGCCCCGATCGCCGAGCACCTCGGCCAGGGCCAGCTGGGTCTCCGGCCACATCACGTCCGAGGGCATCGGCGTCCCGTCGAAATCCGACTGCGCCGCCCCGCCGGCGGTCGGCGCCTTCGGATCCCCCGGCGTGCCGAGGGTCTGCGACGACCAGCCGCAGGCGCCCGCGTCCATCGCCTCGTGGAGCAGGCGCTTGAGCTCCGCCGTCTCCGCTTCGGTCGGCTTGCGGCCGGCCTTCGCGTCCTCGAGGCCGAGCACCCAGATGAGCAGCGGGTTCACGCCGACGTAGGGCAACAGGTTCACCGCCTTCGGGACGCGGTCGATCGAGTCGAGCATCTCCGGGTAGCTCTCCCAGTCCCAGGGAATCGACGCTTCCATCGTCGCCATGGGGATCGCTTCCACCTTCGTCATCGACTCCATCGCCCGATGCTGCAGCTCCTTCCTGCAGGGCGCAAAGCCGAAGCCGCAGTTGCCGACCACGACGCTCGTCACGCCGTTCCAACCGCTGGTCGTCAGGTAGGGATCCCAGAAGACCTGCGCGTCGTAGTGGGTGTGGAGGTCGATGAAGCCCGGCGCCACGACGAGGCCGTCGGCGTCGATCTCCCGCGCGCCCTGCCCGGCCGGGATCCGACCCATGCGAGCGATCCGGCCGTCCTTGATCCCGACGTCGCCCTTGTATCGCGGGTTCCGGGCGCCATCGACGATCATGCCGTTGCGGAGGACGAGGTCGTAGGTCGCAGGGGAATCGGGCATGGGCGCTCCTCTCGAGGGGATGGACGGTCGCCCGAAGATAGAGCGCCCGTGCGCGCGCACACACCCCGCCGAAGGCCCCCTGCCGGACGCTCAGGCCTTCTCCGAACGGCCGGAGAGCCGCGCAGCGAAGGTCGCGACGAGCGCCGGGGCGAGGGTCACGTCCGCCAGGAACGCGACGACGATCGCCGTCGAGACGGTCACTCCGAACGAGTACAGGTGGAGCATGTAGGCCTGCGTGTACATGAGGAAGCCGAAGGCGAGCACGCAGGACGTGAAGAGGAGCGCCTGCCCGGTGCTCCGGAGCGTGTGGTCGACGGCCGCTTCGACCTCCTCGCCGGCTTCGAATTCGCGACGGAAGTTGTGCATGAAGTGGATGGTGTCGTCGACCGCGAGGCCGATCACGATCGAGGCCGTCATGAGGCTGATCATGTCGAGGGGGAATCCGAGCCAGCCCATCATGCCGAGCGTGAAGAGGACGGGCGCGAGATTGGGGATCATCGTCAGGAGACCGAGACGCACGCGACCGATCAGCAGCACCATCAGGACCGTGATGATCACGAGCGCCGTCGAGTAGCTGCGAAGCATCGTCGTGAGCGCCGCGTCGATGGTGTTGCCGACGAGTCGATAGGTCCCGGTGATCTCGAACTCGAGATCGGGGCCGAGGATACGCTCGATCCCCGGCCGCACGGCCTCCAGGTAGGGGACGAAGAACGAGCCGTCGCCGAAGGAGAGCCGCGCCGAGAGCCGCGCCGTCTCGAAGTCGCTCGTGACCACGTCTTCGACGTCGTCGCTCCCGGAGTTCTCGAAGAGGAGGAGCTCCTGCGAGACGAGCTCCCGGTCGCCCGGGATCGCGTAGGCTTCGGGCCGGTTCTCGTTCAGGGCGCGGTGGGTCTCCTTCACGATGTCGACGATCGAGACGACCTTGCCGGATCGGAGTCCCGCCGCCTCCGTCTGGAGCACGTGCTCCGACACCGCCTCCAGACGCCGCAGCACCTCGGGATCGTGCAGGCCGTTCTCGCGGCCCGAGTCGACGAGGATCTCGTAGCTCGCCGCGCCGCCGAAGGATTCGTTGAGAAACCCGATCGCCTTCGCGATGTCCGCGTCCGGCGGGAACCACTCGACCATGTTGTGGCCGACGTGGATGCGCGGGATGCCGACGCAGGCCGCGACCAGGACGACGCTCCAGACCGAGAGCACCAGCGCCGGGCGCCTCGTCGAGAATCGGCCCGTGGCGACGAGGATCCGCTGCGAGACGGCGTCGTCGCTCTCCACGTCCCGAGAGACGCGGCGAATCGGAACGACCGCGAGCAGCGCCGGCAGGAAGACCAACACGTACCCGAGCGCGTAGAGGACGCCGATCGGGCCGATGATGCCGAAATGCGAGATCGGCGCGAGCGCCGCCGGGATGAAGGAGAGGAGCCCGCCCGCGGTCGTGAGCGAGGTCATCAGGATCGGCAGACCGGAATGGCTGAGCGCGTGGACGATCGCGTCGTTCCGCGAGAGGTTCCTCCGGAGCCCCTGATAGAAGATCGCGACGAGATGGACGGCGCCGCCGATTCCCACCGCGAGCAGGAACGACGGGATGATCTGGGTCGGCGCCATGATCGGGATACCGACCGCCCCCATCGTCGACATCGTCGCGAAGACGGAGAGCAGCACCGTGACGAGCGGGAGCGCGACGCCGAGCACGCTCCGGAAGAGACCCGCCAGGAAGACGGTCACGACCAGGATCGAGAGCATCGTGACCTTCACCATGTCGGGCAGCATCACGCGATTGAGCACGGTGGTGAACGAGGTCATCCCGGCGACGTGGATCTCGACGTCCTCCGGCACCCGCTCGAGCACGGACTCGACGGCGGCGACGATCCGGGCGTCCTCCTCGCCGGTGATGTAGCGGCGGGGGGAAGCGTCGAGCGCGTCGGATTCGTCCTCGAAGCCGCCGAGGGCATCGTCGACCCTGCCGATCTGCGAGTAGACCTCGGTCTCGATCACGATCATGGTCGCGCGACCGTCTTCCGAGAGCATGAAGTTCCGGTAGAGCGGATTCGAACGCGCGCGCGCTTCGAGGTCGGCGAGCGCCGCCGGCGTCTCGGGCCACTCCTCGAGGAAGTCGCGCACCTCGAGCCCCTCCGCGTTTCCGAGGGTCTCGCGCACGTTCCAGAGGCTCGTCACCTCGACGACCAGCGGAACCTCCTCCTCGATCGCCGCGTGGAGGTCGCGCAGGACTTCGAGGAAGGCGGGATCGAAGACCGAGGTCGCGGGCTGGAGCACGACGGCGACCAGGCTGTCGCGACCGAAGGTGTCCTGGAAGGCCTGGTTCTGGACGCGAACCGGGTCGTCCGGATGGAAGAACTTGTCGTTCGAGGTCTCCAGATGGAAGTGCTGGATCTGGGTCCCGAGGGCCCCCGTCAGGACGAGCACGAAGAGGATCACCCGCCAGGGATGCGTCGCGACGTAGCCTCCAAAGCGACCGAGCGCGGCTTCGATTCGATCCTTCATCCGACCGGCGCGAGCTCCCCGTAGCGCGGGCTCCGATCCCCCCAGAAGAAGTGCTTCGCGTTGCCGTACAGGAACTTCTCGAGCACGCCCTCGCGCAGATCGAGGGCCCGGGCCTCGTCGACGCATCGCTCCCAGTCGAGGGCCGGATGGTCCGACGCGAAGATCACCTTGTCCTTCCCGCGCGTGTTCATGAAGTGGAGGAGCTCCGGCGGAAAGTGCTTCGGGGCGTAGGCCGACGTCATGAGATGGAGGTTCCGGTACTTGATCATCAGCCGCGTCGCGATCCCCCACCACGGATCGGCGCCATGCGCCATGCAGATCTTCAGCTCCGGGAAGCGCACGCAGACGCGATCGAGATGGATCGGGTTCTGACACTCCCCCGCGACCGGCGGCCCGGGCAGCCCCGTGTTGATGGTGAGCGGCAAGTCCAGCTCGACGCATTTCGTGTAGAGCGGGTAGTAGCGTTCGTCGGAGGGCGGGATGTCGGAGGAGAAGGGCACGACCTTCGCGCAGACCGTCGGGTGGTTGCGCGCGAGGGCCTCCATCTCCCAGAGCCCCTTCATGATCGGGACCTGACCGGGGTCGACGGAGAGTCCGAGGGAGAAGCGCTCCGGCGCCTTCTCGACGAAACGCAGCACGCGCTCGGAGGGCTTCGCCACGTTGAGGGTCACGATCGCGCGCTCGATCCCGAGGCGGTCCATCTCGGGGAGCAGCTCTCCGGGCTCGAAGCTCCGGAAGAAGTCGTCGCCGCCCTTGAGGTAGTCCTCTTTCACCCGCTTCAGGTATTCGACGTCGGCCTGGTCCCCCATGTCGACGTTGATCCAGCAGTCGATCGCCTTCTGCATGCGTTCCTCCGAGCGGCCCCTCGGAGGGCCGCCGGCGGCGACGATAGCGAGGCGGGACCCGGGGGCCTAGCAGTGCCTCGGGCGGCCGGGGCGACCCGGCGTCCGCCTATTGGCCGATCACTTCGTCCATCAGGCGGCGGTTCGGGATCGACCACTTCGACTCCCCGTCACGGAAGGTCGTCGCGATCGGCCCGATCTGCTCGACCACGCCCCGGCGGCCGTCGACCTCGACGGCCTCGCCCTCGGGCAGCGTCTGACGGAGGTAGTGGCCCGCCAGGATCGCGGTCACGATGTCCCGCGAGCCCAGGGCGAAGGCGAGGCCCATCCCCGCGGTGATCGCGGCGACGGTCACGGTGATCACGGTGATCAGGATCTGCGTGTCGACGCCGAGCTGCTCGAGGGTCACGACGACGACCATCACGACGATGCTCGTCTGGGCGACGGCGCCGAGCCCCTTCGCGTAGGAGAGCCCCGCGGCGCTCGCGGCGGAGTGGACGACGTTCCCGATGAAGCGCGCGAGGAAGACGCCGGCGGCGAGGACCAGCGCGGCGGAGATCACGTTCGGGATGTAGCCGAGGATGCGCGTGATCGCGGTCGTCACCGCGGAGAGCCCGACGATCTCCGCGGCGCCCATGAAGAAGAGGATCAGGATCAGCCAGTAGGCGAGACCGCCCATGATCTGGGAGGGCTGGGCGCTGATCGAGGCCCGCTCGAGCGCCTCCATCAGTCCCGAGCGCTCGAGGAGGGCGTCGAGGGAGACCTGGATCGAGCGGACCAGGACCGCCCGGACGAGCTTCGCGATCAGCCAGCCCAGGAGGACGACGAAGAAGGCGCCCACGGCCTTCGGCAGGAACTCGATCGCCGATCCGGCCACGCCGTTCAGCATGTCGACGAGCATGGTCTGGATCTCGGAAAACTGTTCATTCATCGGGGTCACTCCGATCGTGGGGTCGACGCGGCGACGCGGGGGACGGCGACGCCGGATCTCGTGTTCGTGTCCGCCTCGCTCCCATCGAGTCCGGCGGCGAGAGCGGGTCGTGTCCGAAGAACGCCGCCAGGAGGTCGAGGAGCGGGGCGCAGAAGCGCATCAGGAAGACGAAGGTCGTGAGGTCGATCAGGTCGCGACTCGTGAGCTCGGCCTGGACCTTGCGGATCGTCCGATCGTTCAGCGACTCCGGCGGCAACGGGCGATCGGCCTCGAGGCTGCCCAGGAGATCGCGAACGAAGTCCTCGTCGGAGTCGGCGTCGAGACCGAGGGAGAAGTCGAGCTCGAGGAGATCGTCGCGCGGGTCGTCGTTCGACATCGCTACGCCCCTCCCTTCGCGCGGGCGGCGCCCTTTTTGCTGGCGGCGCCCTTCCGACCGAAGGCCCCGCCCTCGTCGCCGACGCGCGCCTCGTAGAGCGCCTTCAGCTTCTTCGTGCCGCGGGAGACGCGCATCTTGACCGCCGACTCCGACAGATCGAGCTCCTCGGCGAGCTCGGGATAGCTGTAGCCCTCGATGTATCGCAGGAGGAGCGGAACCCGCGTGCCCGGATCGAGCTCGTCGAGGAGCTCGAGCACGAGCTTGCGGAGGCCGACGTCCGGCGCCTCGGGTCGCTCCGGCGGGGGGGCCTGCTCTTCCGCGGCCTTCCGCTTGCGCTGCTCGCTCGCGCGCTTGCGGAGCACCATGCGGCAGGCGTTCAGCGTCACGGTGTTCAGCCAATGGACGAAGGGCCGCTCGAAGCGGAAGCGCGGCAGGTTCCGGAAGACCGCCAGGAAGACGTCCTGAACCGCCTCCTCGGCGTCCGCCGTCGAGCGCAGGATCCCGTAGGACCGGGCGTAGACGCGACCCGAATGCTTGCGGACGAGCTCGTTGTAGGCGGAGGTGCCGTAGGGCAGCTCGGCCTGGGCCTGCTCCACGAGCGCGCGGTCGGGGTCGCCCCCCTGCTCCTGCAGCTCATCCTCGCTCACCGTCGCCGCTCTGCTCTCCCGCCCCCCGGCAGTCCGGCGCCACGGGCGTTCGATGCTCGCCGCGTGGCCCGACCAGGACCGCGCGAGCGCATCGCGTTCACGGATCTTGCCGTTCCTGCCGCCCCAGCGCACCGTCGCCGTCGCCATTCGCCCTGCTCCAGAGCGCCTCGAGGGTGACGAGCCGCAGCAGATCCCCTACGAGAAGCCAGTTTCGGACTCTACGAATCGTTCGCGGGACGAGATCGGCCGGCGGCGGCGGGATCTCTGTCCGCGCCTCCAGCTCGAGCAGCCGCTCGATCTCGTCCGGTCCCGTCCCTTCGCCCATCGCACCCCCCGTGCATCGGGAGGGGAAATGCGGCCTCCCGGGGAAGCGTCACCGCAGGGCCGGGCGCACGCGCCTCCGGGCGGAATGGACGTCAGGGCGCGCCCCGGCCCTCGACGAGCCCCGGATCCCCGATGTGCCGGCTGACCATCGAGTGGAACGCCGGCACGCCGGCGCCGTGTCGGATCAGGTCCGCCTTCGCGTAGCGCGCCGCCTCGGCGGAGATGGGCTTCGCGTCCCGGGCCTTCATGTGCGCCTCCGCGACCCGCTCCATCAGGACGAAGCTCCCGACCGCCTCCGCCACGCTCTGGCCGACGGTGAGGAGCCCGTGGTTCGCGAGGACGACGGCGCGGTTCCGGCCGAGCGCCTCGGCGATCCGACGCCCGCCGTCGGTGTCCTGGATCTGCACCTCCTCGTCGTCGAAGAGCGCGTGATCCTCGAAGAAGACGCAGGATTCCTGGGTGATCGGGAGCAGCGGACGCCGCTCCGCGGCGAAGGGCGTCCCCCAGCCGGTGTGGACGTGGGTCGCGCTGACGGCGTCCGGCCGGGCGGCGAGGATCGGCGCGTGGATGTAGTAGGCGGCGACGTTGATCCCGCCGGCGCCCTCGCCCTCGACGATCCGCCCGTCCGGACCGATCAGGACGAGATCGGCGACGGTCGCCGCGTGGAACGACACGCCCCAGCGCAGCACCCAGAAATGGTCGGTCCGCTCGGGGTCGCGCGCGCTGATGTGCCCGTCGCCGGTGTCGCCCCAACGCTGGGCGGCGAGGATCCGGTAGCCGAGCGCGACGTCGCGCTTGCGCTTCGCCCGGACGGACTCGGGAGACGCTTCGGCCGCGTTCCGCGCGGAATCGATCGGGGTCGCTTCGGCCACGGCAGGCGCCTCCTATCTCCGGAACTGCTTGAAGTCGGCAGGCCGCTTCTCGATGAAGGCCTTGATCGCCTCGATGTTCTCCGGCGAGCCCTGCGCCTTCGACATCTCCTCGTGCTCGATCTCGAGTGCTGCCTCGATGCCGGCGCGGTGGGCCCGGCTCATGGTCTTCTTGATCGCGACGAGCGCCGAAACCGGCCACTGGGCGATCTCGCGGGCCTTCTCGAGGGCGGCGGGCAGGAGCGCGTCGTCGGGGAAGGCACGGGCGGCCATGCCGAGATCGACGGCCTTGGCGGCGTCGATCCACTCCGCAGTGAACATCAGCTCGTTGGCGCGCTGGCGGCCGATCGAGCTCTGGAGCGTGTAGCTGCTGGCGATCTCGGGCACGAGGCCGAGGTTCGCGAAGGGGAGCCGTGCCCGGAGACTCTCGCCGACGTAGACGATGTCGGACGCGATCGCGATCGTGCAGCCGCCGCCGACGGCGACCCCCGCGACCGCCGCGATCAGCGGCTTGCCGAACGCCAGGACCGTCGCCTCCGCGGCGAAGAAGCCGCTCGCGAAGCCGTCCTCGCGCGGCGGCCGCTCGCCGCCGCCGAAGCCGCCGAGATCCGCCCCCGACGAGAAGTTCCCACCGGCCCCCGTCAACACGACGACCGCGACCCTGGGGTCGGCCTCGGCGTCGCGCAACGCCTGACAGAACGCGTCCCACTGCTCCTCGTCGAACGCGTTCTTTCTCGCCGGTCGGTTCATCGTGACCAGCAGCACGCCCTCGTCGTCGAGCTCGGTCAGCACGCGGGATTCGTCGCTCATCTCCACTCCATCTTCCGGATGGGCGCGTGCGCGCCGCCCGGGACCCGGACGATCGCCGAAGCCCGCGGCGACGGCCACCCCGCCCGAAGGCCCCTCCCCCGGCCCCTTCGCTGTATTAGAGTGGAGCATCCACCCGCCGGAAGAGGATCCGTCATGCCGATCAGCCCCATGGACGACTATCTCGCCCATCAGACCACCGACACCTTCGACCACGTCTTCACGAGCGACCGCAACTTCTTCGATCGCTACTACTTCAATCTGCACGCCTCGAGCGACGAGCTCTTCATGGTCTTCGGACTCGGCCAGTACCCGAACCTCGGCGTGACCGACGCCTTCGCGTCGATCTCCCACGGCGACACCCAGTACACCGTGCGGGCGTCCCGCGAGCTCGGCAGCGATCGGCTCGACACCTCCGTCGGCCCCTTCAAGTTCGAGGTCCTCGAGGGGCTCCGGAAGCTGCGGATCCAGTGCGACGACAACGAGTGGGGCCTCGCCTTCGACGTGATCTGGGACGGCGCGCAGCCGCCGCTCGAGGAGCCCAAATCGTTCAAGAGGAGCTTCAACCGCACGGTCATGGACAACGCGCGCTTCGCGCAGACCGGATGTTATTCGGGCTCCCTCGAGGTCGCGGGGCAGAGCTACACCGTCGAGCCCACGAAGTGGAAGGGCGCGCGCGATCGTTCGTGGGGCGTGCGCGGCGTCGGCGAGCCCGAGCCGCCGGGGATCCGCGTGACGGAGGAGCGCGCCCACGGCTTCTTCCACAACTGGATGCCCATGCAGTTCGACGACTACATGATCAAGACCTTCATCGAGGAAGGTCCCGACGGCGAGCGTCAACTGGAGGAGGGCATCAAGGTCTGGAACTACGGGATCGAAAAGGACAACGAGATCCTCGGCTCCCCGACGCACAAGATGCGATACCACCCGGGCACGCGGGAGGTCGCCGGCGCGACCATCGGCTTCGCCAACAGCGATCTCACCGTCGAGAACATCCCCCTCCGGACGGTCAACCTGGGCATGGGCTCCGGCTACATCAACACCGACGGATGGGGCCACGGCGTCTACCAGGGCAAGGAGAAGGTCGAGGGTGTCCAGTACGACGTCTCGACCCCGCAGAAGCGCGCCGAGGTCTTCGGCCTGAACGAGACGCTCTGCCGCTTCGAAGCCAGCAACGGCGACGTCGGGTACGGCATGCACGAGAACTTCATCGTCGGGATCTACCGCCCCTATGGATTCGACGCGCCGGATACGATGGCGCCTTGAGCGCCGCGCGTTCCGCGCTCAGTCTTCGTCTACGCCCTTCGGTGCGCGCTGCTTCATGAAGCCGAAGAGGTAGCCCGCGACGCGGCGCATCTGGATCTCCTCCGCGCCTTCGGTGATCCGGTAGCGGCGGTGGTGGCGATAGATGTGCTCGAAGGGCTTGTGGCGCGAGTAGCCGAGTCCGCCGTGGACCTGCATGGCGCGATCCGCCGCCTCGCAGCAGAGCCGATTCGACCAGTAGTTGCACATCGAGACCTTGTCCGAGACCGAGAAGGCGCCGTACCGGTCCATCTGCCACGCGGTCTTGTGGATCAGCGCGCGCAGCATCTCGCACTGGGTCTGGAGCTCGACGAGCGGAAACTGGATCCCCTGGTTCGTCGCCAGGGGCTTTCCGAAGGGCGCGCGCGTCTTCGCGTACTCGACCGACGCGTCGATGCAGAACTGCGCGGCGCCGAGCGACGAGGCCGCCTGCCGGATCCGGTTCTCGTTGAAGAAGTGCTGGACGACCTGCAGTCCGCGCCCCTCCTCCCCGAAGATCGCCGAGTGGGGGACGCGCACGTCCCGCATCGTGAAGCGCCCGTGATCCGTCGGCATGTTGAAGGTCCAGAGGAGCTCCTCGACCCTGAAGCCCTCGCTTTCGGTCGGGACGAGGAAGGCGGTGATCCCGTGTCCGTCCCCGGGTCCGCCGTCGGTCCGCGCCATCACCATCGCATGGGTCGCGTCGTGGATCCCGGTGTTCCAGCTCTTCTCGCCGTTCAGGACC
>JAUIMK010000486.1 GCA_030432735.1 bacterium
TCCTGCTCGCGGGTCCCGCCACGGCCCAGGTCTTCTACGACAACCTGGGCAACCAGGACGTCTTCGAAGACGACGACGTGGTCTCCTTCATCGGCGACTACACCAGCCTCGGCGACACGGAGGACTGGTTCCAGGGTCATCGCTTCACGAGCGAGGCGTCCGGCGCGGTGGGCTCGATCGACGTCGCCGTCGGCAACTATCTCGACGGGCCGGGCACGATGGAGTTCCGCCTCCATGCGGACGCGGGCGGCGCACTCGGCGCGTTGCTCGCGACGTTCACGGTGACCGCGACCGCCGAGCAGTTCGACGGCTCGATCCGTCGCGGACGCATCGACACCGGCGGTACCGCCCCCGTCCTCGCCCTGGGGACGAGCTATTGGCTGATGGCGACGGCGGAGACGCCGACGATCTGGTTTCGCAACGAGCAGGGCGACGTGCTGCCTCGTCTCTGGACACCCGATGGGCCGGGCGGCGCGCTCAACTCGGATACGCTCCCCGCCTCGGCCTTCCGCGTAAACGGCCCGCCGCCGGTACCGCTGCTGGGCGCCAGTGGAACGACGCTCCTCGTCGCGCTCGGAAGCGCGACCGCGCTCTGGGCGCTCGGAAGGCGTCGGTCGTAGCGACGACGGCGGGAAGCTACGACCCGAACGGATCGCAGCGATCGAAGTCGCCCGTCTCGAGCCCCCGCTGGAGCCACTCCTGGCGTTGGGCCGACGAGCCGTGGGTCCACGATTCCGGATGCACGCCGCGCCCCGACATCGCCTGGATCCGGTCGTCACCGATCGCGGCGGCGGCGCGCAGTCCCTCTTCGATGTCGCCGGGCTCCAGGACGCCGCGCCGATCCGCCTGGTGGCCCCAGACCCCCGCCAGACAATCCGCCTGGAGCTCCAATCGCACCGAGAGCTCGTTGGCGAGATCCGGATTCCGGCGCTGGGCCGCACGCACCTTCGCTTCGAGACCCGTGAGGCGTTGGACGTGGTGACCGATCTCGTGGGCGAGGACGTAGGCCTGGGCGAAGTCCCCCGGCGCACCGAAGCGGCGGCGCAGCTCGTCGTAGAAGGACAGGTCGATGTAGACCTTCTCGTCCGCGGGACAGTAGAAGGGGCCCATCTCCGCCTGCCCCACACCGCAGCCCGAGCGGGTCGCGTCGCGGAAGAGCACGAGCCTGGCGTCGCGATAGTTCGGCATCAGGCCGGTCCAGGTCGTCTGCAGATCGTCGAGCACGAAGGAGACGAAGTCGACCTGCTCCTCTTCGGCCGGAGAGGTCGCCGCAGGGCTCCCCATCGCGACGTCCGGCGTCACGCCCGCGGACAGGCCCGGTCCCCCGCCGCCGCCGAGGCCACCGAGCAGCGACAGCGGGTCCATCCCGAGCAGCCAGGCGACGCCCAACATCACGACGAGCCCGGTCAGGCTCATGCGTCCGCCGCGACCGGTCGGCATCGGGATCCGCGGGCCGCCTCGGCCACCGACCGGCAGACGCAGCCGCGGTCGGCGGGTGGACTGCGAGCCCTGGGCGCGGCGATCCTCGAGGTTGTGGCTCCGTCTTCCGCGTTGCCAGCGCATCGCGACTCCGACTAGTCCGGCTCGACGTCGTCGACGTCGAGCTGACCGGTGAGGCCCCGCCTGACGATCGACCAGACCATCCCGGCGGTCAGGACCCCCGCGGAGGCGACGATCGAGACGTAGGTGAGGACGCGGGGATTGTCCTGGGAGAGCACGCCGAAGTCGATGCCCATCCAGATCAACGTGCCGAAGAGCGCGGCGGCGAGCACGAAGCCGAACACGCCGAGCGAACGGGTCGCGGCACGCAGGAACACCGTCCAGCCGATCAGAAGGACGATGCCGACGAACGCCTTGACCGCGTCGAACTCCGGCAGGCTCGGCACGACCCAGTGGTAGTAGGAGCGACCCTCCGGGTTGAACGTCGCGAGGATCAACACGAGCGCCGCCGCGAAGCGCGCGGCGATCCCGCCCACAGAGAGTCCGTTCATCTTCTGGCTCCTGTCTCGCGAGCCCGGGGACGGGCGGGGATCGACGACCGTCGAGCATGCCGGCGACGGTCGGACCGGGAACGGGAGAGTGGGGAAGCGACGCGGCATTCGCTAGGTCGCTTCGATTCCACGGGACCCAATCCGCGCGACCGGGCTCCGGGAACACGCGTTTCCGACACGAACTCCGAATCGGACTCGGCGAATCGCGCCGTGTGGAGTTTCCCATTGATGACGGCGCTCGGGAGGCTGCGGACGCCGCGCGGAGATCGCCGACCCTGACCGAAGACGAATCGCGGGACATCGAGATCGATCGCTCCGTGCATCGTTCGTGTAGACTCCGCACGTCCGCGCGCCACCTCGGCCCGGGCAAGGCCATCGAGCTGCCTCGGCGCGGGTCCGTCGTTTCGACCCGCGCTCCGGGGAACGCGCGTATCTGAGGAGACCGGTGCCATGGGCCTGTTCGATTTCGTGAA
>JAUIMK010000487.1 GCA_030432735.1 bacterium
GCGGCGTGCGCGTGCCCGCAGCCGTCGGACGAGAGGATTCATGTCGAACGAGCAGAACATCACGACCCGCGAGGCCGCCTCGTCCATCGCCAGCTGGCGGACGGAAGTCGAGCGCGCCGTGCACGGCAAGACCGAAGTGGTCCGCCGCGCGATCCTGTGTCTCGTCGCCCGCGGCCACGTCCTGCTCGACGACGTCCCCGGCGTCGGCAAGACGACGCTCGCACAGGCCCTCGCGAGGACGATCGACGGTGAGTTCCGCCGGGTGCAGTTCACGAGCGACCTGCTGCCCGGAGACCTGCTCGGCATGACGATGCCCGACGCGGCCGCACCGGGGGCCGTGCCCTCGTTCCACTTCCAGCCCGGCCCGATCTTCGGGAACCTCGTGCTGGCGGACGAAGTGAACCGCGCCAGCCCGAAGACGCAGTCCGCGCTGCTCGAAGCGATGAGCGACCACACCGTCAGCGTCGACGGCGTGAGTCATGCCCTGCCGGATCCCTTCTTCGTCATCGCGACCCAGAACCCGCTCGAACACCACGGCACCCACCCGCTTCCGGAGAGTCAGCTCGACCGCTTCCTCATGCGCCTCACCCTGGGCTACCCCGAGCGCGAGCACGAAGCCCGGGTGCTCTCCGTCGACCCGAGTGTGCATACGCTGCCCGCGCTCACGCCCGTCCTCGGCCTCGAGCGGCTGCGTGCGCTGCAGGACGCGGCCGAGGCCGTGAAGCTGGAGGAGAGCCTGGTCGGGTACCTGCTCGACCTCGTCGCCGCGACCCGCGAACACGAGGCGCTGGCCCTCGGCGCGTCGACCCGCGGCGCCCTCGCGCTGCGCCGCGCCGCCCAGGCGAACGCCCTCGCCGACGGTCGCGACTACTGCATCCCGGAAGACGTACGAGATCTCGCCGTCGATGTCCTCGCCCATCGGGTCGCGGTCCACGCGCGGGTGGGACTACCCGTCGCGACCGAGGAGCCGCGCTGGATCCTGAGCGAGATCGTCGACCGCGTCGCAGTCCCGCTCTGATCCCGGCCCCGGAGGCCAACGTGACCCGCCGCCGTTTTCGAGCCCCGCGTCGCCTGCGCGCCACCCGAGCCGGATGGTGCTTCGTGGCCATCGTGTTCGGCGTCGGCTTCGCAGCGCTCAATACCGGCAACAACCTGCTCTATCTCGTGCTCGCCCTGATGCTCTCGTTCCTCGTGCTGTCGGGGCTGCTCTCCGAGATGTCGCTGCGCGGCATCCGCATCGAGCGAAGGCTCCCGGGCGAGCTCTTCGCGGGCCTCCCGAATCGACTCGTGCTCCGCGTCCACAACGACCAGAAGCGCACCACCGCCTTCGCGCTCTCCCTGGAAGACACGACCCTGGCCGCCGGGGCCGGGGCCGGGGCCGTCACCGCCGGGCGCGCCTTTGCCCTTCGGATCGGTCCGGGCGAACACGTCGATCGCAGCTACGCGTGGATCCCGGAGCAGCGCGGGGACACCCGCTTCGATCACGTCCGCATCTCGACGCGCTTCCCCTTCGGCCTCTTCGTGAAATCCGCCGAGATCGATGCCCCCGCCCGGGTTCTCGTCTATCCCGAGGTCCGGGAAGTGGCGCTTCGCTCCGACGAGACGACCGGCGACGAGCACGACAAACACGACGGCCCGTCGCGAAGCGGAGACGACCTCGCCGGGCTGCGCGAATTCGTGCCAGGAGACGGCGTCGGGCGCGTGCATTGGCGGCGGAGCGTCCGGAGCGGGCGGCTGCTCGTCGGCGAGCGGGAGGGAGAGGCCTCCGGCGAGATCGAGGTCCTGATCCGAAGCGCCGAAGGACAGCCGCTCTCGGCCATCGAAGACCGCATCCGGATCGCCGCCTCCGAGATCGTCGCCCACCTCGAGGCCGGTCTTCGCGTCGGCCTTCGCTCCCCCCGCGTACGGATTCCACCGTCGGCGGGCGCCTCGCATCGCCGCGAGATGCTGACCTACCTGGCGCGGGTCGAGCCCCGGGAGCTCACCGCCAGAGCGGACGGCGACGCGCGAACCGAGGCCGCGCCTCGCGAGGAGCGAGCGTGACGGACCGAGAGGACCGAGCGTGACGCGGCGAGAGTTCCGCGCCGAGGTCGACACGCCGCGGCCGACCTCCGCCTGGTGGATGTCGCTCGTCGCGAGTGCGTCGCTCTGGCTGACCGAGCAGCTGCCGATCTGGGTCGTGCTCGTCCAGCTCGTCACCTACGCCGTGAGCTACGCGACCCGGGCGAATCCGCCGCCCTTCCGCACGAGCCCGGTCTGGCTCAACGTCTTCATGTTCGGGATCACGACGGTCACGATCCGATCCGCCCTCGACGGCAACCCGGCGACGATCTCCCTCGCCTACTTCACCTCCCTCGCCCAGGGCTTGCAGCTCCTCGATGCGCGACCCCGCAAATCGGAGTTCGTCCTCGTCGCGCTGTCGCTCTTCCAGGTGATCCTTGCCTCGAACCTGACGGACAGCGTC
>JAUIMK010000118.1 GCA_030432735.1 bacterium
CGCAAGAAGGACATGATCCTGCGCGGCGGTTTCAACGTGTACCCGCGCGAGGTCGAAGAAGTCCTCTACGAACACGAGGACGTGGTCGAGGCGGCCGTCATCGGCGTTCCCCACGAGAGTCACGGCGAAGAGGTGAAGGCGGTGGTCGCCCTCGCCCCGGGCGCGAAGGCGAGCGCCGACGACCTCCAGGCCTTCTGCAAGGATCGCCTCGCGGCGTACAAGTACCCGCGGATCGTCGAGATCATCCCGGAGCTGCCCAAGGGCCCGACGGGCAAGATCCTGAAGCGCGAGCTGCGGGACTAGACCTGGCGCTCGCGGGCGCGGCTTCGCCGCTGCTCGCTGTCGAACACGGTGTGTTCGACCGCTGAAGGCTCTTGCCATGCCGTGCGGGCGCGGCTTCGCCGCTCGACTCGAAGTGTGGCTCGAAGACCGCGAAAAATTTTCGCCTTTTCTTCGTGGGCGTGACCGATTCTGTCATGGGCGGGGTCCATTCTCGGGATGTCGGGCGAGATGGCCCTTCGAGTCCTCGAGCGAAGCCCCACAGGTCAGCCCCCAGCTGATTTCGCGACGAGGCCTCGAATCCAGGGACAGCGCGTTCGACGCCGCGTGGCGGGAGCCGTCCTGTCGCCGACCCGTGGCCTCAGTCCCCCAAGACCTCCTGGCCGCGGGTTCGGGGATGCGTCGTGTCCCCCGCGACCGGGGCGCGGACGCGCCTGGTGCGTCCGGTCTCGGACGGCTTCCGCCCCGCGGTGTGTGACCCGAGCGGGTGTCGCGGACACTGACTCTTCGAGAAGCGAAGAAGCGGTTGAATGCGGTGCCACTCGTCTCCCGGTCCAGTTGGTTGATGGTCTTCGGACCCACTTGGCGCTCGCGAGCGTCTCGGGGGCCGCGATCGGGGACGAAGCGCGATAGAGCACGGACCGGAACGGTCCGCGTGAAACGACAAACGATTCGAATCGGTACATCAACACGTGTCCCAGGGAGCCATTCGTCATGAACCCCATCAACCCCACGAACTCCGACACCCCCTCTACTCCTACGACCCCCTCTACGGTCCACCGGGCGACGAACCGCCCCGCCGCGCGAGCCGGCGCACCCTCCGGACGTCCGCGACGGAGCGTGCGCGTCCGGGGTGGCGCCGCGGGCTACGGCCGGCTGGCGAGCGCGCGGGACCGACAGAACGCGCGCGAACGCAACGCGGCGGAGCGCGACCGGGTCGAGGAAATGTTCGCGAGCGCGCCGCTCCCGTCGGATCGGCGGCGCGCGCGATGGACGTCGTCGGCGGTCGCCAGATCCCAGGAGAGTTCCCCGGCGAAGGCGCCGGCGCCGCGCTCGGCGCCGCGACTGCGGGCGTTGCCGGCGCTCCCTTCGAGCTGTCCGGTCTGCGCGAGCACGACGGTCACCTCGGACGAGGTCGCGCAGCCGGGTGGCGCGCTTCGCCTCGCCGAGTGCCTCCACTGCGACCACCGCTGGACCGAAACGTCGCCGCGCCGCTTCGCGGCGCTCGGGGGCGCGATGGGGCGGCGGAGCCCGGCCAGGCTCCCGGCGGCGCGCTCGCGCTAGCGGCCCGGAGCGGCAAGTCGGAGAGAGCCGCGAGAAGCCTTCTCGCACCCGGAATCCGGGGGTTCGCGGGACGTGATAGATTCGCGTCATGCGGCTGCTCCTCTACACGGGCAAGGGCGGCGTCGGAAAGACGACGACGGCGGCCGCCACGGCCGCCTGCGCCGCGGCGAGGGGCGAGCGCGTGCTCGTCGTCTCGGCGGATGCGGCACACAGCCTCGGCGACGTCTTCGAGGAGCGGCTCGGGCCGGTCCCGAAGACGGTGGCGCCTGGACTCGACGCCTGTGAGGTGGACGCGCGGCACGTGATCGAGACCCACTGGGGACGGGTGCGCGCGTACCTGGTCGATCTGCTCCGTCATCAGGGGATCGACGAGATCGTCGCGGAGGAGCTCGCGCTGCTGCCCGGTGCCGACGAGCTCGCGACCCTGGTCGCGGTCGAGGCGTTCGCGGCGAGTGGCCGATACGACCTGATCGTGATCGACTGTGCGCCGACTGGGAGCACGCTTCGGCTGGTGACGCTGCCCGAGGTCGCGCACGGCGGGATGCGCTGGCTGCTCCGGCTGCAGCGCGCCGCGGCGCACGTCGCCGAACCGATCGCCCGCGGTCTCGTCGGGGTTCCGCTGCCGAAGGCCGACGTCTTCGCCGAAGCAGAGCGCCTGCTCTTCGACACGCTGGGCGCGCTCCGGGAGCGACTGCTCTCGCCGGCGACGAGCGTGCGGATCGTCGTGACGCCGGAGTCGATGGTGATCGACGAGGCGCGGCGGGCGCTGACGGACCTCGCGCTCTTCGAGCTCGGCGTCGATGCGGTGGTCTTGAACCGGATGCTGCCCGCCGCCGCGCTCGAGGAGGCGTTCTTCCGGGACTGGGGGCGCGTGCAGAACGAGCGGCGCGACGAGGTCGCGTCGGCGTTCGCGCCGCTGCCGATCCTCGAAGCCCCGCTCGCCGAGGACGAGGTCCGTGGCGCCGCGGCGCTCGCCGAGCACGGTGCCCGGCTCTTCGGCGACCGCGCGCCCTCGGCGCGACTCGGCGGCGGGATCGGTCTGCGCTTCGAGCGCGACGGCGGCGGGGGCTGGCTGCGCGTGCCGCTGGTCGGGCGCGATGCGAAGAGCCTCGACGTGACGCGGGTCGACGACGAGCTCGTGATCGGGGTCGCCGGCCGCCGCCGCCGGATCACGCTGCCCGCCGGTCTGGCCGACCTCGAGGTCGAGCGCGTGGCCGTGGAAGACGCCTCCCTGGTCGTCGCGTTCGGCGCGCCCGCGCCGTCGGGGGGACTCGCCTCGTGAGGGTGCTGCTCCACACCGGCAAGGGCGGCGTCGGCAAGACGACCCTCGCCCTGGCGACCGCCCTCGTCGCCGCGGAGCACGGCCACCGGGTCTGCGTCCTCTCCACGGATCCGGCGCACAGCCTGGCCGATGCCCTGGCCGTCCCCGTCGGCTCGGACATGAAGCGCGTCGCGGACGGCGTCTTCGCGCGGGAGGTCCGCGCACAGACCGAGCTCGACCGCGCGTGGGCGCCGGTGCAGGCGTGGCTGCGGGCGCTGATCCGGGAGGACGCCGACGAGCTCGTCGCCGAGGAGCTGCTCGCGTTCCCGGGGATCGAGGAGCTGATGGCGCTGCGGGCGATTCGCGAGGCGGAGGCGAGCGGGGCCTTCGACACCTGCGTCGTCGACTGTGCACCGACCGGGTCGACGATGCGGCTGCTTCGTTTTCCGGACGCGCTGCGGATCTTCATGACGCAGTTCTTCGAGATGGAGCGGCGCGGGGCGCGGGTCCTGCGTCCGGTCGTGCGCGGGCTCGGCGGAGGCGGGCTCGTGCCCGAGGAGGATTTCTTCGACGCGTTCGAGCGGCTCTACGAAGAGATCGACGACGTCCAGCGGATCCTCCTCGACGGGGAGCGGACGAGCGCGCGGCTCGTCGTGAACCCGACGCGGGTCGTCGTCGACGAGACGCGCCGGTCTTTCGCCTACCTGTCACTCTATGGTGTCGCGACGGATGCGGTGCTCGTCAATCGGCTGCTGCCGGAGGCGGCGGCGGGGGGCTACTTCAAGAGCTGGCGCGCCCGTGAAGAAGAAGAGCTTGCCGCCATCGAGCAGAGCTTCCCCGTGCCGATCCGGCGCGTGTCGCTCCGGGCGAAAGAGGTCCTCGGCGTCCCCGCGTTGCGGGCGCTCGGGCGCGATCTCTTCGGGACGCTCGATCCCGCGGAACGCCTCCACGCGGGCCGTCCCCTTCGAATTCGAAGGGCGGGTGGGAAGACGCGCCTCGAGATCGATCTGCCGGGGATCTCGAAAGAGGAGATCGACGTGGTCGTGAAGGGAGCGGATCTGCATCTGCGGGTGCGGGACGGGCGACGCTCGGTCCACCTGCCCGACTCCCTCGTCGGTCGCGCCGTCGAGCGCGTGAGGCTCCGCGAGCCGACCCTCGAGATCTCGTTCACCGATGGCTGAGGTCGCGCGCGCGGTCGGAGGTCGTGCCGATGCCTGAGTCGATCGGGTCGACCGGGTCGGACGAATCGATCGATTCGCTCGAGGCGCTGTGGGCGCATCCGCGGGTGCACGCGTCCCGCGCGAGTCTCGGCGAGTCGCCGCGTCGCCGGATCGTGAGTCTCGTGCCGAGCCTCTCGGAGGCGCTGCACGTCCTCGGTCTCGGCGATCGGCTCGTCGGTGTGACGCAGTACTGTGTCCATCCCGCCGACGCGTTCGCGGGGATCGCCCGGGTCGGTGGAACGAAGGACGCGGACGTCGACGCGATCGCGAAGACCGCGCCGGATCTCGTGATCGCGAACGAGGAGGAGAACACCGCGCGGGTCGTGCGCAAGCTCGCGGAGCGCGGCCTCGACGTCTGGGTCACGTCGCCGCGCACGGTTCGGGAAGGGGCGGCGCTCCTCGACGAGCTCGCGGATCTCGGCGCGAGCGACGCGGCGCGGGCCGCGCACGTCGGGCCGTGCCTCGAAGCCGTCGCGCGCGCGGAACGGGCGGCGCCCGACGTCCGGCCGCGGGTCTTCTGCCCGATCTGGCGCGACCCGTGGATGACGATCGGCGGCGACACCTACATCGACGACATGATCTCGCTCTGCGGCGGCCGGAATCTCTTCGCCGCGCCCGGGGCCGCGCCGGTCCGGGGCCGTGCAGAGCGGCGCTATCCGAAGGTCGACCTCGAGGCGGTGATCGACCTCGATCCGGAGGTGGTCCTGCTTCCGGACGAGCCCTACGCGTTCGGGGCGGCCGACCGGGAGGCGCTCCTCGAGACGGGTTGTGCCGCGGCCCGCACCGGGCGGATCCACCTGATCGACGGCACGCTCGTCTCGTGGTACGGTCCGCGTATCGCCGAGGCAATTCAGGTACTTGCGAAGCTTTTTGCGAACGCCTGAGCGCCTGAGAGGACCTCGAGCGGAGTTCGCCAGGACGACAGAGGCCTCGGGCCGAGGGCCAGGGGCAAGGGGAATCCGGACGCGTTGGGGGGCGTGGCCGGAGTCAGCCTGAAGCAGCCGGATCGGGCAGGGACCCGGGCCGCGCCGCGCAATCTTCCGGATGGTTTCGGGGTGAAAACGGCTCGGGTAGCCCGGCCACGGTTTCATCGCGAGACTCCACCGACAGGCAACTTCCTCGCAACTCTCCCATCAAGAAGGAGCGGACGCCTCCCGATAGAGGGACGTAGCTCGCGCGCAATTTCGGATCCAAGCGGTTCATTCCGCAGGGAATCCCGCCGCCGGGAATCCCGAATCCGAAGAGGTGCAGCCGGCGAGGGCCCGCCCCTCGCCAGTCTCGGGTGCACAGGGAGGTGCCAGGCGAAATGACCAACGAATTACTCCATCGATTCGGAGGGGGCGTCTCTGCCCGACTTCGGAGCCCGGGAGGCGGCGGCAGGGTGTGGACCCTGTGCGTGGCGCTCGGGCTGCTCGTCTGTGCGGTCCCCGCGCTGGCGGCCGAGATCGTCGAGGTCCGGGTCGGGAGGCATCCCACGTTCACCCGCGTCGTCTTCGAGCTCGATCGCGCGGCCGGCTACCGCATCGAGCGTTCCGACCCGTCGATGGACGTCGCGGAGCTGATCGTTTCCCTGGAAGCGTCCTCCGTCCCGCGCTCCATCTCGAAGAAGAAGGCCCTGATCGAACAGGTCGACGTCGAGCCGAACGGCCCGCGTTCGACCGCCCGCGTGCGTCTCTCGCAGGAAGGTCTCCGCCTGAAGGAGATGATCCTGACGAACCCGCCGCGGATCGTGCTCGATCTCCTGGACGACTCGCCGGCGCCGACCGTGGCGAAGGCGACGCCCGCTCCGGCGCCGAAGACGGCTGCCGCGGATGCTTCGGCGAACGACGACCGCGCCTTCGACGACATCGTCGCCGGCATCGAGCCCGAAGCGGACGCTTCGAACGACGACGCGATGGAGGCGCCGGTCGAAGCCGCCACCGCGCTGCTCGACGAAGCGTCGGAGACCGTGGAGGAAGGGGCCGCCGCCGTCGAGGCCGAGCTGGCGATCGACGAGCCTGCGTCCGCTCCGATCGACGTCGCCCGGGCGGAGACCGGGGACGCCGAGGCGGACGACACCGACGCGGCGCTCTTCGACGAAGATCCCCAGACGGGGGCGGCGGACGCGGAAGCGGACGCCTTCGACGTCGATCAGGCGCTGGCCGAGCTCGCCCCGGAACCGGCGCCCGCGCCGGCGCCGAAGCAGCCCGCGAAGCCTGCGAAGCCGCGCCCGATGGTCGCGAAGTCGCCGGCGGACGAAGGCGGCGGCTGGATGACCTACGCCCTGGCGGGTGGTGCGGTGCTCCTGCTCGCCGGCGGTGCGTTCTTCTTCATGAAGCGACGCGGCGGCGCGAGCGAGTGGAACGACGAAGAGGACGGCGACGCGAGCGGCTTCGGCAGCGAAGACGCGGGCGCGGAGACCAACCCCTTCGCGAGCCCGACGGACGAGCAGACGCTCCTGGGCGGTCCCGACGCGCAGGCGTCGGTGGCCGGAAACATGCACGGGGACGAGACGACGGTGGTCGCCGTCCCGGACGAAGAGAAAGAGTCGGAGTCGGTGGTATTCGATTCCGAGGAGAACGAAATGGACGACATGGAAGTGATTTCGCGTGAGCAGGTGAACGAGAGCCTCGGTGCCCCGACGATGGGGGGCGGCGTCTCCGACGACGTCCAGGCGATGTTCGCCGAGATGACCCGCCGGATGGAGGCCCTCGAGTCCCGCTGCGACGAGCTCGTCGACGCACGCGACCGGCTCGAGCGCCAGGTCGCGGCCCAGACCGAGGAGCTGCGCGTCCAGCGCGCGGCGATCGCCCGTACCCAGCGCGCGGTCCGCAATCTCGGCCGCGGCGACGAGGACGTCTCCGAGCAGGAGCCGACGGAGCCCGCGCTCCGCGAGCCGACGCCCGAGTAGGCCCACGTCACGCGACGGGCGACGAGCCCGGAACGAACTGAGGACGCGCGTCTTGCTTGCAGGGCGCGCGTTCTGCGTTTCGGCGGGGTCGGGCCGGAACCTCGTTCGCCTGTCGCCCTCAGGCGAAGGATCAGCCCCGCCCCGCCTCACGCCGCGCGATCTTCATCGCACCGAGACAGCCCGCATGACCGCCGCGCCCGAGCACGATCGATTCCATCCCGTGGACGAGCCCGAAGCCCCGGGCGACGTCGGCGAATTGCGGGTGGGCGAGGAAGGTCGAGCCGCCGTAGACGATCCGGTCGACCCCGGCGGCCTGGGCGTAGGCGCTCGCGAGCAGGCCCACGTTGTCGGAGACGATCCCGAGGATCGCGGCGGCGAGGTCTTCCCGGGCGGGCGGGGCCGCGGAGGGATCGTCGGCGCGGCGCGCGAGCTTCCCGAAGGACGAGGCGATGAGCGCGCCGACGTCGGCGACGTCCTCGAAGAGGTCACCGACCATGAGGTCGACGTTCTGACGATTCCCGCGCAATCCGAGCGCGTTCAGCTCTTCGGCCGTGCGCACGCCGAGCAGCGCGTGGCCGAGGCCCAGCGCGGCGCCGCCTCCGAGCGCCGTGCCGCCCATGCGCACGACGTCGTCGCCCTCGACCCGGAGCGCCGAGGTCCCCGTGCCGACGGCGACCAGCAGATAGGGTCCGTCGCGCCCCCGGCCGGTCCGCGCGAGCATCTCGTCCGCCCCCCGCGCCCAGGCGACGAACTCCGTCGGACTCACCGCGCCGCGGGCGATCTCCGGCGAGCTCTGCGCGAGGCGCGAGCGCAGCGCCGCGGCGCCGCATCCGGTGACACCGAGGTGTGTCGGAGCGAGCGCCTCGATCGTCTCCCGCGCGCGTTCCGAGTCGCTCGAGCGCCAGTCCGCGAAAGCCAGTGCACCGTTGCGGGTCCGCACGCAGAGCTTCGTCAGCGTGGCGCCCGCGTCGAGTCCGACCGAGAGCCCCGGGTCGCCCGCGAAGCGCCGCGGGTCGAACTCGCCGAAGGGCGCGAAGGTTCCGAGCGCCGCGTCCTCTTCGTCCCGCGTGGCCTCGCTCACGACTCCCTCTCTCCGGCGTCCGCGTTCTTGTCGGCGTGCCGGTTCGCGTCCCTGTCCGCGCCCGGCGCGGCTTCGCCGGCCCCGGCCGTGGTCGCGCCCTCCCCGAACCGTCATCCCCGAATCGTCGGGAACCCCCGACTCGCAGCGAGCCTCGAAAGCCCGGGGATTCGCTCACGATTCGTTCGCGATTTCAATGAGTTAGACTCCGCCCCCGAAATCCCAGCCGAACTGTAGACGATGTATACCGCGTTCTACGGCCTGCGTGAAAAACCCTTCGCGCTGAGCCCCGATCCCCGCTTCCTGTATCTGGCCGGCTCGCACCGCGAGGCGCTCGCCCACCTCTTGTATGGGATCGAGCAGGGCGAGGGCTTCATCTCCGTGACTGGCGAAGTCGGTACGGGCAAGACCACGCTCTGCCGCACGCTGCTCGAGCGGCTCGACGGCGACACCGAGCTCGCCTTCCTCTTCAATCCGAGCCGCACCGCCCTCGAGCTCCTCCAGTCGATCTGCGCCGAGTTCGGCCTGCCGGCGGAGGGCCTCGCGCGGCGCGCGCTGATGCACCAGCTCAACACCTTCCTGGTCGAACAGAAGCGCCGCGGCAAGCGCGTGCTCCTCATCATCGACGAAGCGCAGACGCTCTCCGAGAACACCCTCGAGCAGGTGCGGCTGCTGTCGAACCTCGAGACGAGCCGCGAGAAGCTGATCCAGATCCTGCTGCTCGGTCAGCCCGAGCTCGACCGCAAGCTCGACGAGCGCGGCCTGCGGCAGCTGCGTCAGCGGATCAGCGTGCGCTGGAAGCTCGACCCGCTCGGCCCCACCGAGACCCGCGCCTACGTGCGCCATCGCCTCTCGGTCGCCGCCGGCGAGCCCAAGGATCTCTTCAGCGACGCCGCGCTCAAGGAAGTGCACCGACGAACCGGCGGGATCCCGCGTCTCGTGAACCAGCTCTGCGACCGCGCGCTCCTCGCCGGCTACGCCGCCCGTGCCGCGCGGATCGGCCCGCGCCTCGTCCGCGAAGCCGCCCGCGAGATTCCCGACGCGCGGCTGCGACACGAGCGCGGTGAGGTGGGCGCCTCCGGCGGCCGGGTCGCGTCGTTCTTCCGGCCATGGATGTTCGTCGTCCTCGCGGGACTGCTGGTCGGCGGCGCGCTCTTCGCGGGGCTGCAGGTCGGCCGTTCGGGGCTGACCCAGCCCTTGATCGCCGCGCTCTCGAAGAGCGAACGCGAGCGAGAGTCGGCGCCGGGGGAGGGCGCGCTGCCCGCGGTCGGTGCGCCGGCGCCGCCTGTCCCGGCCCCGAACGCCGCCGTCGACCTCGCGCCGGAGAGCCGCCGCATCACGATCGGCGGCGCGGAGACGGAAGCACCGAACGGCGGCACGCCTAACACCGTCGAGCTGATCGGCTACCTGCCCGGCGAAGTCCGCGCGGAGCTCATCGACCCCGACGCGGTCGCCCGCGCCGAGGAGGCGCTCCGGGTCGGCCTCTCGGGCGAGCCGGTCGACGTGACCGAGTCGGCGCTCACGCCGGGTCTGCTCCCGCAGCTCGTCGAGCGCCGCGCCGCGTCCGCGGCCCTCGCCGAGACCCACGAGGTCCTCCTCGGCCGCTTCGGTCGCGCCGTCGACCCGCTCGCCGCCGCCCCCCGCGAACCGAGCGCCCTCCGGCAGGCCATCGAAGCCCGCGGCCTCTCGGCGACGCCCTTCGACGGCGGCTCCCTCGCTCTGCTGCGCCGCCTCGATCACCCCTTCGCGATCCCGCTCGCGTCCGTCATCGACCGAACGGGCGAGGAAGGCCCGGCCGCCCCGGAGGCGAGCCGGCGCTGGCTCGCCGTCGTCGGCTTCGAGGGCAACCGGGCGAGAGTCGCCGGCCTCGTGCCGGGCCAGGTCGTGACCGTCGCCGTCGACGAGCTCGAAGCCCACTGGCTCGAGACGGGCATCGTCGTCTGGGAGCGATACGAGCCGGTGCCGCCGGTGCTCACCTACGACGACGAAGGGCAGGGCGTGCGCTGGCTCCAGCGGGGCCTGGCCGAGCTGCGCTTCTACGACGGCCCGGCGACGAGCCGCTACGACGTCGCGACGACCGAAGCCGTCCGCCGTCTCCAGCGCGAGGCCGGCCTCGTCGCCGACGGCATCGCCGGCCCGCTCACGCAGATCGCGCTCTATGCCGGCATGGCGCGCTATCCCATTCCGCGCCTGTCCGAACGAACCCGCCCCTCCGCCGCCCGAACCGCCGGCGACGCCCGAACCGCCGGCGCTGAGGAGGCGGCTCGCCGAACCGATGCCCACCCGGCTTCGCCCCCCGAGCCGAACGATCCGAGAGGGGGTCGCGGATGAGCACGATCCTGAAGGCGCTCCGCCGACTCGAAGAAGACGAGCCCCGCGAAGCCGCCGCCGCGAACGCGGGCGAGTCTTCCCCCGCACCCGCGTCGAGCGGCGACGCCAGCGAAGCGAGCGAAGGCACCGACGGCCTCCGCGACCGCATCCTCGCCGAAGAGCGCGCGAACCGCCCGACCCACGAGGCGGCGGCCGGCCGCGCTGTGTCCGCCGAGACCCCGGACGCCGACATCGAGTCGAGCACGTCGGCACTGCGCCGCTTCGCCTCCCTCGCCGCCGTCGCGCTCGTCGTCTTCGTGCTGGGCGCCGTCGTCGTCCCCGCGCTCTTCGACACCCCGGAACCCGCGGGCGACGTCGCGAGCGCCGGGCCGGACGAGGCGGGTGACGCGCGAATCGCCGCCACGGGCCCGGCGGACGCTTCGCCCCCGCCCCGTTCTCCCGCTCCGTCCACGCCGCCGCGCGCGTCCGCGGCCGACACGCCCGCGGCGTCGGCATCGGTATCGGCGTCGGCGTCGGCATCGCTCGCGTCCGCGACCGACACCAGTGCGCCCGCCCCCGCGCCCAAGCCGCCGCGCGCGGAAGTGGACCTCGCCAAGGCCCGCGCCGAGACCCTCGCCCGCCGCGCGAACCCGCCGGAGGCGATGCGTCCCGCGACCGCCGATTCGGTCGCCGTCGCCGATCTTCCCGTCGCCCCGCCGTCGCGCGCCAAAGCGTCGCCCCGCCCCGCTCCCGAGAGCGCCGCGAGCGCGAAGGCGTCGACGAAGCCCGCCGCCGAGAGCGCCGCGCGCACGACGCCCAGGCGCGACGCCGAGCCGCCCGTCGAGCTCGCGCTCGTCGCGCCGACCCGAACCCCTCCGCCCGCGGAAGCGCCGGCCGCGTCCACGCGCGCTGCGACGGCGGCGAGGGCGGCGACGAAGGACGCCCCGGCGCGCCGGCCCGCGACCTCGAGCCCGCCCCGCCCCAGCCGCGAGCCGACCCCACCGCGCAGGGCCGAGCCGTCGGCGTCGAGCGACCGTCCCGTCGCGAAGACCTCGGAAGCCGATCCGATCGAGCGCGTCACCCGCCCCGACGTGCCGGACGTGACCGTGCTGCGAACCGCCTGGCACCCGGACCCGAGCCGCCGCTCCGCCCGCGTCCGCCTCGAAGCGAGCGAAGAAGTCCTGACCGTCAAGGAAGGCGATGCCATCGGCGCCCTCGTCCTGAAGGAGATCAGCCCCTCCGCCGTGCTCTTCGAAGCGGGGGACGTCGAGGTCCGTCGCCGGGTGGGGTCGGGGAGCTAGGGCGGCAGGTACACGGGCGTTCGTCCGACGAACGCGCCGCCGCCTCCGGACGGCCTAACGCGGGCCACGAAAGAGATCCGCCGGACTGCGCACGCCGCGCCCGCCCCGGTTGAGCACGTGGGTGTAGATCATCGTCGTGTTCACGCTTCGGTGGCCGAGCAGCTCCTGCACCGTCCGGATGTCGTACCCCGACTCGAGGAGCGCCGTCGCGAAGCTGTGCCGGAACGTATGCGGCGTCACCCGCTTCGGGATCTCCGCCCGGGTCGCCGCGCGCTTCACGTGACGCTGCACCGTCGTCTCGAAGAGATGATGTCGCCCGACGCGCCCGGTCCGAGGGCAGACCGACCGCTGGTCCGCCGGAAACACGTACTGCCAGCCGGGCTCGAAGCCCGCCTGCGGATACTTCCGCGCCAGCGCATCGGGAAGCTCCACCTCTCCGAACCCCTCCGCGCGATCCGCCCGATGGAGCTTGCGCGACGCGGCGATCCGCTCGCGCAGCGGCTCGATCGCCCGATCCGGCAACACCGTCAGCCGATCCCGTCGCCCCTTGCCGTCCCGAATCCGCAGCTCCCGCCGCTCGAAGTCCACATCGTGGATCCGCAGCCGAAGCGCCTCGAGCAGCCGCAACCCACCGCCCCACAGCAGAAGCCCCACGACCCGCGAATCCCCCTCGAGCTCCGCGATCACCGCCTCCGCCTCGTCCGGCGTCAGCACGACCGGCAAGCGGGCCGGCCGCCGCGCCCGGACCATCCCCGAGAGATCCCCGATCTCGCGACGGATCACGTAGCGGTAGAGGAACAGGAGCGCGTTCATCGCCTGGTTCTGCGTACTCGCCGCGACGTTCCGATCCATCGCCAGGTGCGACAGAAACGCCTCGATCTCCGCCCGCCCGAGATCCCGCGGATGCCGCAGGTCGTGAAACCGGACGAACCGCCGCACCCAGTCGACATACGACCGCTCCGTCGCAAGCGACCGATGGCGAAGCCGCAGCTGCTCCCGAAGCTGATCGAGCAAGCGCATCGGACGGGCACCGAGCGGCGCGCCCCCCTCGCCGCGGCGATCCCGGCCTGGTACCCCGGGTCCCTCCGCGCCGAGCGGTCCGCCGAGACCGTCCGCTCCGTCCCTCCCTCGCGGACGCGACTTCACACCCGTATCGACATCGCCCGCCCGGCCCTCCACCTCCTCGAACTGCGACCGAGCCATCGAACCTCCCCCCGCAAGCACGCTCCGCGTCTCCCGGTCCGATGTACCCGACCCCAAGACCCTCCTCAAGTCGTGAACACGAGTTCACGCGCCACTCTCCCGGACCCTCGCGCTCCGAAGCCATTCCGCCCCGAGCGGCCGTGATATCGAATAACACGGCAGCATGGGGCGGGTTGCCTTCGGTCGAGATCTATTGATCAGCGCCGAGAAGCCCATGATCTCGCCCGCCTTCGGGGGCTCGGGTTTGAAGCAAGTCGAAGAATCGACGATCATGACGCCCCAGCCGACGGTCGGCTGTCAGGTTACTAACTAGTTATGCGGCAGCGACAGTCGGCCGTGCCTTGGCGTTCACTGGATGGAGTTCGTTCGAGAC
>JAUIMK010000119.1 GCA_030432735.1 bacterium
CCATCGAGGCGACGAGCAGCGACGGCACGTCGAACATCACGATCGAGTTCCATCTCTCGCGGGAGATCGAGGACGCGGCGAACGACGTGCGCGAGCGGATCGCCCGCGCGATGGACGATCTGCCGGACGAGGCGGACCCGCCGGAGATCTACAAGGCGGAGGCCGACTCGAGCCCGATCCTCTGGCTGAACTTCGGCAGCCGAACGCGGAGCGCCCTCGAGCTGACCGACTATGCCGAGCGCTATCTCGTCGACCGCTTCTCGGTGCTCGACGGCGTCGGCCGCGTTCGGCTCTCGGGAGACCGGCGCTATGCGATGCGCGTGTGGATCGACCGGGTCGCCCTCGCAGCGCGCGGTCTCACCGTCACCGACGTCGAGGACGCGCTCCGGCGGGAGAACGTCGAGCTCCCGGCGGGACGTCTCGAGTCGTCGCGGCGGGACTTCGCGGTCCGGGTCGAGCGCGGCTACGACGACGTCGCGGACTTCGAGGCGCTCGTCGTCGCGCGGGGGGAGGACGGACATCTGGTCCGGCTCTCGGAGGTCGCGCGGATCAGTCGCGGTCCCGAAGAGTGGCGCACCTACTACCGCGGCAACGGCGTGCCGCGCATGGGCATGGGCATCGTCAAGCAGTCCGGTGCGAACACGACCGCCGTCGCCGCCCGCGTTCGGGAAGAGGTCGCCCGCATCCAGCAGGAGCTCCCCGAGGACCTCGAGCTGCTGAACTCGTGGGACAGCTCGGAGTACGTGCAGGCCTCCGTCGATCAGGTCTATCAGACCTTCGTGATCGCGATGATCCTCGTGGTGGTCGTGATCTACGTCTTCCTCGGGACGAGCCGCGCCGCACTCATCCCGGCGGTCACCGTGCCGATCTGCCTGATCGGCAGCATGACCTTCCTCCTCGCCTTCGGCCTCTCGCTGAACCTGCTGACGCTCCTCGCCCTCGTGCTGTCGATCGGACTGGTGGTCGACGACTCGATCGTCGTGCTCGAGAACATCCAACGCCGCATCGAGCTCGGCGAGCCCACGGCCCTCGCCGCGCTGCGCGGCGCCCGGGAGGTCGGCTTCGCCGTGATCGCGACGACCCTCGTGGTGATCGCCGTCTTCGTGCCCATCGCGTTCATGGAGGGCGCGACCGGACGGCTCTTCCGCGAGCTCGCCATCACGATCTCCGCGACGGTGGCGCTGTCGAGCCTGGTCGCGCTCAGTCTCTCGGCGATGCTCTGTTCGAAGCTGCTGGTGGGGAAGACGCGGGACGGGCCGGTGATCCGCCTCGCGAACGCGGGGCTCGAGGCGAGCACGCGGGGCTATCGCTCGCTGCTCCGGCTGGCGCTCCGCCGTCCCGTTCTGCCGGCGCTCGTGCCCGTCGCGGCGGTGGTGGCGATCGTCCTGCTCTTCGGGCTCGTGCCGACCGAGCTCGAGCCGAGCGAGGACCGCGGCGCGTTCATGATGATGTTGATGGGGCCCGAAGGCGCGAGCTTCGACTACACGGTCGATCACATCCGGGAGGTCGAGGAACGCATCCTCTTCCCGATGGTCGATCGCGGCGAGGTGCGCAACGCGATCACGCGGGTCCCGGGATTCGGTGCCGGCGAGGGCATGAACACCGGCATGGGGATCATCGTCCTCGAACACTGGGAAGACCGCGAGCGCAGTGCCGACGAGCTCTCCGCGCAGCTCAATCGGGAGAGCCTCAAGATCCCGGGCGTCCGTGTCTTCTCCATGAGTCCGGGGGGACTCGGCAATCGCGGCGGAAGACCCGTCCAGTTCGTGATCGCCGCGAGCAGCCACGAGCAGGCCGGCGCCTGGCTGCAGCGCGTCCTCGCGCGGGCCGACGAGGTGCCCGGTCTGGTCGGTGCGAACGGCGACTACCGGCCGACCCGCCCCGAGATCCGCGTCGAGATCGATCGCGCCCGCGCGGCGGATCTCGGCGTGTCGATCGCGACGATCAGCCGCACCCTCGAGACCATGCTCGGGTCGCGCCAGGTGGGAACCTTCGTCGACCGGGGCGAGGAATACCCGGTGATCCTGCAGGCGCGGGAAGAGCAGCGCCGCGATCCCCACGATCTCGAGAACCTCTACGTGCGTTCCGAGCGGACCGGTCAGCTGATCCCGCTCTCGAATCTGGTCGAGACGCGCGAGCTCGCGGACGCCGGTGCCCTCCGGCGCCTCAACCGACTCTCCGCCGCGACCCTCGAAGGCGGCGTGGCGCCCGGCTTCACCCTCGGCAACGTGCTCGAGTCCTTGTCCGCGCTCGCCCGGGAGGAGCTGCCCGCCTTCGCCCGCTTCGACTACAAGGGCCAATCGCGGGAGTTCCTCGAATCGAGCGCGGCCGCCTACACGAGCTTCGCGCTCGCCCTGCTGATCGTCTTCCTCGTGCTCTCCGCGCAGTTCGAGAGCTTCGTCCATCCCCTCGTGATCATGCTGACCGTCCCCCTCGCCATCGCGGGCGCCCTGGTCGGGCTCTACCTGTTCGGCGGCAGCATCAACATCTACAGCCAGATCGGGATGACGATCCTGATCGGGCTCGCCGCCAAGAACGGGATCCTGATCGTGGAGTTCACCAATCAGCTCCGCGCGCAGGGCGTCGAGTTCGACGAGGCGGTCACCGAAGCGGCCGTCACGCGTCTGCGACCGATCCTCATGACCGGTCTGTCGACAGCGATCGGCGCATTGCCGCTCATGGTCGGAGGTGGCGCCGGCTCGGGCGGGCGCTTCGCGATCGGCGTGACGGTCTTCACGGGCGTGAGCTTCGCGACGCTCTTCACCCTCTTCGTGGTGCCCGTCGCCTATCGGCTCGTCGCCCGCCGGACGGCCCTACCCGGGAGCGTCGCCGCCCGGCTCGAGGAGCTCGCGGCGGAGCACGAGGAGGCTCTAGCGGATCCCGCAGAGCCGCCGATTCCGCTCTCGCTCCGATAGTCGCGGCGGCCCGACGAGCGACTCGCGGCTTCCTCTCGGGGTTATCCCCCATCAAGCGGGTTCGGCGGGCAGCCGCAAAGCGTAGTCGTGGCGCCCCGGCGCGCATGCGGCTCCCGCCGCGTGCTTCGGGCGCCGTCGACGAGAGAGGAGCCGTACTTGGTCAGGCGGATCGAAGAGGGGGCGTCGGGGCGCGGCGCCGCAGGGGGCGACGTCCGATTCGAGGACGTGCCGGAAGAGCTCGTCGAAGCGTGCGCGGCGCGGCTGGCCATCGAGCTCGCCGAGACGACCGAGGCGACGCCCCTGCTTCGCGTGCTCCAACGGTCGATCACGCGCCGGCAGCTCGCCATGCCGGTGTTCTCCGCGACCCTGACTCGAATCCTGCGCCTGCTCGAGGACGACGACGTGGGCGTCTCGCAGATCGCGACGGCCGTCGAAGCTGATCCGGGCCTGGCGACGAAGATCGTGGGCGTCGCCAACAGCGGCTTCTACGGCGGGATCGAGGCGGTCGGCTCGGTGCAGGACGCACTCATGCGGACCGGCCTCGAACAAGCAAAGAACATCGTCGCGGGGGTCGCGATCCGGTCTTCCGTGTTTCGCGCGCCGGGCTACGAAGGCGTCGCGGACATGATCTGGAAGCGGTCGATCTCGACGGCGCTCGCGTGTCTCGCGCTGCTCGAGTCGGAGCCGCGCTGGCGCGACTCCGCATTCCTGCTGGGACTCGTACACGACGTCGGCCGGATCATCCTGCTCGCTTCCGCCGCCGTGCCCCTCGCCGAGAGGGGCCGGGTCTTCCCCGCCCCCGTGATCGAGCGAGCCGGATCCGCGATCCGGTGCGAGCTCGGAGCGATCGCCCTCGCGGCCTGGGCCTTCGACGACGAGATGATCGACGCCGTCGCCTGGCAGGAGCGGCCCGAGAGCTGTCCGGAGGCGAGCCGGCCGCTCTGCGCCGGGCTCTACGCGGCGGACACCGTCGTGAACCTCGGATTCCGAGGCTGGGTCCCCGGTCGCGACGCGTCCGTCGACGAATGCGTCCTCGAGCTCGTCGAGCCCCTCGGCTTCGACCTGCAGCAGTGCGCGGAGCTGCTGCTGATCGTCGAGAGCGGGATGTCGGCGTTCAGCAAGTAGTCGCCGCGAGGCCGGGCGCGGGCTCCGCGGGTCGACGTAGCGCGCGACGAGGCCCGCTTCGTTCGTCCGGTTTCCGGCGTGCCATGGCGAGCGCGCGCGCGACCTCGAGGAAGACGACGGAGTTCGCGGCGAACCCGAGGTGGCTCGAGTCCACCCGGACGTGCCGAACGCAACGGGTCCGCGGCAGCTCCGCGATGCTCCGGCCGACGATGCCGTCCCGGTCGCTGTGGATGACGGTGATCGGCACCGCCTGCGTCGAGAGCGTTCGTCCCGCGAGCCAGGGCCCGAAGTCCTGCTCCTCGACGGGGACGCGGCTGCGATTCAGCACCCGCATGAGATGGAACATCGACGTCCCGCGCGGATCGCCGAAGGGCGAGCCCAGCGTGACGGCGCTGTGGACGGAGTCGGGGATGCGCTGGGACGTGTCGAGCGCGAAGAGCCCGCCCATGCTCCACCCGATCACGCTCACCCGCGCTCCGGTCCGGCTCGCGATCTCGCGCACGCGATCGACCACGCGGTCGACCTGGGCGCGCCGGAACGCCGCCGCGTCCTCGACGCTGCGAATGCGAAGCTCGCCGCGGTCGACGTTCCGTCCGAGGGAAGGCGGCGGCGTCTCGTAGCCGAGCGTCGACAGGAAGGATCGCAGGAGTCGCGTGCCCCCGTCCCCGGTTCCGTAGCTCGGAAGGACGAGCACCGGATGGGCGTCTCCGCGAGGCGCCTCGCGAACGAGGCGGTTGAAGTCGACGGCCAGACGCGTCGCCTCGAGTCCCGCGCGCAGCGGCTCGGTCAGGGTGTCGATCAGGGCGGGCGGAGTCGGTTCGGTCCGGGGCATGGAGCTCCTCGCGTTTGCGCGCTCGCCGGACCATCGTGTCTCGATCCCGACTGTCCAGGTCTCCTCGCCGCGAAATCTGGCAGCAGCGTCGATTTACTGTCTTCCCTGCGGGCTTGGAGGGGCCCGGAAGGCCGTTGGAGCCGGCCCGCAGTCGCGTTCTCCGCTCGAGGGGGCGATCCCGCGACTCACGGGGTCGAGCGCGCGGGAGAGGGGGCGAAGGTCGCGGCGGGCGCCCGCGTGATCCGGGCGAGTGGATGCTCGGTCACGCCGACCATGCGCAGGATCAGGAAGCCGCGTTCGTGTGCGAAGGACTTGATCCAGTTGGGATGGCCCGGGTCATCGCGCGCGAGGACGAAGCGTACGCTTCCGTCCGGGTTCCGTTGGGCCTCGCTCGAGGTCATCGTCACCGGATCGGTCAGGTAGCGGTGCGATTCGTGCCACAGCGTCGCGGAGGTGAGGTTCCAGTACACGGTCTCCGGCGGCGTGAAGTCGATTGCGAGCGCTTCGCCTTCGCCGAGCTCGTAGTAGGCCATCTGGTAGTAGTTCTCGGCGTTCGCAGCGCTCGCTCCGATCGCGGCCGCCGTACTCGGGACGAAGGTATTCGGGGTCTCGCGCATCTGCGGGAGCAGCGTGCGGTGCCAGGTGGAGCTCACCACGAGATAGGACGTCGCGTTCGCGAAGCGGAGCGCCATCTCGGCATCGGATACGGTCTCCACGTTCGGGAGCGGGTCGCCCACGGCCTCGATCGCGAAGGTGGCCAGCTCGTCGCGCGTGCGATCGCCGACGTACTGCCGGATGACGATGCCGTTGGCCGAGTCGGGCAGCGGGACCCATCCGCCCGGCGCCGTCGGCTTCCGCTTGGTCAGCCAGAGCGTGTAGCGCCCGTCCGGCTCGACGTGCCGGCGAATGGCCTCGTCGTCGAGGTAGGCCACGAGCTCGCTGAGCTTCCCGGAAGAAGCGCCGTTCACGGTGATGCTCAGATACGGGACCGTCCCGACGTTCCCGGACAGCCGGTAGTCGTGGCGCCCGTCGATGGTGGCCTGGTCGTACTCGGCATCGGGGTTGTAGGCGCCGATGTCGCGGTTGCGGGGATCGCGCTTCGCGAAGAGCGGATTGCGGAAGTCGGTGTTGATCGAGTCGTTCGTCGAGCTGGCCAGGTGCTTGAGGATCATCCGCAGGCCCTCGATCGCTTCCTCCTCGGTCCGAGCATCTTCCAGGACCATCCGCTTCACCGCTTCGATCGAGCGCTGGAGCTGCTCGAAGCTCTTCACACTCTGCAGGTCGTCGAAGGGGCTGGTCTCGTCTCCGATGCCGGCGACCCAGTCGACGAGGCTCGAGCGATTCCAGAGCCGCTCGTGCTGGCCGTGGTCGGCTTCCTGCGGCTTGGCGACCTCGTGTCGCGTCGAGGCACACGCCAGCATCAGCGAAAGACAGGCCGTCGCCGTGAGGCGTCCGGAAGTGGGGCGGCGCATGTCGCATCCTCCTTGTGGGGGCGCGAGCCGACGCTGCTCGCAGATCCCCGGCGCGCGGGGCTTCACGCTTCGGCGTCCTCCCAGTGCGCGAGCATCGTGTCGATGAGCTCCTCGGCGGCGCCGAGCCCGCCGAGGTGGCCTTCGCCCGGTCGTCGCTTGAAGACGGCGCCCGGGATCCGGTCCGCGAGATGTTCCCCGTGCTCGACCGGGACGATGTTGTCGGCATCGCCGTACCAGAGGTGGACGGGGACCTCGATCTCCGCGAGCGGGAAGCCCCAGTGGCGCCCGAAGAGCGCGGCGTCGTGGACGAGGGCCTGCATCTGGCGGCTCGCGCCGCGCTGCAGGTCCTCGATGAACATCTGGCGCATGGCCGGATCGCGGAAGACCTCGCGATCGCCTTCCGGCATGAATCGAGCGAACGCGTCGACCGCCTCGTCGGACCAGGGCTCGAGCACGCGGATGAGTCGCATCAGCGCGCCCCCGACCGGTGCGCGCATCCGCAGCAGCAGATCCGGTGCGAGGCGCACCAGCGGAGAGACGCCGCCTTCCGCCGCGTCCTCGCCGACCGAAGGCGCGACGCCGCCCAGGATCGCGGCGGCGACGACGCGCGTCGGCAGGCGGTGGGCGCAGGAGAGCGCGTAGGGGCCGCCGCCCGAGAGGCCCGCGACGGCGAAGCGGTCGATCTGCTTGGCATCGCAGAACGCCTCGATGTCCTCCGCCCACTCGCTCACGCTCGCATAGGCGTGGGGCGTGGAGGCGCCGATCCCCGGGCGCTCGATCGCCAGGATGCGGACGTTTCGCTCGTCGGCGAGCTGCCGGGCGCGGGGGGCGATCTGTCGCCGGGCACCGGGCGTCCCGTGAAACCAGACGAGGGGGCGCCCGGTCGCCGGGCCGTACTCGGCATAGCCCAGATCGCGGCCGTCGCGGAGATGGAAGGCGCCCTCGAAGCGGGGCGGACGGAGGTCGCTCATGGCGAGATGATCGCCGATCCGCGGCGCGCGCGCTCCGCACTTCTGCTACCGAACCGTTGGAGTCCAACGGAGCCCGTCTGTCCTTGTCCCAGCGCCCGCCCCTCGTCCGCTCGCCCCGCCGCCTCGTCGAAGACGCCATCGCCGCGATCGGGTTGTGGAGCTGGAACCATCCCATCCTGGCCATCGCGGGGATGCTCCTCGCGGTGGGTGGTCTCGCCGCCTCGCTTCCGGAGCTCACCTTCGAGAGCGACGTCGATCGCTACCTCGAGGAGGGGGATCCGATCCGGGTCGACTACGACGCGCTCCGGGACCAGTTCGGCCGCGACGACCTGCTCTATCTGGCGATCACACCGCCCGAGATCTTCGAGCCGGACTTCCTCGAGCGTCTGCGCGAGATCCACGACCGCCTCGAGGACGAGCTGCCCTACGTCGAGGAGGTTCGGAGTCTCGTGAACGCGCGGCAGACGCGCGGCGAAGGGGACACGCTGCTCGTCGACGAGCTGCTCGAGGACTGGCCCGAGACGCCGGAGGAGATCGCGGCGGTCGCCGCCCGCGCCCGCGCCAATCCCTTCTATCGAAACCTCTACGTCTCGGAGGACGGTCGGACGACGGGGATCGTGATCGAACCGATGACCTTCCAGCCCGTCGAGAACGACGACCTGTCCGGGTTCGACGACGAGGTCGAGGCGGATTCTAAGGCGGACGACGAGGCACTCTACCTGACGGGCTTCCAGACCGCGGCGCTCGTGAACGCCGCGCACGCGTTCGTCGCGACGCTCGATCTCGGCGAGGACACCGAGGTCCACCTGATGGGATCGCCGGTGACGAATCAGGAGATCCAGGAGCAGACCGCCCGGGACATGCTGGTCTTCTCGGCGCTCTCGATCGCCGTGATCGCGCTGCTCCTCGGCGTCGTCTTCCGGCGCGTCCTCGCGATCGTGCTGCCGCTCGTGTTGGTCGTGCTCGCCGTCGTCGCCACCGTCGGCGCCTTGGCCGTGGTCGACCGCCCGCTCACCTTCGTCAGCCAGATCATCCCTTCCTTCATCCTCGCCGTCGGCGTCGGCTTCTCCGTCCACGTCCTCGCGATCTACTTCCAGGCGGTCGACCATCGCCAGGAACGCCGCGCGGCGATCGAGTACGCGCTGCGCCACTCCGGACCGGCGATCGTGATGAGCAGCCTGACGACCGCGGGCGGGATGGCGTCCTTCATGTCTTCGGGCCTCGCCCCGATCCGGGACATCGGCATCTTCGTTCCCCTCGGCGTGCTGGTCGCCGCCTTCCTCTCGCTCGCGCTCTTGCCGGCCTGTCTCGCGATCGCGCCGGTGCGGCTGCGCGTCCGCCACGAAGAAGGGGACACGCTCCCCGCGACCGAACGCGTCCTGATCGCCTGCGGACTCTTCGGGACACGCCATCGCGTCGCCGTCCCGATCGTCGCCGTCCTCGCCCTCCTGGTCGCCGGTGCCGGCATCACGCGCATCAGCCAGAGCTACAACCCGCTCGAGTGGCTGCCCGAGGACAACCGCGCGCGGGTGGCCAGCGAATACCTGAACGTGCATCTCGGCGGCTCTGCCGGAATGGAGCTCGTCTACGACGCGGGCGAGGAGAACGCGCTCCACGATCCGGAGGTCCTGCATCGCCTCGAGGCGATCCAACGCTACGTCGAAACGCATCCGGGAGAGAACTTCGCGTTTCGCAAGACGGTCTCCGTGGCGGACATCGCGAAGGAGATCCACCAGGCCCTCCACGCGGGGCGGGCCGAGGAGTACCGGGTCGCCGACGATCGGCTGCTCGTCGCGCAGGAGCTCCTCCTCTTCGAGAACTCGGGGAGCGACGACCTCGAGGACGTCGTCGATGCCACCTTCCGCCTGGCGCGGATCTCGCTCCGCGGCGAGCACACCGAGGCGACGAACTACCTCCGCTATCTCCAGGAGCACGCGCCGAGGCTCCGCGAGCTCGGAGGCGACGCCGACCTCACGATCACCGGCTTCTACGCGATCGCTTCCCACGTCGCCCAGCTGACCGTCGCGACCTCGATCCGCTCCTACGTGATCGCCTTCCTCACGATCACGCCGCTGATGATGCTCTTCATCGGCAGCCTTCGGACCGGGATCGTGAGCATGGCGCCGAATCTCATGCCGATCGCGATGGTCATGGGGATCATGGGCTGGTCCGGTGCGCCCCTCGACATCTTCACGGTCCTGATCGGCGGCATCGCCCTCGGGCTCGTCGTCGACGACACGATCCACATCCTGCACGGCTTCCGCCGAAATTTCGAGAGGACGGGAAGCATCGAGGAGGCGACGAGGGAGACCATGCGCACGACCGGTCGGGCGCTGCTCTTCACGACCGTCGTGTTGACCTGCGCCTTCTCGATCTACGGCTTCGCTTCGGCGGGGACGGTCGTGAACTTCGGCCTGCTGAGCGCGCTCGCGGTCTTCCTCGCCTTCGTCTTCGACATCTTCCTGTCTCCGGCGCTGCTCGCGCTGGTGTATCAGCGTCGCGAGCGCGCCGGGAAGTAGGGCGCGCGGCGGCCACGGCCCGCGACCTCGCGCTTCTGCGTCGTCCACATCGTCCGCATCGTCCGCGGGGCCTCGGTTGACGTCGTCGGAGATCCGCGTAGCCTGGAGGCCGCGCGTCGCCGCGGGCGATGCGAAAGGAGGGGCTCGGTATGCGTGGCCGCGACTTCGTCGCGTTCTCGATCCTCGCAGTTCAATCGCTCGTCTTCGTGCCTCGGGGCGTCGGCGCGGAAGGCGCCGCTTCGAATCCGAGCCCCGCGAGCTGGGAGAGCTCCGTCGCCGCGGCACAGCCCGTGGTCGGGCTCGAGGCGCGTCCCGATTCGGGACGCGCGCGCTATGCGGTCTGCGCGGAATGCCACCTCGCGAACGGCCTCGGCGATCCGGGCGGCACGATGCCGAAGTTGGCGGGCCAGCATCGCAGCGTCCTGATCAAGCAGATGCTCGACATCCGCTCCGGGCGGCGGAGCAATCCGCTCATGCTTCCCTACGTGCGATCGCTCCCCGACGAGCAGGCGGTCGCGGACGTCGCGGCCTACCTGGCGGCGCTCCCGCCCGTGGGCGGAAACGGCAGAGGGCCCGGGGAGGACCTGCTTCGAGGGCGGCAGCTCTACCAGCGCCACTGCGCGAGCTGCCACGGGGCCGGCGGCGAGGGCGATGCAGCGGCGTTCACGCCGGCGATTCGCGGCCAGCACTACCGGTACGTGGTGCGCCAGCTGATCGACATCGCCGGCGCCCGGCGCGGCAACGCCCATCCCGGGATGGTCGCGGCGATCGAGTCCTTCAGCGCCCGCGACGTCGCGAGCGTCGCGGACTTCGTCTCGCGCCTCCGCGACGAGGATGATCGCGAATGAGGCGCATCGAGCTGCAACTGGAACGGGCCGGGCGACGGGCCGTCCGGCCGATGCTAGGCGGGCTGATCCTGCTCCTGGCGTCGGGCATGATCGGCTGCGGGGCCCCGAAGCCTCCGGCGCCGATCGAGCTCGCCCCGGGGCGACCCTCGCCGACGGGGTTGCGCCTCGTCCTGCAGGACGAGCACGGGATCGTCCTCGTCCGTCCCGGCGTCGAGATGGCCGAATACACGGGGCTCATCGTCGATCCCTTCATGCTCACCTACGCGAGCGGGGTCGATCCCGGCGACGAGCCGGTTCGGACCCTCGATCGGGAGGATGAGGAGCGCTTCAAGCAGGTCGTGCGCGACGCCTTCTTCCGGGAGATGCGTCGCAGCGACGGCTTCGAGCTCACCGATCGGCCGGGTCCGTCGACGCTGCGGGTCCAGGGCTGGCTCTACGACCTCGCGCTCGACGAGCCGCCGACGGACGATGCGCGCAACTTCCCGCTCTGCTTCGGTCGCGTCGTCGTCCTGCTCACGATCCGCCACTCCGAGACGGCGCAGTCGATCGCCGAGATCGGCGACCGGACCGAGCTCACCTGTCCGGTGCAGTCCGGGGGCTACGCGACGACGACCTGGTCCGCGATCGGTCGCGGCGTCGGCGGCTGGGCGGTGCGGCTGCGCGGGTGGCTCGAGCGCTTGCGAGCGCTGCCGCCGGTCGAGGAGTAGGCGGCGGGCCGAGGCGATCGTCGCGTGGCGCTGGCAGCAGCAGGAGCTGTCGGGGATCGCCATCACACGGTTCCGCGTGACGAAACCCGAGGGACGAGCATCTACGATGGGGACGACCGGCAGGGCGTAGGACTGCGTCGCGTCCGGTCGAGCCGGGGCGGGCCGACTCGTCTCGAGTACCGTTCGATCCCGATCCACATCCACATCGCGGGCCACAGCACCCGCGACTCCACAGGGGGAAAGACCATGCATCTTCGAATCGGAACGCGATCCAGCCGCTCCGTCCTCTCGATCGCCGCGCTCGCGGCCGGCTTCTGCCTGTCCCTGGGCTCCGCTGCGTTTGCGGACGAGCACGAGGACGCCGCGGAACGAATGAGCGAACGCGGGAGCCGCGCGATGGAGAAGCGCTCGGAGCGCGCCGCCGAGCGGGGGAACGCAGCCTGGCAGGAGGAGCGGGCGAAGGGCAAGGAGCGCGCCGACGAGGTCCGGAAGAAGGGCAAGGATCGCGCCGAGGAGGCCCGCAAGAAGGGCAAGGGCAAGCGCGACGAGGCCCGGGAGCGCGCAAAGGACGCGCGTGGCAAGGCGCGCGAGGAGCGGGACGGGGCCCTTGAGCGGGTCGACGGGGCTCGGGACGAGGCGCGCAAGGAAGCCGACCAGACTCGGGAGAAGGCTCGGGACAAGGCGCGAGAGGGAAGCGACCGCGCTCGTGACGAGATGGACGAGAAGTCGGAGTCGATGCGCGAGGCCGCCGAGGAGCGGCAGGAAGCCGCGCGCGAGCAGGCCGACGAAGCCAGGGAGCGCGCCGAGGACGCGGCGAACGACGCCGCGGAGAAGGGGAACGCCGCGCGCGATGCGGCGGTCGGCAAGGCGCAGCCGAACGAGAACGCCCGCGGCTTCTGGAGCCGGCTCTTCGGAGCGGACGGGGAGGAGTGAACGGCCGGGCGAGTACGCACGGCGGCTCGCTCCGAACGCATCGCCCCCGAGAACGCGCTCCGAGCGCGAGCCCTCGACGGGCAGTCAGTTCCGAGTCATCGCCGAGCGTGCGCGTTCGGCACACGCGACGAGACCGAGCGCTTCGGCGCGATGCAGGATCGCTCGCGACCGTACCCGGTCCTATCATGGGTGCCGTCGGCATCTCCGCCGACGTTCTCTGCAGATCGACAGGGAAGGGGGGCGCGGCGATTCCGGTGGCGTAGATCCGCCCGGTCGCTCCACCCGTCTCCCCTGTCCGGAGTCTCCGATGATCCAGCCCGATGAGATTCGCGACGGCCTCGTCCTTCGACTCGATCCGGACGAGCTCGAGTCGCGGGGGGCGCGCTGTGCGAGCGACGCCGCCTATCGCGTGATGGGGCCGCATTTTTTCCTGTGCGTGGCGGCGGACGACGCGGCGGGGAACTGGGTCCCGCTCTTCCCGGATCCGGGCCCGCGTCGCGACCTCCTGTCGAGCGAGGACAAGGCGGGTCCCGCCGGATGGCGCGCGAGCGAGACCTTCTTCCATACGGAGCAGGTCTGGCAGGCGCCGCACGACGCGGTCGTCGCCGCCGCGATCGCCGGGGGCGACCTCAGCAAGCCGGGCGATCGCAACTTCGTGACGGACGCGGGGATCGACCTCGTCTACGCGACGGTCTTCGGCGACTAGCGCTCGGCCGCCGCCCGGCGGATACCGTGGGCGGCGGCTACCAGGGATGGACGCGCGTCGGCATCGCCGAGAAGCCGTGTACGAAGCTGTGCTTCACGCGCGTGGGCGCGCCGGTCACCTCGACGAAGCGGAAGCGCTCCATGATCTCTT
>JAUIMK010000120.1 GCA_030432735.1 bacterium
GCCGGCCCGATGCGGCGACGCACCGGCCGAGCGAGGATCCGAGATGCCTGCCCAGGGAAGCCCTGCCGATCGACTGCGCGCGCTGTTGGCGGAGGACCGTCTGCACGTCACGCCCAGCTGCTTCGATGCCCTCTCCGCGAGGATGATCGAGCGCGCCGGGTTCGACCTCGCGTTCATGAGCGGCTTCGCGGTCTCGGCGGCGCGTCTCGGCCTGCCGGATACCGGGCTCATCTCCTACGGCGAGATCGTCGACACCGGACGCAACGTCTGCGACGCCGTCGACCTTCCGGTGATCGGGGACGCCGATACCGGGTACGGGAACGAGATGAACGTGCGGCGCACGATCGACGGCTACGCGCGCGCCGGCTTCGCGGCGGCGATGATCGAGGATCAGGTCGCGCCGAAGCGCTGCGGGCATACGCGGGGCAAGGAGGTCGTCGACCGCGAAGAGGCGGCGCGCCGGCTCCGAGCGGCGGTCGACGCGCGGGAAGCGGGCGCGGACGTCCTGATCCTGGCGCGGACCGACGCGCGATTCGGCCACGGTCTCGACGAGGCGCTCGAGCGCTGTCGGATCTTCGCGGACCTCGGCGCGGACATCCTCTTCCTGGAGGCGCCGCAGAGCGAGGCCGAGATGGAGACGCTCTGTCGCGAGCTGCCGCCGCTCCCGAAGATGGCCAACATCGTCGAGGACGGGGACACGCCGGAGCTCTCGCCGGCCCGCCTCGAGGAGATGGGCTTTCGGATCGCGGCCTATCCGCTCACGCTCCTGTCGAGCGGGCTGAAGGCGATGGAGCAGGCGCTCGCGGCCCTCGCCGGGAAGGGAGCGCCGCCTCCGCGCTTCTCCTTCGAGGCGTTGCGGGAGATCGTGGGCTTCCCGGCCTACACGTCGACGCTCGAGACCTACGCGGAGGATTGATCCGAGGCGCTTTCCGCCCGCGGCGGTGGGCGCCCCTCAAGCACGGGCGCGCGCGGGCCGATCTCCAGGGGGTGCCCTCTCATCCGGAGCCCGCGATGACCGCTTCCGCCCCTACGCCGTCCGGCGTCGAATTGTCCGGCCTGCTCGTCCAGCCGATCGCGCAGCGGCTCGCCGACTGGACCGGGAGCGGGAAGCTCGACGAGGATGCGCTCGACACGCTCTCGACGGAGGCCCGCGCGTGGGTCGATCACTCGATCGCACCGACGGATTGGGCGCGCATCGACGACGTCGAAGCCCTCGTCGACCTGGCTGCCACGCAGCTCGGCGGCGAGACCGGACTGGTCGAGTGGGCCGACGAGATCGCGGCGGACCTGCTCGGTGCGGCGGGGGTCTCCGAGGTGGTGGCGGCCGCGAACCGGCTCGCCGACGACGGACCGGGCTTCGCCGCGAGTCAGACCGCGGAGCGGCTCCTTCGGGCCGTCCGCTGGCAGTACGAAGGCGGCGCCTCGCGGTTCACCGTCCGCTTCGACGGTCTTTGCGGAGCGAGCCCGGCGCTCAAGTCGCTGCTCGGCGCGTGCTTCGCGCGCATCGCGGACGCCGGCGATCGCCGCGCCTTCGACACGCGCTTCGAGGGCGTCGACGACGGCGCCCTCTCGGTGTTCGGTGAGCTCGAAGCCGAAGTGCTCTCGGAAGGCGAAGCGAGTCGCCTCCACCGCGCCGCGCTGATTCCCTAGCGCCGCGCCGACCCGATTCCCGGGTGCCCGGCCGAAGCGGGACCCCTCACGCGCGAATCGCGACCATCGTGAGCATCGGCCCCGAAGGCATCTGCGGTTCTTCGAGCGCCACCCGGGCCTCGATCGTCGCCGCGCCTTCGCCGTCCTCGTCGATCAGGGTCTGCGTGATCGCGAAGGAGAGGTCCGACGCCGCCTCGATCCGGGTCCAGTGCCCGCGCCGCGCTTCGGGGTCGACCCGGATCGCGCCGAGGACTTCGAGGACCGGGGCCAGCTCCGCTTCGAGCTGCGCCGCCGACCAGGCGTCGGCATCGTCCGCCAGGCAGGCCGCCGCGCCCTCGTAGTCGCCCCGGGCGAGGGCCTGGACGACCTGGTGCAGCTCTGCCCGCGCTCGCGCATCGAAGGCCTTGCGATCGAGCCGCCTGGGCGCGCGATCCGCCACCACCTCCTTCTCGGAGGGCTTCGCTTCGCCCGGATGGACGAGGCTCTCCCACTCCTCGACGAGGCTCGAGTCGATACGGGCGAGCATCGCGCGCAGGTACGCGATGATCTCTTCGACCTCGTCGTTGCGCGCGCTCTCCGGCAGGTTGCGTGAGAGCGTCGAGTGGACCTGCGAGACGTAGCGCAGGAGCACGCCTTCCATGCGGGCGATTCCGTAGCGCTTTACGTAGTCCTCGAAGGAGAGGAAGCCCTCCCACATCTCACGCGCGATCGACTTCGGCGAGACCGCCTCGTTCCCCACCCAGGGATGGTGCTCCCGGAACACGTCGAAGGTCTGGTAGAGGAACTCCGCGTTGGGCCGGTCCCAGGTCACGCCCTCGAGCTTCTCCATCCGCTCCTCGTAGGGCACGCGCTCGGCCTTCAGCGTGGCGATCAGCAGGGACTTGCGCTGGCGCACCTGCGCCTGGAGCAGCGCCCGCGGATTCTCGAGGATCGCTTCGACGCAGCTCAGCACGTCGACGGCGTAGTCCTCGCTGGCCGGATCGAGGGCCGTGACGGCGTCCACGAGATAGAGCGAGAGCACGTGGTGGAGGTCGAAGTCGCGCTGGAGGTCGGCGTGGACCCGCGCTCGACCGCCCGCGACCTCGACGACCTCGGCCCGGCGGAGCGACCGGAAGAGCACCGCGGCCTCGCGTCGCAGCCGCTTCTTCCGGGTCGCGGACTCGAAGCTCGCGTCGACCAGCGCGATCAGCTCCCGGTAGCCCGATCCGGGCAATCCCTGCTCCTCGCCTCGCTGCAGGAGCGCCACGAGCGTCGCGTGGGAGAGCCTGAACTGGGAGCGCAGCGTTTCGGGCGGCTTCTCGACGAGCTGCTCGAAGGTCTCGCGGGACCAGGAGACGAACCCCTTCGGCGGGGGCTTCCGCTTGTCCTTCTTCTTGCCTCCGCCCCTGGCGGCCGCCTTCGCCGCCGCACGGAGGTTCTCGATCACGTGCTCCGGTGCCTGACAGACGACGCTGCCCCGGGTGTCGAAGCCGCGGCGACCGGCGCGTCCGGCGATCTGCTTGAAGTCGCGAACGGAGAGCACGCCCACCTTCTCGCCGTCGAATTTCGTGAGGCCGGTGAAGAGGACCGTTCGGATCGGCACGTTCACGCCGACGCCGAGGGTGTCGGTCCCGCAGATCACCTTGAGCAGTCCGCGTTGCGCGAGCTGCTCGACGAGCAGGCGGTACTTCGGCAGGAGCCCCGCGTGATGGAGGCCGATGCCGAACTGGAGGAAGCGCTTCACGTCCTTGCCGTAGGGCGAGTCGAAGCGGAAGTCGCCGATCGCCTCGGCGAGGGCCTTCTTCTCTGCCTTGTCGGTGATCTTGCCCGAGGTGAGGCCCTGGGCCTGCTCGGCGGCTTCGCGCTGGGTGAAGTGGACGATGTAGATCGGCTGCCGGTCGCTCGCGAGGAGGCCTTCGACGGTCTCGAGGAGAGGCGTCTCGCGATAGCTCCAGTCGAGGGGGACGGGGCGCTCGTCGCTGTGGACGTGGGCGACCTCGCGTCCGGTGATGGCTTCGATCCGCTCCTCGATCGGCGCCGTGTTGCCGAGGGTCGCGGACATGAGCAGGAAGCGGGTCTTTGCGAGGATCAGCAGCGGGACCTGCCAGGCCCAGCCGCGATCGCGATCCGCGAAGTAGTGGAACTCGTCCATCACGACGTAGGGCGCGTCGGTCTCGCTGCCCTGACGGAGCGCCATGTTCGCGAGGACTTCCGCCGTGCAGCAGATGATCGGCGCGGCCCAGTTGATCGCGGCATCGCCGGTCAGCATGCCGACGTTCTCGGCGCCGAAGGTCTCGCAGAGATCGAAGAACTTCTCGCTCACGAGGGCCTTGATGGGCGCGGTATAGAACGACCGTCGGCCCTCGCACATCGCCTTGAAGTGGAGGCCCGCCGCGACGAGCGACTTGCCCGAGCCGGTCGGCGTGCTCAGCACGACGTGGTGATTCGTCATGAGCTCGAGGAGCGCCTCTTCCTGGGCGTCGTAGAGCTCGAGCCCCCGGTCCTCGGCCCAGCGCGAGAAGCGATCGAGGATCGCGTCCGCGTCGGCGAGCCCGCCCTCCGGGACCCAGTCGATCAGGGGGCGCGCTTCCGCCATCAGGCGTCTTCGGCGGCGTCGGACGTGCGGCGCGTGAACACGGCGCGGGTCGATTCGAGGAGCGCGCTCGCCTTGTCGAGGAAGCCGGGCTCGGCGAGGGGCGCGGGCACCTTCGCCAGCAGACAGGTCACGTTGTCGGTCCCACCGGCGGCGTTCGCGGCTTCGATCAGCCTCGCGACCGCCGTCTCGGGGCGCGCGACCGAGCGGACGATCGTGGCGATCGCGTCGTCCTCGATCATCCCGTGCAGGCCGTCGGAGCAGAGCAGGTACTGGTCGCCCGGCTCGAGGTGGACGGCCGCGAGGTCGACCGCGAGCTCCTCGCGCACGCCGAGGGCCTGGAGGATCTGATTGCGCCGCGGGTCCTCTCGCGCGTCCTCCGGAGCGAGTACGCCTTCCCGGACGAGCGTCGCCACCAGAGAGTGGTCCTCGGTCAGCGGAACGATCTCCGTGCCGCGCAGGCGGTAGAGTCGCGAATCACCGACGTGCGCCGCCGTCGACGGACCGTCCTCGGCGAGGAGGAGGCACACGATCGTCGTGCCCATCCCGTCGAGACCCGGGTCTTCGCGACTCGTCTCGAGGACGACCTCGTTGGCGCGCAGGATGGCCTGCTCGAGGCGGGCCGGTCCGTCGCCGTCCCCCTCGAAGGCGAACTCGCCGACACGGTCGACCGCCAGCCGGCTCGCGACCTCGCCACCGCGGTGCCCGCCGAGTCCGTCGGCCACGACGAGCAGGATCTCGCCGCGCTCCGGATCGTCGAAGCGCCCGAAGGCATCCTGATTCACTTCGCGGACGACGCCGACGTCGGTCGCGCCGGCGACGTTCGGCTCGCCGCGGGTCCAGGCCGGCGCCGGGAAGGCGCTCTGCTCGTCGTCTGCGGGGCCGGAGCCGACCACCGCTTCGAATGCGCCGGCAGATTCGAATGTGTCGGCGGAATCGTCGTTCGCCAAGAGGAGTCCCGAGGGTTCAAGGTTCGTGACCGGGCCAGGGCCTAGCTTACTCGCTCCCCGCGCCGAGGGCAGTGCGTTCGCCTATCCTGCGGCATCGAAACCCCTGGCTCGAGGTCCCCGAGATGAAGCGCGCCGAGAAGGCCGGCCGGATCCTGACGATCCTCGACGAGCTCTATCCGGAGCCGCCGATTCCGCTCGATCACGAAGATCCCTTCACGCTCCTCGTCGCCGTCGCGTTGTCGGCGCAGACCACCGACGAGCGGGTGAACCAGGTCACGCCCGGGCTCTTCGCGAAGGCCCGAACGCCCGCCGAGATGGCGAAGCTCTCGGAGGCGGAGATCCTCGCGGAGATTCGATCCTGCGGCCTCGCGCCGGGCAAGGCGAAGAACCTGAAGGCCATGTCCGAGATCCTCGTGCGCGACCACGGTGGTGTCGTCCCCGCCGACATGGAGGCCCTCGAGGCGCTTCCCGGCGTCGGTCACAAGACGGCGAGCGTGGTGCTCATCCAGGCCTTCGGCACCCCCGCCTTTCCGGTCGACACCCACATCCATCGCCTCGCGGCGCGGTGGGGCCTCTCCGACGGCAAGAGCGTCGAGAAGACCGAGCGCGACCTGAAGGCGGTCTTCCCGCGCGAGGCCTGGGCGCGACTGCATCTCGCGATGATCTACTTCGGCCGTGAGCACTGCCCGGCGCGCGGCCACGATCTGTCGACCTGTCCGATCTGCAGCTGGGCCGCTTCGAAGAAGCGCATGGCGGAGGAAGCGAAGGCCGGCGGCGGGGGGCCGCGATCCCGCGCGGCCGTCTCGGGCCCGAAGCCGGCGGCGAAGAAGGCCGCGAGGAAGGTGGCCGCGAAGAAGGTCGTCGCGAAGCCCGCGGCGAAGAAGCGCGCCGCGAAGCGCAAGACCGCGAAGCGGCGCGCGCGTTAGGTCGGCGCGCGACGGGCCCGGGCCGGGTCGCGGTGGCTCCGGGACCCGGGGCTCAGCCGTGTGCGTGCGATCCTTCGGCCCGGCGGATCAGGACGACGCGACCGAGGATCGCCTCGGGTGCCGGCTCGGTCGGCTCCGTGATCTCCACCCGGCGACCCACGACCTGGACGAGGCGCACGCCTTCGTCCGTCTCGACGAAGCCCTTCGCGCGGAGGAGGCCCGCGCCGGCGAGATGCTCCTCGATCGCGGCCTCCGTCATTCCGGGCTCCGGGTTCCACTCGCTCGTCTCGAAGTGCTCGTGGCTGTGGGGGCGCGGCGCAGGGGCCTCGCCGCGGCGATCGAGCTCGCCGGCATCCGGTGGAAAGAGCAGGTCGAGGTCGACATCGCCCTCTACCGCGCGGACCATCGGGGCCTCCGGCTCGATCTCCCGCAGTCGCGCTTCGATCGTGGGCCATTCCGCTTCGGGGACGAGGTCGACCTTGTTCAGCACGAGCAGGTCGGCGGACTGGACCTGATCCTCGAAGGTGCCCTCGAGATCGCGGCCCTCCGCCAGCTGATCCGCGTTCACAACCACCACCGCCATGTCGTCACCGATGAAGTCGCAGGCCGGCTCGCGCCAGAAATTCAGCTGGGTGTCGTAGGGCAGGGCGACGCCGGAAGTCTCGATCACGAAGCGGTCCGGCCGGATCTCGCGTTCGAGCTGGACCAGCGTCTCGAGCAGATCGTCGGAGAGCTCGCAGCAGACGCAGCCGCCCTCGAGCTCGATGTAGGACTGGCCGCCCTGGCCGAGCAGCGCGCGATCGATGCCCAGCTCGCCGAGCTCGTTCGAGATCAGCGCGACCCGGATCCCGCGTTCCGCCGCGTCGGCGAGCAGGCGCTGGACGAGGGTCGTCTTGCCCGAGCCGAGGAAGCCCGAGAGCACGAGGGCGGGAATCCGCTTCCTCCGAGGGGTTTCGTTCTCGCCGATGTCCGGTCCGTTCTCTGCGGCCACGCCGCCTCCTCCTGCCGGGCGAGGTCGCCCGCGGCGCGGAAGGGTAACCGTTCCCGGCATCGGATCGAATGGGATGGAAAAGGACGGGCTATCGTCGGCCCGTCGTGCGGGTCCGCGCCGGGGCGCGCAGCAGGAGGAACATCGTGTCGGATCGGGATTTCGATCTCTTCGTGATCGGGGCGGGCTCGGGGGGCGTGCGCGCATCGCGCTTCTCGGCCATGAAGGGTGCCCGCGTCGCCGTCGCCGAGGACCGCTTCATGGGCGGGACCTGCGTGAACGTGGGCTGCGTGCCGAAGAAGCTCTTCGTCTACGCCTCGCATTTCCGCGACGAGATGCACGATGCGACGAGTGGCTTCGGCTGGCGCGTCGACGGTGCCGCCTTCGACTGGCCGACCCTGCGCGACAACAAGACGCGGGAGATCGAGCGCCTGAACGGCATCTACGACGGGCTCCTCGAGAGTGCCGGTGTGACCTCGATCTGGGGGCGCGCGACGATCGTCGATCCGCACACCGTCGAGGTCGAGGGCAAGCGCTACACGGCGGAGAACATCCTCGTCGCGACCGGCGGCTGGCCGACGGTGCCGGAGATTCCGGGGCGCGAGCTCGCGGTGACCTCGAACGAGCTCTTCCATCTCGAGCAGCTCCCGAAGCGGGCGATCGTCGTGGGCGGCGGCTACATCGCCGTCGAGTTCGCGTGCATCTTCGACGGTCTGGGCGTCGACGTCACCCAGCTCTATCGCGGGCCGCTCTTCCTGCGTGGCTTCGACGACGACGTGCGGACGCACCTGGCCGAGCAGCTCCGGGGTCGCGGGATCGACCTGCGCTTCGACACGAACGTGACGGCGATCGCGGAGAACGGGGCGGGGGTGCGGGCGCAGCTCACGGACGGCTCGACGCTCGATGCCGACCTGATCCTCTTCGCGACCGGGCGCCATCCGAACGTCGAGAAGCTCGGCCTCGAGGAGGTGGGCGTCGAGCTCGGCCCCGACCGCGCGATCAAGGTCGACGAATACTCACGGACGAACGTGCCGAGCATCTGGGCGATCGGGGACGTGACGAACCGGATCAACCTGACGCCCGTGGCGCTCCACGAAGGCGTGTGCCTCTCCGAGACCCTCTTCGGCGGCAACCCGCGCTCGCCGGACCACGAGAACGTCCCCGCGGCGGTCTTCTCGCAGCCGCCCTGTGGCACCGTCGGGCTCACCGAGGCCGAGGCCCGGGTCCGCTACGGCGACATCGACGTCTACCGCTCCACGTTCCGCGCGCTCAAGCACACCCTCACGGGCGGCGAAGAGAAGACCATGATGAAGCTGATCGTCGACCGGGCCAGCGACAAGGTGGTCGGGCTCCACATGGTGGGGCCGGAGGCCGGCGAGATCGTCCAGGGCTTCGCCGTCGCGATCAAGGCGGGCGCGACCAAGGCCGACTTCGACGCGACGATCGGGATCCATCCGACGTCGGCGGAGGAGTTCGTGACGATGCGCGAGCCGGTGGGCGACTGAGGACCCGTTTGCAGCGAATCTCTCGAGTCCTGAGCGTGGGCCTGCTGGCCTGCGCGCTGTCGGTCTCTGCGGCGCGCGCCGACGAGCGATACGACCCCCTCGGAGGAATGGATGCCGACGGGCGGATCCCGAAGGTCGAGAAGGCCGCCTACGTCGATCACCCGGAGCGCTGGCGATACCTGCCCGAGAGCCGGATTCCGCCGGGTGACGTCTTCGATCGATTCCTCGTCTCGTCGGTCGTCTTCCCGATCGTCTTCTTCAATTCGGACGTGGGCGCGGGCTTCGGCGCCGGGGTCACGGACATCGACTTCCGCAAGCAGCGGCGCCAGGAATTCCTGGGCGCCTTCGCCTCCTACTCGACCGAGGGGCAACAGAGCTACTCGCTGAGCTGGCGGCGATGGCTCAAGCACAAGGAGGTCCCGAGCGGCGGTGTGCTCCAGGAGGAGCGCAGCTTCGTGCGCGTCTCGGGGGGCTATCGCAATACGCTCACCCGCCGCTTCTTCGGCATCGGCCCGAATACCCGCGAGTTCAACGAGACCAGCTACACCGACCAGATGTTCTACGTCGAAGCGGGACTCGCCTACTCGCTGGAAGGCGTGCTCTCGGATTTCGTGGTGTCGGCGGGCCTGCGAAGCGAGACGCACTGGCTGCGCGGCGGCGAGGTGGGCGGTGTCCCCGATTCCGAGCAGTTCGGCGCGCCCTTCCTGAGCGCGAGGACGGCGCAGCTCTTCGAGGAGGCGGATCGCAGCACGATCGGCTGGGTCGGCGTCGGGCTCGCCTGGGACACGCGCGACAGCGTCCGGAACGCGTATCGGGGCCACGCGATCGGCGCGACCGTCGATGCCGCGGTCCTGCAGGGAGACACGACCTTCGCCTCGCTCGGCGCGGTCGGGGCGATCTACACGATCCGGGCGGACAAGGTCTTTCCGCTTCCGCCGCTCTTCCACGACGGAGGCGACGAAGGCGAGGAACATCCACCGACGGACAGCCTCGGCGTCCACTTCCGGACGCAGCTCTCGTCCGGGTCGTTGCCCTTCTACGCGCGGCCGACCCTCGGCGGCTCACGGATCCAGCGCGGCTACATCGCGGGGCGTTGGCGGGACGACGCGCTCTGGGCGGCGGCCGCGGAGTACCGCTTCTGGGTGATCCCGCGCGGCTTCACTCTCTGGAAGAACATCCGCGTCGAGCGGATCGGGGGCGCCGTCTTCTACGAAGCGGGCGGCGTCGGAGAGGACGGCTTCGACCTCTTCAACTCGCGGGTCCTGCACACCTACGGCTTCGGCGGACGCGCGACGATCGAGCGCGCCGTGTTGTTCCGGCTCGATCTCGGCTTCTCGAAGGAAGGCATGAACTTCGCCGCGGGCTTCGGGCTCTCGTTCTAGTCGGATGGCGCGCTCGGGCTGCTAGGCTCCGGAGATGGCGGACCGCGAAGCGCTGATCGCGCTGCTCGAGCGATACGAGAAGCGCTATCCGGAAGAGCGCGAGACCCTCGACCGGATCCGCGTGCTTCTCTCGACCCGGGAAGATGCGTTCGAACGGACCTGCTTCGAGCCGGGACACATCACGTCCTCGGCGTGGATCGTGTCCCGCGAGTCCGGTGCCGCGCTCTTCACCCACCACCGCAAGCTCGATCGTTGGCTCCAGCTCGGGGGACACGCGGACGGCGAGACCGACGTCCTCTTCGCCGCGATGCGGGAGGCGGAGGAGGAGTCGGGCCTGGCGGGCTTTCGCGCGCTGCCCCTCGAAGGCGGGCCGGAGATCCTCGACGTGGACGTGCACGAGATCCCGGCCCGCGCGGACGAGCCCGCCCACGAGCACCACGACATCCGCTTCCTGCTCGAGGTCTCCGAAGACCAGCCGATCGTGCGCGCGAAGCGGGAGTCGAAGGAGATCCGGTGGTTCACGCCCCAGGAGGTCGCCGCGCAGTTCGACGAGGAGAGCATCCTCCGGATGGCCCGCAAGGCGGCGAATCGGTCGGGGCGCTTGCCGGTCGCACCGGACTGAGGCACGCTCTTCGCAACCGGCGTTTGAAAATCGGGTGTGAACTCGATTGCGGCGTCCCGAGGGGGGGATCCAAGCTTCCCTTTTCGGGGTCCGACGCGCCGACCCCCCGCTGCCTCGCGAGGCCTCCGTCCGGGTGATTCCACCCTCTCGTGGCTCTCAAAGCGCCGAGAGGAGTGTGCATCGATCACGGTGTGACGGCACGGTCTTTGCGACCATTGGTGATGGTAGAATCCACACACCTGGAGGGGTCGGAGGTCGCAGCCATGCGGCGCAGGATCGCCGGATACGTCAGGACGCGAAATCACCACACCGCGATGCCGCGGGGCTTGTCCGCCCACCGCGGGCTCTGGGCCCTCGGGCTCGCCGTGATCCTGACCGTCGCTGGCACCGCCGCAGCCGATCCCGCGAGCCCGAGCCCGACCCCCGAAGCCGCCACCCCGGCGTCCCCGGCCCTGATCTCTCCGGTGGGACTGCGGAGCCTCGACCGGCTCCTGGTGGTTCCGTCGGTTCGGGACGAACCGACCGCGGCGGAGCGGACGGACGCCTTCCTCGCCGACGCCATCGCGCGCCGGGGCGGCGACCGTCGCGTCGCGACGACCGGCTTCCGCAAACGCAACATCGATCTCTTCCGCGCCGAGCGCCCGGTCGAGGTCGGGCAGCAGGAGATGCTCCTCCGCCTGCGTCTGCGGGCCAAGTCGCGCGAGACGATGTCGGTGGAGCTGCGCTACTAGCACGGCGTCGGGAGGCCGGTGGCGCTGCGCTTCGAGTGCGGCGTCGGGTCGGCCGCTCGGCGGTGGCTATGCTCCCGCCCCATGACCGACCGCGTACAGGATCTCCTCTCCTTCATCGACCGATCCCCCACCCCGTACCACGCCGTCGCCGAGTCCGCGGCGCGCCTCGCGGCCGCGGGCTTCGCCCGTCTCGAGGAGGGGGATCCGTGGTCTCTCTCCGCCGGCGATCGATGTTATGTGACGCGCGCCGGCGGCTCGATCGCGGCCTTCGAGGTCGGGCAGCGCGCGCCCGCCGAAGCCGGCTTTCGCGTCGTGGGGGCACACACCGACTCGCCGAATCTGCGGATCAAGCCCGAAGCCGACGTGAACGCCCACGGCTACCGACAGCTGGCGGTCGAGCCCTACGGCGGCGTCCTGCTCCATACCTGGCTCGATCGCGATCTCTCGCTGGCCGGCCGCGTGACGCTCCGGAGCGGCGAAGCGACGGAGACGCGCCTCGTCGACTTCGACCGGCCGCTCCTGCGCGTCCCCAACCTGGCGATCCATCTCTACCGGGAGATCAACGAGCAGGGGCTCAAGCTCAACGCCCAGCAGCACCTCGCTCCGCTCCTCGGCCTCGGTTCCGAGGGTTCCTTCGTCGATCTGCTCTGCGCGGAGCTCGCGCGGGAGGGGGTCATGGTCGACCGCGACGACGTGCTCGCGTGGGACCTGATGGCCTACGACACCCAGCCGTCGACGGTCTCCGGTGCGGACGGCGAGTTCATCCATGCGCCCCGCCTCGACAACCTGGCGTCGAGTCACGCCGGGCTCTGCGCGCTCGCGGCGGCGGCGGAGGCCGGGCCCGCGGACGTGACGCGCGTCGTCGTGCTCTACGACCACGAGGAAGTGGGAAGCCGGAGCACCCAGGGCGCCGGCGGCTCGTTCCTCGAGGACACGCTCCGTCGGGTGGCGAACGGGGTCGGGGGCGGAGCGGATGCGATGGAGCGCGCGGTCTCGCGCTCCTGGCTGGTCTCCGCGGACATGGCGCACGCCGTCCATCCGAACTACGCCGACCGCCACGAGCCGGGCCACCGGCCGAAGATCGGCGCGGGGCCGGTGATCAAGACCAACTCGAACCAGGCCTACGCGACCGATGCCGAGAGCGCGGGCTTCTTCGCCTCGCTCTGTGCGCGGGTCGGCGTCACGCCGCAGAACTTCGTGACGCGCAGCGATCTCGGGTGTGGCTCGACGATCGGACCGATCTCGGCGGCCCGGGTCGGGATCCGGACGGTCGACGTCGGGAACCCGATGCTGTCGATGCACTCGGTGCGCGAGATGGCGGGGAGCGCCGACGTCGCGCCGATGATCGACGTGCTGGTCGAGCTCTTCCGGGGAGACGCGTCTTCCGGGGCGTGAGCCTCGCGAGGGCAGACCCTGCCTCGCGGCCGCCGGGGGCGCGGTGCCCGCCCGCCCGTCCGGGTCGAGTGCCGAAGGGGCCGTGGGTGACGGATGACCCGGCGGACGCGGCCGTCGCGGAGTCCGTCGGACCCTTTCTGCGCGCGGTCGGGCCCTGATGGGTGAGGCGCGCGCCGGGCCGCAATGGGCCCGCGAAGAGGCCAAAAGCCCGGGCCGGAACCGACCGATACGCCCCTGCTGGGCGGGAGAAACGATGAGAGGCTATGCACGGCTGGCGGTACGCCTGGGGCTCTATCGGCCCCTGCGAGCGCTCCAGCTCCACACGGTGAGTCGCGGCAGACTCGCGACGCTCCGGGCCAACACGCGCTTCTTCGCCCAGTTCTTCGAGCCCGGGGACCTGGTCTTCGACGTCGGTGCGAACCGCGGCGACATGTCCGACGCGCTCCTGCGCGG
>JAUIMK010000121.1 GCA_030432735.1 bacterium
CTTCATCCGGAGCTTCCCTCTGAGATCTTAGGTGTGTGGTAACCCCAAGTTTCTCAGAGGAGCCCGGATGAACAACCTACTGGGCGATCACAACTAGGCCGCGCCGTCCCCGCCCGTGACCACGTCCACGGGCAGGTTGCTCATGACAGGGATCCCGGTGTAGCGATCCCAGGCGGCGTCCGTGCTCGCCAGCCGGTTGGTGTTGCCGCCGAGGCTCCGTACCTCGGCGTCGCGGTCCGGCGCACCGCCCCAGCCATGGGCCATCGAGACGAGGCCCGGACGAAGGTGGCGGTCGATCTCGAGGATCGCGGGGATGCGGCCGTGATCCGAGACGAGGCGGATCTCGTCACCGGGCTCGAGGCCGAGCGCCGCCGCGTCCTCGGGAGAGAGGAAGGCCGGGTTGAAGCTGCGGCCGGTGACCTGGCCCGCGAGCTCGACGCCGGTCGAGTTGTAGACCTCGGCCGTTCGTCGTGAGATCAGGCGGAACGCGCGCGGCGACGGCTCGGTCGGATCCGCCGTCACCTGGGTCGCCAGTGCACCGAGGTCCGTCATCATCTCCTTGTTGCCGACGTCGAGTCGCGTGTCGCAGCCCGGATCCTTCGGACCCACATAGACCGGCTCGCCATCGAAGACGCCGCCGCCCTCGACCGCCGCGACCTCGTCGAAGGGAATCCGCGAGCCCTCCGTCATCGCGCGAAAGAGCGTCTCCGACGTGGGCTTGTTCTGCATGTCGACGGGCTGCATCCCGCGCTTGTTGCCGATGAAGAGGCCGACGTCCATGCGCTGGGCGAGTCCGTAGAAGAGCTCCCAGTCCTCGATCAGGTCCGATCCCTCCGGCGGATCCACGAGGGCGGGGGCGATGGCGGCGAAGGGGCGGGGGAAGCCGTAGCCGCGCTCGAGGGTCGACTGGCTGTCGACGAGCATCGTCATCCCCGGCATCTCGAAGGGCATCCGGGTGGCGATCACGTAGTCGGCGTGGCGCGCGGTCTCGCTCATCTTCGCATCGATCTGGACGACGAGATCCGCGGCCTCGAGCGCTTCGAGGGTGCGCGTCTGGTCGGGCCAGGCGTTGACCGGGTTGCCGCCGACGCAGACGAGCGCACGGATCCGGCCTTCGCCCTCGAGGATCATCTCCTCGGCGAGGGCCGCGGTCGGCAGGCCCGCCGTGGAGTCACGGAGGCCACGCACCCTAAGCGTCTCGCCGAAGCCGTAGGCGGGGCGCCGCGGGTTCGCCTGCGCCTTGTACGCCATGGGCGTGATCAGCGCGCCCGGGTTCAGGACCCGATCCCCGGCCCGCAGCCAACGGCCGCAGACCGTCGTCAGGCAGAGCGCGAGATACTCGATCAGCGTGGCGCCGGGGCCGTTCATGTTAGGCCCCGTTCCCACGACGGTATAGCCGCGTGCGGCGCGTCCCCAGATCCGGGCGGCGCGTTCGAGGTCCGCGGTCGCGATCCCGGCGATCTCTGCGACGCGACTCGCCACGAAGGGCGCGACCGCCGCGCGGAGGGCCTCGACACCCTCGACTTCTTCGATCAGGAACGCGTCGTCGACGAGCCCTTCCTCGAAGAGGATCCGAAGCATCGCCGCCTGCACGATCGCGTCGCAGCCGGGCCGCACCTGGAGATGGAGATCCGCCTGTCGCGCCGTCTCCGTCCGGCGCGGATCGATCACGACGAGCTCGCATCCGCGGGCGCGCTGCTCCTTCAGCCAGCGACCGGGGTTGCTGCAGGGGAGCCCCATGTGATTCGCGACGAGCGGGTTCGCGCCCACGATCACGATCGCGTCCGGGCGATCGAAGTTCTGCGGCGGCGCCTTCCAGACCCCGTGCAGCGCCTGCGCGACGAACTTCCCGGGCTGATCGATCGTGATCGGCGTGAAGTACATCTCCGACCCGAGCGCCGCGTGCCAGGCCCGGGCGAGGGCACCGGTCGCCGGGTGCGCCGCGCACTGGGTGCCCAGGTAGAGCGCGACCGAGCGGGGACCGTGCTCGGCGAGGATCCCGGAGAGGCGCTCGGCGATCTCGTCCATCGCCCGCTCGACGGAGATCGGTTCGTGGCCGCCGTCGGGTCGACGCTTCTGCGAGTGGAGCAGGCGATCCGGGTCCGCATGCATCGCCGGGTAGGCGCGGCCCTTCGGGCAGGTATAGCCGTGGTAGAGGTCGTTCTCGCGGACACCCCGCACCCGCACGACGCGGCCGTCCTCGATCTCCGCGTCGATCGGACACGCGCAGTGACACAGGCGGCAATAGGTGCGGCGGGTGGTCGAGGGCGGCTGCGGGTGCATTTCGATCCTTGCTGCGCGGAGACTGCGCCGGCGCCCCGTCGAGGCGCCTGCGAGGCTACCTCGCGCAGTGCCGTCGCTCCATCCGCCGGATGAAGGACGTCTCGTGGGCACCCGGGACGGTCGGATGAACGCGGCGCGCGACCCCGGAGAACGGGTCGCTTCGCGCTCGCAACGGCAATCAAGCGGTTGCGGTGGTGGCCCAGGGCGGGGTCGAACCGCCGACACCGCGATTTTCAGTCGCGTGCTCTACCAGCTGAGCTACCGGGCCACCGAAGGAGCGGAAGAGTAACGGACCCCGCCGCGCAGTCCATCCATTCGGCACGAAAAGCGCGGAACCGGAGCCCGGAAAGCCGAGCTGCGACGGGCGCCTCCCGAGGGGGACTCGATTGCCCGCTGGGCCGGGCCACCAGCGCGCCGCCCTCGGTCAGCGGAATCGACGTCCCCGTACCGCGATCGCCTGGGGCGCGATCGCCTAAGGCGCGGGGGCCGGCGCCGCGGGCGGTGCGCTCGTCGCGCTCTTCGCCGTCGCTTCCGCAACCGGCGCTGCTCCGGCCGACTCACTCGCTTCAGCCAGCGCGATCTCGCCGGTGCTCGCCTGCTCGAGCTCCATCGCCGCGCGGATCGCGGCGACCTGGCCGACCGGCCGGACGCTCGTGATCCGGACGTTCTCGATCGGTCGATCCCTCGGTCCCCAGCGTCCGGAGCGGTCGATCGCGACGCGGGTGATGTCGTCGACGAAGTCCATGCCGTCGAGGACGCGGCCGATCGTGTTGTAGCGGCCGTCGAGGTTGCGGTTCTCGGCGTGCATGATGAAGAACTGCGCGCTGGTCGAGTCGGAGCGGCCGCGGTTGCCCATGCCCACGACGCCGCGCAGGTAGGGCGCCGCGGAAAACTCGTCGGGCAGCGGGTTTTCGCCGCCGCCCGTTCCGTCGTTGGTCGGGTCGCGGTCGCGGCTCTTGGGATCGCCGCCCTGGATCATGAAGCCGGGGATCACGCGATGGAAGGTCGTGCCGTCGTAGTAGCCGTCGCTCGCGAGGTCGATCACGTTGACGACGGTGCGTGGCGCGAGCTCGGGCATGAGCTCGATCAGGATCGTGCCCTGTCGCTCCGCCGTCTCGATCTGGAGCTCGAGGACCGGGTGGCTCGGATCGTCGGGCCAGGCGAAGTCGTCGTTGCCCTCGACGTCCGCGGGCTCGATCTTCGTGAGTCCGTCGAAGGAAGGCGTCGGTCCGTTCTCGCCGCAGCCGGAGACGGCGAGCGAGAGCGCGCACGTCGCGAAGACGAACGCCGCCAAGCGGGCGGGCGAGGGGCGTCCGTCGGAATCGTGGGGGTGTGATAGCGTGCCGCGCATGTCGGGTACATCGTCCGAGGCGCCGGCCGAGCTGAGACCTATCGCGCGCGCCTGGACGCAGGGGAGGGCGCCCATCTTGCGAAAGTGGAACGGAATTGCGGCCTCGCCGCGCACGAGGGTGACGAGCCCCACCGCGCTTCGACGGGGCCGCGCCCGCGCCGTCATCGCGTCGCTCTGCCTCCTTCTCCTCTTTCTTCCCGGAACGGCGGCCTTCGCCGCCGCCGGCGCGCCGGCCGTCGGGACGGGCGGGATGGTCGTCTCGACCCATCGCGCCGCCGCGCTCGCCGGGGCGCGCATCCTCGAAGAGGGCGGCAACGCGATCGATGCGGCGGTCGCGACGGCCTTCGCGGTCGGCGTGGTGCAGCCCTTCTCGGCGGGCGTCGGCGGGGGGGCCTTCGCGCTGGTTCGCCTCGAGGACGGGACGATCCGGGCGCTCGATGCGCGGGAGACGGCGCCGGCGCGGGCGACGCCCACGATGTACACGGATCCCGGCGTGCCGGAGCGCGCTTCGGTCCACGGGCCGCTCGCGGTCGCAACGCCTTCCTTCGTTCCGGGGATGGTCGAGCTGCTGGAGAAGTACGGCACGATGTCGCTTCCGCAGGTCCTCGCCCCGGCGATCGAGCTCGCCCGGGACGGCGTCGAGATCGGCCGCTACCACGCGCGCATGGCCGGCTTCATGCGCGGACGCTTCTCCGAGGAACGCTTCCCGGAGACCTGGCGCATCCAGTTCGCGCCCTTCGATCCGGCGGCGATGCAGGGACGGATCCTGGTCCAGGAGGATCTCGCGAAGAGCCTCGAGCTGCTCGCGCGTCGGGGCGAGCGGGTCTTCCGGGACGGCGAGGTCGGTCGGGCGATCGTCGCCGAGGTGAAGCGTCGCGGCGGGATCCTCGACCTCGAGGACCTGCGCAACTTCGAGCCGAAGTGGCGCGACCCCGTGTTGGGCGAGTACCGGGGCCATCGCGTCGCCAGCTTCCCGCCGCCGTCCTCCGGCGGCGCCGTGCTCGTCCAGGCCCTCAACGTGCTCGAAGGCTTCGATCTCTCGGCCCATCGCGCCGGTGACGCGTCGGCGATCCATCTCGTGACCGAGGCGATGAAGCTCGCCTTCGCCGATCGCGCGGTGTACATGGGCGACGCGGACTTCGTCGACGTGCCGATCGACCGGCTCGTCTCGAAGACCTACGCGACGGCCCAGCGCGCGCGGATCGACGCGACGAAGGCGACGCGCATCGAGTCGCCGGGGACGATCCCCGAAGACGCCGGCACGACCCACCTCTCCGTCACCGACGCGGCGGGTCGCGCCGTCGCGCTCACGATGACGATCAACACGCCCTTCGGCTCCGGGATCACCGCGAAGGGAACCGGCGTCGTCCTCAACAACGAGATGGACGACTTCGCGATCGCGACCGGGACGCCCAACAGCTACGGCCTGATCGATACGCGCGGCGCCAACCTGCCCGCGGCGGGCAAGCGGCCGCTCTCGAGCATGACGCCCACGATCGTCGACAAGGACGGCCGACTCTTCATGGTCTCGGGCAGTCCCGGCGGGCCCCGCATCATCTCGACGACGCTGCTCACGATCCTCAACGTGATCGACTGGGGGATGGATCCCCAGGCCGCCGTCTCGGCGCCCCGCTACCACCATCAGTGGGACCCGAATCGGCTCCGGGTCGAGCCCGAGGTGCCCGCGGAGGTGATCTCGGCGCTGGAAGCCCGCGGCCACGCGGTCGATTCGAGCCCGCGGCACTGGTCCGCCGCCGAGGTGATCGTGGTCGATCCGAAAACGGGCCGGCACCTCGGAGGGGCCGACCCGCGGACCGACGGCGCCGCGATCGGGGTACGCGCGTCCGCGCATTCGAAATGAGCTCGTGGCGCGTCCGCGACGCGGCCCGCAGCGAAGACCCCATTCGGACCGGCGACTTACGGCTCGATCTACCCGTCAGGTGCGGTTTCGGGGGCGTCTTCGCGGCGAATCGGGCGTGTGGACTTTTTTTCGAGGAAGTGTCGAAAAATCTTCCCGAAAAACGACGCGGCGGTATATATTCGCCCCACGTCGTCAGGCGGCAGGTCCGATTGAAAGTGGGTGGGCCGGAAACGAGGCATTCGCCCCACCCCCAAAAGCTTTCAAGGGGATATTCGGCCTTTTGCGGACTCTGCTGGCTCCGACGTGTGACTCCCTTCTTGGGAAGGGGGGGAGTCCCCAGTAGCACGGCCGGTGAGCGCTACTCCTTAGGCGCTCATCGGCCGGGCCACTGACCCCGGTCACGATGGCCTGCCGGCGACTCGCCCGCACGCCGCGACCGACCCTGACAGGAGTCCGTGCGAAATCGGACCGACGCATCCGATCCTCGGATCCTGCACCCGATGCCCGACGGCTCGACAGTCACGGCATCATCCGGCGGGTCCAGCAGGGAAGCGACGCCTCGACCGCTTGGTCCCCGTCGTCGATGATGTTACCCCGAACGCCCCCAGTCGTGTCTCACGGCTGGGGGCGTTTCGATTTACCGGGCGTGGAAGGGGCCGGCCGGCCTCGCCCACCCTACGGATGGACCGCGGCGATCGTGCAGGCGTCGGTTCGGAAGATGCGCTTCGCGACGCGGTGGATGTCTTCCGGGGTGAGGGCGGCGATGCGGGCCGGGTATCCGTCGGTGTGGTCGGGGCCGAGGCCGTAGATCGAGTCGAGGGCCATGTGGGCGGCGCGGGCGTGGCTGCGCTGGGAGTCGATGGCGAAGCTGCCGCTGCCGTAGCGGATGGCGCGGGCGAGCTCTTCTCGGTCCGGTGGCGCGGACAGGAGTCGGTCGACCTCCTCGAAGATTCCGGCGCGGGCGCGTTCGAGCTTGTCCGGCGCCGTCGCGATGTAGATGGAGACGTAGCCGGGAGCGAGTCCCTCGACGTTCGAGGCCGAGACGGTGTAGGCGAGGCTCTGGCGGTCGCGGAGCTCGAGGAAGAGGCGCCCGCCCTGGCCGGCCAGGAGCTGCGAGATCAGCTCGAGACCGTGGCGGTCGGGATCATCGAGGGTCACGCCGCGGAAGCCCACGACGAGGTGGGCCTGGGCGCGGTCCTTGATCTGCGAGGATTCACGGACGCCGACGCCTCGGGGCGGGATCGCCGGGACCGCGAAGTCCGGTCCGCCGGACGGCATGCCACCGAGGCGTTCGCCGATCCAGCGCCCCACCTTTTCGGGATCGACGTCGCCGACGATCGCGACGGCGGCGCGATCCGCGCGGATCAGGCGCTCGGCGTGTCGGGAGAGCGCCGCCGCATCGAAGGACTCGATCGACTCGCGCTCGCCCAGCACGGTCAGCGAGTAGGGATGGTCCTCGAACTCGGTGCGCGCGAAGAGCTGGAAGGCACGCTGGCCCAGGCGATCCTCGCGGCGGTCGAGGGCGGCGAGGGTCTCGCGCCGCTCGCGATCGATCTCCGCGGGATCGAGTCGCGGCTCGAGGAGCGCTTCCGCGAAGAGGGCCAGCGCGGGCTCGAGGCTCTCGGAGAGCGTGTCGAGGGTCAGCCCGATCGAGTTGCGTCCGGAGAAGCCGTCGATCTCGGCAGCGAGACCCTCGACGCGGCGCGCGAAGTCCGCGGCGGAGAGCGAGCGCGTGCCCCGGGTCCACATCGCGTTCAGGAAGCGCGTGATGCCGGAGGACGACCCGGTCTCGGTCAGCAGGCCGCCGGGGCAGGCGAGCCGGAGCGTCGCGATCGGGACCTCGGGCCGACGCAGCACGTGCACGTCGAGGCCGTTCGGAAGCGTGGCATCGAGCCGTTCCCCGGCGCCGTCCGCCGTCACCCGAAGCGGACCGAAGCGGAGCGGCGGGGCCTCGCGGATCGCGGCGGACGCGGCGAAGTCCTCGTCGTCGGGCTCCGCGGGCGAGTGCGAGGGCGCGGTCGCTGCGGCGAGTCCCTGCTCCACCGCCTCGCGAAGCGCGGCACCGTCGAGCGCTGCGTCGGTCGACTCCGGCAGGAGCGCGGCGAGCGTGAGGCCCCGCGGATCGAGATAGCGCTCCGCGGCCGCGAGCAGATCCTTCGGTGTCGCCGACTTCAGGATCTCGAGCGCCTCGCTCTCGCGCCGCCAGCCGCCGCCCATCGCTTCGTAGCTGCCGATCCGCGAAGCGAGGCCCGACACGCTCTCGCGCTCGAACTGCTCGCTCGCCAGGAAGTTCACGCGCGCGCGCTCGAGCTCGGCACGGCCGACCGGCTCGCGCCGCAGACGGTCCGTCTCTTCGACGATCCGCCGCGTCGCTTCGAGCAGTCGCGCGGCGTCGGTCTCGAAGCCGATCGAGAAGAGGCCGCGATCGAGGGGCGTGTAGGCACCGGCATCGATCCGGTCGACCAGCCCCGCGTCCTCCCGGATCCGCTGGACGAGCCGGCTCGATTCGCATTCGCCCAGCACGTAGGCGAGCAGGTCGAGATGGATCGCCTCGCGTTCCTGGAAGCGCGCGGCGGGCCACGAGAGATCGACGCGGTGCCCTTCGAAGGGGCGGCGGAGGACGGCGACGCGGATGCCGTCTCCCGGCGGCTCGACCGGGCGTTCGCGGTTCGCATAGCCCCGGCGCGCGTCGGCGAAGAGCCGCTCGATCTCCGCCGCGACCTCGTTCGCGTCGAAGTCCCCGACCGCGACGACCATCAGGTTGTCCGGCGTGTACCAGCGCTCGAAGAAGCGCCGGACCTGGCGGGGCTCGAAGCCCGCCACGTTGGACGCGGGGCCGAGGATCGGCAGGCCGTAGGGATGGATCCGGTAGCACTCGCGGAAGGCGAGGTCGCCCAGCACGTGCCCCGGCGTGTCGTCGGAGCGGCGGATCTCCTCGAGGACGACCTCGCGCTCGCGCCGCACCTCGTCTTCGTCGAAGAGGGAGAAGCGGATGGCATCGACCAGCACGTCGAGCCCGTCGCGCCACGCCGACGACGGCAGCGTCGCGTGATAGACGGTCTGGTCGAAAGACGTGTAGGCGTTGATGTGGCCGCCGAGTCCCTCGATGTCGCCCGCGACCTCGCCGACGCCGCGGCGCTCGGTGCCCTTGAAGAGCATGTGCTCGTGGAAGTGGGCGAGGCCCTCTTCGCCCGGGCGCTCGTCGGCGCTGCCCACGCCGGCCCAGATCTGGAGCTCGGCGACCGGGGCGCGGTGGCTCTCGCGCAGCAGGATCGTCAGGCCGTTGTCGAGGACGCGGTGGAGGGTCGGCGGGGGGGAAACGGTGGTGGATTCGGTGGAGGTCGAGGCCAAAGCGCCGCGAGATTACCGGAGGGGTCGCGCCGTCGCTCGCGGCGCTAGCGTCCCGCGCATGGCGGAGCCCGGGCAAGCGGAGGCGAACACCGCGCCGGTCGGCGGGGACGACGGACGCGTCGGGGTCTATCTGCATCTCCCCTGGTGCGAGCGCGTCTGCCCCTACTGCGACTTCGCCGTCCTGGCGGCGCGCCCCCTCGAGTCGGCGGTCGAGGACCGCTACGTCGAGCACCTGCTGACCGAGCTCTCGGCGCGCGCACCGGCGTTCGCGGCGCGCCCCCTCGCGAGCATCTACTTCGGGGGCGGGACACCGGCGCTCTTCCGCCCCGCGTCGATCGTGCGTCTGGTCGAGGCGGTCCGTCGGGCCTTTCCTTCGGCGTCCCCGGGGTCCGCCGCCGGTGTCCCGGACGAGGCCCCCGAGATCACCCTCGAGCTCAATCCGAGCACCGTCGAACGCGAACGCCTCCCGGACTTCCGGGCGGCGGGCGTGAACCGACTCTCGATCGGGGTGCAGAGCTTCGACGACCGGCTCTTGAAGCGCCTCGGTCGGGCCCATCGCGCCTCGGTCGCTGACGCGACCCTCGATGCCGCCCGCGAAGCCGGCTTCGAAGATCTCTCCCTCGACCTGATCTTCGCTGAACCGGACCAGACGCCCGCGGCGCTCGAACGCGACCTGGACAAGGTGATCGCGTTCGGCCCCGAGCACGTCTCGACCTACGAGCTGACCTTCGAGCCGGCGACGCCCTTCGGGCGCGCCGTCGCGGACGGGCGGATGACGCCGCCGGACGAGGATCTCGCGGCCGCGATGATCGAGCAGGTCGAGGGCCGGCTCGAGGCCGCGGGCTACGCGCGCTACGAGATCTCGAGCTACGCGCGTCCGGGGAGGCGGGCGCGGCACAACGCGCGCTACTGGCAGCGGCAGGCGGTGCTCGGCCTCGGGATGGGCGCCCACTCGACCGAGGCGCGCTGCGCGACCCGGCCCCACGGTGCCCGCCGCGCCAATCCGCGCGAGCTCGCCGATTGGGAGGCCGCGATCGCCCGGAACCCCGCCGCCGCCGGCGAGGAGGAGACCCTCGATCCGGCGACCGCCCGGGGCGAAGCGGTCTTCCTCGGGCTGCGCCAGGTCGAGGGGCTGTCGGCTGCGGCCTTCGCCGAGGAGTTCACCGCCCCGCCGCGCGCCTTCTTCGACGCGGAGATCGACCGGCTCGTCGGGATGGGGTGGCTCGTGGAGGGGGCCGGCGGCGATCTGCGCCTCTCCCGCGCGGGGCGGCTCGTGGCGGACGACGTGGCCGCGGAGTTCGTCGGCGGGGAGGGCGACTGAGCCTCCCCGGCGCCCGCGCGCGCGCGCGTTTGACGCCCCGCGGGCCCGGGGGTATTTCTTCGAGAGCGTGTCGGGCGCGTCGCCCGGCCGAGCGGAGCCCTTCTCCATGTCCACGTCGCACAAGCCGCGGATTCATGGTGTCTCGGAGCCGGTCGAGCTGACCGAGCGGCAGGCGAGCGTGCTGCGCGCGCTGATCGCGGCCTACGTCGGCCAGGCCGGGCCCGTCGGCTCGACCACGCTCTCGCATCTGATGCCGACGCCGCTCTCGCCGGCGAGCATCCGCAACACGCTCTCGGAGCTCCACGAGCGCGGGCTGATCGCCAAGGCCCACGCGTCGGCGGGGCGCGTGCCGACGGCGATGGGCCTGCGCGTCTTCGTCGACGAGCTGCTCGAGGTGGGCTTCCTCGGACCGCATCACCAGCGACTGCTCGACCGGGCCTTCGACGCCGTCGAGCCCGGGGAGACGCCGCGCCAGGCCTCCCATCTGCTCTCCGAACACACGCGACAGCTCGGCTTCGTCCTCGCGCCGCGCGTCGAACGCCTGCGCCTGCGGACGATCCATCTGCTCCCCGTCGCGGCGGGCCGGATCCTCGCGGTGCTCGTCGCCGAGAACGGGAACGTCGTCGAGCGGGTGATCACCGACGAGACGCCGATCTCGCCGCGGGAGCTCGAGCGCGTCCGCGACCACCTCGCCGAGCGGATCGAAGGCCGGACGCTGGTCGGCCTGCGCCGGCTGCTCGAGGCCGAGCGCGAGGGCTTGCGCGGGGAGGCGGACGACTTCCTGCGACGGGCGTGGCACGTCGGGTTCGCGGCGTGCGAGGCCTCGGAAAGCGACGGGAGCGACGATCTCGTCATCGCCTCGCGTCTCGCGCTCCTCGACCAGCCGGAGTTCTCCGATCCGGAGCGGATCCGGGGGCTCTTCGCGGCCCTCGAGACGAACGAGCGGCTGCTCGCGCTGCTCGAGCAGATCGCGGAAGCGGACGGCGGCGAGCGCCGGGTCGGGCTCGCGATGTCCCTGGGCACCGAGCTCGGCGAGCCCTCCCTGCGCGATTGCACGCTGATCGCGGTTCCGTACGGCGGCGGGGGCGACGGGGGCGTGATCGAGTCCGCCGCCGACGGGGGGGCGCCGCTCGGGATGCTCGGCGTGATCGGACCGCAGCGGATGGACTACAGCCGCGTGATCCCGCTGGTCGGGTACTTTTCCGACGCGGTGACCCGCAAGCTGCTTGCTTGAGCGCCGTCCGTGACTAGATGTCGGGCTCGACGCGGCGCCGCGCGCCCGCGCCGACTCCGCGCGAATGTGACGGAGGACGCTCAACCCGCCCTCCTGGGCGGTCGATCGACCCGAGGATATGGACGAATTCGCGATGAGTGACGAAACCCACGGCAACTCCCAGCACGATCTCGAGGACGGCGAGGGCGGTCCGAAGATCGCCGCGAGCGACGAGATGGAGGCGGCGCTCCAGGAAGCGATCGCGTCCAGCGAGAAGCGCGAGGCCGCGGAGAAGGCGGGGGCGGGCGGCGCGTCGTCCGCCGACAAGATGACCATCGAGCTGCTCTCGCAGGAGCTGCAGGACCTGAAGGGGCTGCACGAGGAGAAGCTCGCGGAGATCGCCGAGAAGGAGGACGCCTACCTCCGCCTCCAGGCCGAGTTCGAGAATTTCCGGCGCCGGAGCCTCAAGGAGAAGCAGGAGAGCCTGAAGTTCGGCCACCAGAATCTCGTCAAGGATCTCCTTTCGGCGGTCGATAATCTGGAACGCGCCCTCGAGCACGGGGCGCAGAACGCCGGGGCCGAAGTCCAGGGAATCCTCGACGGAGTGGAGCTGGTGTACCGGGAGATCCTCGGGACGCTCGCCAAGCACGCCGTCCAGGAGATCCAGGCCGAGGGGCAGGTCTTCGATCCGGCGGTGCACGAGGCGATGGGGCAGATCCCGAACGGAGCCGTCCCGCCGAACACCGTGCTGCAGGTGCTCCAGAAGGGGTATGTGATCCACGATCGGATGATTCGTCCGTCGCGCGTCATCGTCTCCCGCGAACCGACCGCCGAGGAAGCGGCGGCCGCGGGTGGAGCCCCGACCCAGGACTAGCCGGAAGCCGCGACCCGCTCGCGTCTCCGGAGGGAACGCGAGCGAGGGGCAGGCTTCTATGGGCAAGGTCATCGGGATCGACCTCGGGACGACCAACAGCTGCGTGTCGGTCATGCAGGGCGACCAGGCAGAGGTCATCGCCAACGCCGAAGGTGCCCGCACGACCCCGTCGATGGTGGCCTTCACCGAGAGCGGCGAGAAGCTCGTCGGCCAGATCGCCAAGCGCCAGGCGATCACGAACCCCGAGCGCACGATCTACGCGGTGAAGCGCCTGATCGGGCGCAAGCTCGAGGCCGACGAGGTCGCCGCCTTCGCCGGCATCGCGCCCTTCAAGATCGTCGGCGCCGACAACGGGGACGCCTGGGTCGAGGTCGACGGGAAGGCCTGCTCGCCCCAGGAGATCTCGGCGATGGTCCTCGCGCGGATGCGGGAGACCGCCTCCGAATTCCTCGGCGAGCCGGTCGAGCAGGCGGTGATCACCGTCCCCGCGTACTTCAACGACGCCCAGCGCCAGGCGACCAAGGAGGCCGGCAAGATCGCCGGTCTCGAAGTCCTCCGGATCATCAACGAGCCCACCGCCGCGGCACTCTCCTACGGCATCGACCGGGACCAGGACCAGAAGATCGCGGTCTTCGACCTCGGCGGCGGCACCTTCGATGTCTCGATCCTGGAGCTCGGCGACGGGGTCTTCCAGGTCCTCTCGACGAACGGCGACACCTTCCTCGGCGGCGAAGACTTCGACAACGTGCTGGTCGACGCGCTCGCCGCGCGTTTCCAGGACGAGCACGGCGTCGATCTGCGCAAGGATCCGATGGCCCTCCAGCGCCTCAAGGAGGCGGCGGAGAAGGCGAAGCACGAGCTCTCGAGCACGAGCGAGACC
>JAUIMK010000488.1 GCA_030432735.1 bacterium
CGGTCTGGATCACGACGGCGGGCAACGTCGACACCTTCAAGGCGGCGGGCGCCGCCGGGGTCAACGTGCTGACGCATCTGCTCGGCCAGACCCTCGACGAGCTCGCCGTGAAGGTCCGCGCCTATCGACAGGCCCGTGCCGACGCGGGCCACGACCCGGCCGCCGGCACCGTGACCTGCATGCTCCACACCTTCGTGGGCGAGGACGATGCCGAGGTGCGGAAGATCGTGCGCGAGCCCATGAAGGACTACCTGGCGAGCTCGATGTCGCTGGTGGTCGACTTCGCCTGGTCCTTCCCGGCCTTCGAGCGTCCCGGCGGGCCGGATCAGAAGCCCGAGGACGTCGACCTCAAGAGCCTCTCCGAGGACGAGACCGACGCGATCCTCGAGTTCGCCTTCGAGCGCTACTACGAGACGAGCGGGCTGATGGGGACGCCGGAAGCCTGCGAGAAGATGCTCGAGCGCTGCAAGGACGCGGACATCGACGAGATCGCGTGTCTGATCGACTTCGGGGTCGACACCCGGGTCGCGCTCGACGCGCTGCCCGCCCTCGACGTCGTCCGCCGGAAGGTGAACGAGCGGCCGGCGGACGCGGTGGACGCCGCGGTGGCGACGACGGCGGGCGCGGTGGTCGACCACTCCTTCGCGGCGCAGGTCGAGCGCCATGCCGTCACGCATCTGCAGTGCACGCCGTCCCACGCGACGATGCTGCTCACGAACCCGGAGACCCGGGCGGCGCTCGGGCGGATTCCGCAGCTGATGATCGGCGGCGAGGCGTTCCCGGTCTCGCTGGCGGCAGAGCTCGACGCGGTCTGCCAGGGCACGGTCCGCAACATGTACGGTCCGACGGAGACGACGATCTGGTCCTCGACCGAGCCCGTGCTCGGTCGCCCGGAGTCGATCTCGATCGGTCGTCCGATCGCGAACACGCAGCTCTACATCCTCGACAAGGGGCTCGAGCCGACGCCGATCGGCGTGGCGGGCGAGCTCTGGATCGGCGGCGAGGGCGTCGTGCGCGGCTACCACGATCGGCCGGAGCTGACGGACGAGCGCTTCGTACCGGATCCCTTCAGTGATCGTCCCGGCGCGCGCATGTACGCGACCGGCGACCTCGCGCGCTGGATGGACGACGGGCGGATCGACTTCCTCGGCCGCCTCGATCACCAGGTCAAGATCCGCGGCTATCGCATCGAGCTCGGCGAGATCGAGGCGCGGCTCGCGGCCCAGGAAGGCGTGCGGGAAGGCGTCGTGATCGCGCGGGAGGACACGCCCGGAGACGTCCGATTGGTCGGCTACGTGCGCGCACCGGCCGGCTCCCCGCCCGGCACCGTCCTCGACGAGGCGGCGCTCCGCGAGGGACTGCGGGAACACCTGCCCGAGTTCATGGTGCCGTCGAACATCGTGACCCTGGACCGCTTCCCCCAGACGCCGAACGGCAAGGTGGACCGCAAGGCGCTCCCGGCGCCGCGAGACGTGCAGACGCGCTCCCAGGCCGAGTACAAGGCGCCGGAGAACGAGCTCGAGAGCCAGATCGCGGAGATCTGGAAAGAGGTGCTCTATCTGGAGAAGGTCGGGGTCGACGACAACTTCTTCGACCTGGGCGGGCACTCCCTGCTCGTGGTGCAGGCGCACCGCAAGCTGCGGGATGCGGTGCCGATGCCGATCACGCTGACGGACCTGTATCGCTTCCCGACGGTGGCGGGGCTCGCGTCCCACCTCACGAGCGGGGACGACGCCAAGGAGACGGCGCAGGCGAGTCAGGCCCGCGCCGACAAGCGGCGGCACGCGCTCGGTCGGCGGCGGCGACGCGGCAAGGGCTAGGGGATCGGCAGGAGCCATCCGGGGCGTCGCCGACGTTCGGGATGCGCGACGAGAGGGGCGGCCGTCCAGCGGGCGCCGGCGACGTGTGGAGGCCCGGGGCGGATCGGGCCGAGGAGGGGTGGATGGCCGATTCGGGCCGCGACGGCAACGACGAGATCGGCGAGAACGACATCGCGATCGTGGGCATGGCCCTGCGCGTGCCCGGCGCGAACGGCGTCGACGCGTTCTGGCAGAATCTGCGCGAAGGTCGCGAGTCGATCGTCGACTACTCCGAGGACGCGCTCCTCGAGAGCGGCGAACATCCCGACACTCTGCGCAAGCCCTCGTACATCCCTCGTGGCGGCGCGCTGTCCGACGTCAAGCTCTTCGATCGCGACTTCTTCGGCTTCAGCCCGAAGGAGGCCGCGATCCTCGACCCCCAGCACCGCCACTTCATGGAGCTCTGCTGGGAGGCCCTCGAAGACGCGGGCCACACGCCGGGCCGCTTCGATGGGCAGATCGGGCTCTTCGGCGGCTGCGGCATGGGCAGCTACTTCTACTTCAACGTCTGCAGCCACCGCGACCTGATCGACGACGTCGGCCTCTTCCTCCTCCGCCACACCGGCAACG
>JAUIMK010000122.1 GCA_030432735.1 bacterium
TTGGGGCTGGGGGGACCTGGTCTGGGGCCGGGTGCTCGATTGGGGCTGGGATGGCCGGACCTGGCTCTGGGGTCGGGGGGGCGTGCGTCGGGCCTCGCGGCGGATCAGAGCACGAGGAAGACCAGGAACGCGGAGCCGATGGCCCAGGGCGTGTAGCGCTGGACGAAGTCCTTGGGGATGGTGCCGAGAGCTTCGAGGCCGCTCTTGCCTTCTCGGCTTCTCGCGATGACGGGCCACTCCACGAGGCTCGAGAAGACGGCGAAACCGACGGCGCCGGCGACGAGGGCGGCGGTTCCGGGGCCGTTCGTGGGAAGCGCCAGGAAGTAGAGCAGCGGGACGGCCACGTGCGCGATGTTTCCTCCGTAGCTCATCCACTCGAACGCCTTGCGGTCGTTGTTGGCGTAGTCGAAGTCGAAGAGCGGCAGGAAGCCGGACAAGGGCTTGAGCGGCGCGTGCCCTCCCCCGAGCCGTGCCCCCGCAAAGTGGCCCCACTCGTGGGCGAGCGCCGTCGTCGCTGCGCCGACGAGGAAGCCGTCGACGGTCGCGAGCAACGAGGCGAAGGCCAGCTCGGAGACCGTTGCCCAGGCCTCCGCCGCGGCGAAGAGCGAGAGCAGCGCCGAGACGATCGCCACGTCGCGCAGCGCGACCAGGAAGAGCGAGGCCTCGTCCTTCTCGGCGACGCCCCGACCGAAGGCCTTCGCGAGATCCTCCGAGATCGAGGCGCTCGCCTCCGAATCCATCGCCTCAGCACTCATCGAACACCTCCCTCACCTCCGATAACGAACGACACCAGGGTACAGCGCACCGAGCGAGCCCGCTCCGCTCGAGCACCCCAGCCCCGAAGCGCGGGTCACCGGAAGCAGCGAGCCAGCGTGAGTCCCGCGAAGAGAGGCAGTGCCCCCCGCCCTGGCAAGGTTAGAGCACGATCTGGTCGACGACCTTGGAGAGCTGCCGCAGGTTCCGGCACTCCTCGACGATGTCGCAGTACGGCATGTACTTGTCCATCACCGAATCGCCGAAGCCCCAGGCCGAAGGGCTCTCGGGGTTCAGCCATACGACGTTCTTGGCCTTGTTCTGAATGTCCCGGATGCACCAGGCCTTGGCGTCGTTGTAGTTGTTCCGCGCGTCGCCCAGGATGATCACGGTCGTCTTGTTGTCGACCGCCGCCAGGTGGTTCTTCCAGAACTCGTGGAAGGCGAAGCCGAAGTTGCTGCGGGTGTAGACGTTGATCACGTCGCCGCCGTCGAGGGCCTTCTCGACGGCGCTGTTGACGTCCCCGTCGTGGAACACGTCGGTCACCTCGCCGAGCTCCGCCACGAACACGTAACAACGGATCTTCGTGAAGGCTTCCTGCAGGCTGTACATGAACTGCAGCATGAAGCGGGAGACGTTCGCCACCGAAGACGAGACGTCGCACATGATGATCAGCTTCGGGCGGTCCTTGCGTCGCGTCTTGTAGACGACCTCGAAGGGGATGCCGCCGCGGGCCATGTTGCGGCGGAGCGTCTGGTGGAGATCGAGCTTCCCGCGCTTCAGGCGCTTCTTCCGGATGGAGAGGATGTTCTTGATCCGCTGAGCGAGGCGCGTCACGACCTCGCGCATCTTCTGGATCTCCTCCTCGGTCAGGTGATAGAAGCTCTTTTCCGTCAACATCTCGCGACGGAACTTCTCCATGTAGTTGTGGTTCTGCTGCTGCAGCTCCCGCTCGGTGAAGTTCCGGACCGTGCGCCGAACCGTCTCCATCAGCTTGCGGATCATCTCCTGCATCTGCTGGATCTGCTCGTCGCCCATCCCCATCGCCTTCATCCGTTCGACGAGGTTCTCGAGATCCTGCTGGGCGCCCTCGAGCCCGAGCTGCTCGGTCGTGCGGCGGGAGAAGAAGCCCACCTGGAGCATGTTCTCGATCCGCCCGGTGCCCGCATCCTCCGCGGCGGCGCGGATCATGTTCTCGAGCTCGGACAGGTTCTGGGTGAGCAGCGCCTGCGCAAGCTCCCCCATGTCCAGGTCACCGTCCATGTTCTCCATCATCTCGGCGAGCTGGCTGAGCAGCTGCTCGAGATCGATGCCCATGTCGGCGAGGTCGCCCTCCATGTCGCCGAAGGCGCCCTTCAGGTTGTCGTAGAAGCCCGACCAGAAGAGATTGAAGAGCTCGTCGAAGGTCGGGATCTCGTCCCCACGTTTGACCATGGACGAACGCAGCGCGTCCTGGAAGACCTCCCGGTCGTCCAGCGACAGCTCGTCGAGGGCGTTGAACGCGTCGATGCCCTCTGCGACGGACACCCGGATCCCGCTCTTCCGGAGCAGGTTCGTGAACTCGATGATCTTCTTCTGCATAGCGCTGCCTCGGTCGCGGTCGCGCCCGGTTCGTGACCAGGCCGAGCCGGGCGGCCCGTCTGCCCTACGGCGCGCGGAGCGCGACCTAGTGGAGGATGCCCTTCTTGGTCGTCTCGGCCGGGGCCTGCTGGGGCGCCTCCGCCGCCTGCTGGGCGGTCTTCTTCTCGATCAGCTTCGCGAGCTCGTTCTGCGCCTTCTGGACGTCGCCCTCGTACTTGAGGATCACGTTCAGCGTGTCGCCCACGACCTGATCCTCGAGCTCGTCGGCGTTGAGCGCGAGGAGCGCACGGGCCCAGTCGAGGGTCTCCGAGATCGAGGGCGTCTTCTTCAGGTCGAGGTCGCGGATCTTGTTCATCAGCTGGACGACCTCTTCGGCGAGGCGCTTGTCGATGTTCGGGACCTTGCGATCGAGGATCTGGACCTCGAGCTCCTCGCTCGGGTAGTCGATCCAGAGGTGGAGGCAGCGTCGTTTGAGCGCGTCGCTCATCTCCCGCGCGTCGTTCGACGTCAGGAAGACCAGCGGCTTCGTCTTCGCCTCGATCGTCCCGATCTCCGGGATCGTGACCTGGAAGTCGGAGAGGACCTCGAGGAGGAAGGCCTCGAACTCCGGATCGGACTTGTCGACCTCGTCGATCAGCAGCAGCGTCGGCTCTTCCGAGCTGATCGCCTGCATGAGCGGGCGCGGGACGATGAAGCGGTTCGAGAAGAAGACCGAGTCCTCGGCCCCCACGCGCTCGGCGGCTTCCGTGAGGTTCCCCGCGTCCGCGATCGTCTCGGACACCTTGTCCTTCAGGATCTGCGTATAGAGGAGCTGCTTCGAGTACTCCCACTCGTAGAGCGCCTTCGCCTCGTCGAGGCCCTCGTAGCACTGCAGCCGGATCATCTCGCGGCCGAGCGCCTTCGACACGACCTTCGCGAGCTCCGTCTTGCCGACGCCGGCGGGTCCTTCGACGAGCACCGGCTTGTCGAGCTGTTGAGCGAGGAAGACGACCGTCGCGATCTGCTTGTCGCAGATGTACTCCTGTTCGCCGAGCTGCTGGATCACGTCTTCTACGGAACTGAACATCTTCTCTTCCTCGATCTCTACTCGCCCTGGGACCGGAAGCTCAGCACGTGCCCGAGCTTCTCTCGCTTGGTCTTCAGGTAGTTCAGGTTGTCGGCGTTGGGCTCGATCTCGAGCGGGACCCGGTCGACGATCTCGACGCCGTAGCCGCTGATGCCGGCGCGCTTGCCGGGGTTGTTCGTCAGGATCCGGATCTTCGACACCCCGAGATCCGCGAGGATCTGCGCACCGACGCCGTAGTCGCGAAGGTCGGCGCCGAAGCCCAGCCGGTGGTTGGCCTCGACCGTGTCGAGCCCCTCCTTGTCCTGGAGCTCGTAGGCCTTGATCTTGTTCTTGAGGCCGATGCCGCGGCCTTCCTGGCGCATGTACAGGATGATCCCGGAGCCCTCTTCGGCGATCATGCGCATCGCCGCATCGAGCTGCTCACCGCAATCGCAGCGCATGGACCCGAACGCGTCCCCGGTCAGGCACTCGGAGTGGACCCGGATCAGGATCGGCTCGTCCGGGTCGATCTCGCCCATGACGAGCGCCATGTGGTCGACGTGGTCGATCTCGTTCTCGAAGACGATCGCCTCGAACTCTCCGTGCTTCGTCGGCATCCTGGCGACCGCGGAGCGGTGGACCAGCTGCTCGTTGCGCAGGCGGTAGGCGACGAGGTCCTTGATGGTCACGATCTTGAGATCGTGCTCCTTCGCGAATCCGATCAGGTCGGGCAGTCGCGCCATCGTGCCGTCGTCGTTCATGATCTCGCAGATCACGCCCGAGGGATGGCAGCCGGCGAGCCGCGCGAGGTCGACGGAGCCCTCCGTCTGGCCGACGCGCCGGAGCACGCCGCCCTTGCGCGCTCGCAGCGGGAAGATGTGGCCGGGACGGACGATGTCCGTCGGCTTCGCGTCCGGGTTCACCGCGGCGAGCACCGTCGCGCACCGGTCGGCGGCGGAGATCCCCGTCGTCACGCCCTCGCGCGCTTCGATCGAGATGGTGAAGGCGGTGCCGTAGGGCGTCGTGTTCTCGTAGTCCGGCACCATCATCGACAGGTGGAGGCGCTCGAGCTGCTCCTCCTCCATCGGAAGGCAGATCAGCCCGCGGCCGTATTTGGCCATGAAGTTGATCGCCTCGGGCGTGCACTTGTCGGCGGCGATCACGAGGTCGCCCTCGTTCTCGCGGTCCTCGTCGTCGACGAGGATGACCATCTTGCCGGCGGCGATGTCCTCGATCGCCTCCGAGATGGTCGAGAGGCCCGGGCCGGGCTCGCTCTCCTGGATCTCGCGGGCCGGTCGCGCGTCGGATTCGGACGTAGACATGGGCGGGGGCTCACCTTTCCTCTGGACGCCGCAAGCGCAGCGTATCCGCCGTCCAGACCAGGGAAAGGCACAGCCTCTCAGGGGGTTCCGGCAGCGGTTGGAGGGCGCACCCGGGCGGCATACCCGGGGGTGACGGTGCGCCGACGATAGGCATGGTTGACTGGGGTGTCAATCACGCGCCAGCGCGAGACGACCGACTCCGCGTCCCGCGAGAGAGCGCGATCCGCGGCGTCACCGGGTCCGCCGATCGGACGGAGTCGCCTAGGCCGAGGCGCCCTTGAAGTTCTTCATCACGCCCTTCAGGAACTCGTCCTCGGAGAGCGCGAACTTCGCGGAAAAGTCGTGGCGGGCCTCGAGGCCGCGGTAGAGCACACGCATGAGCTCCCGGAACGTCTCGACGACGCCCTCGCCCCGATTCGCGATCGCCGGGAAGGTCGGCGTGTCGCCCCACTGCTTCTTGATCTCGGCGAGGTCCTTCACGTCGGGCATGTCGCGCTTGTTGAACTGCACGACCTTCGGCAGGGAGTCGAAGTCGATGCCGTGGGCCTTCAGGTTCGCCTCCATGTCCCGCCAGGAGTAGGCGTTCGCGGAGGCGGCGCTCCGCTGGCTGTCTGCGATGAAGGCGATCGCGTCCGCACCGGCGAGCACGACCTTGCGGGTCGACTTGTGCATGACCTGACCGGGCACGGTGAAGAGCTTCATCTTGACCGAGAACCCGCCCACCGTGTCGAACTCGACGGGGAGGAAGTCGAAGTAGAGCGTGCGGTCGTCCTTCGTGTCGAGGGTCAGCATGTGGCTGCGCGTCGACTCGTCCATCATCTCGTGCAGCATCTGCAGGTTGCTGGTCTTGCCGGAGAGCGCTGGGCCGTAGTAGACGACCTTCAGCGTGATCTCCTTGCTGCTCATGTTGATCTGGACCATGACCGCGACTCCTGCGGGCGCGCTGCGCGCCTGTGGTCCTGGCCTCATCGGCGCGTCCGCGAGCCGGATTGAGGCGGGATCCGCGAAACGCGTGAGCCCACCCGTCCGCCTCCCCCTCGGGTCGCTCAGCGCGCCCGAAAGGCGTCGAGCAAGAGACGCGCCGCGGCGGCGGGCGTCGTCTTCTGGGCGGCGACGCTGGCCTCCTGCTCGGCGATGCGCGCGGCCATGCCCGGCCGTTCGCGGAACTCCCGGACGATTCCCTCGTCCACGAGCTTCCACATCCAGTCCTTGGCCTGGTCGCGGCGCCGCTGCTCGAAGGCGCCATTGGCCACGCAGAGCGCGTGGTGCTCGAGGATCGTGTTCCAGACTGGCGCGATCCCCTCCTCGTTGAGCGCGCTCGCGGCGAGCGCGACGGGTCGCCACTCGTCGTTCGCCGAGCGGATCAGATCGAGGGCGCTGGCGTAGTCGACGCGGGTGCGATGGGCCGTCTGCTCCATCGGACCGTCGGCCTTGTTCACGACCAACGCGTCCGCCAGCTCGATCACGCCCTTCTTGATTCCCTGCAGCTCGTCGCCGCCGGACGGCAGCAACAGCACCAGGAAGAAGTCGACCATCGAGGCGACCGTGACCTCGGATTGTCCGATGCCCACGGTCTCGATCAGCACCACGTCGTAGCCCGCGGCCTCGCAGAGGAGCATGGCCTCGCGGGTGCGATGGGCGACGCCACCGAGGGAGCCGCTGGAGGGCGACGGACGGATGAAGGCCTCGGGCCGGACGGTGAGGCGCTCCATCCGCGTCTTGTCACCGAGGATCGAGCCGCCGGTCACGGGGCTCGAGGGGTCGACGGCGAGCACCGCCACGCGCTTTCCCTGCTCGACGAGGTGGAGACCGAGCGCTTCGATGAAGGTGCTCTTGCCGACGCCGGGGGGGCCGGTGATCCCGACGCGGATCGCGTTGCCCGCGTCCTCGATCATCTCCTCGAGGATCGCCTGCCCGGCGGCGTAGTCTTCGTCGCGGGTACTCTCGAGCTTCGTGATGGCGCGCGCCATCGCCCGCCGATCGCCGGCGCGGATCGCGCGGGCGACCTCGGCCGGATCCGAGACCGCTGGTGCCCCCGGGACGACGCCCATCAGCCGGCGCGGTCCTGCAGCACCTTCAGCACCTCCGCTGCCGCCTCCGGAACCGGCGTGCCGGGACCGAAGATCGCGGCGACGCCGGCGTCGCGCAGGAACGCGTAGTCCTGCGGCGGGATGATGCCGCCGACGATCACCACGATGTCCGACGCGTTCAGCTTCGCGAGGGCCTCGATCAGCTGGGGGACGAGCGTCTTGTGGCCCGCTGCCTGGCTCGACACGCCGATCACGTGGACGTCGTTGTCGACGGCCTGCTGGGCGGCCTCCTCCGGCGTCTGGAAGAGCGGACCGACGTCGACGTCGAAGCCGAGGTCGGCGAAGGACGTCGCGATCACCTTGATCCCGCGGTCGTGGCCGTCCTGACCGAGCTTCACGGCGAGCATGCGCGGTCGGCGCCCCTGACGCTCGCCGAAGGCGGCCACGTCCTTCGACACCTGCTCGAACGCGTCTTCGTCACGGTACATCTGGCGGTAGACTCCGGAGACCGAGCGGACCTCGGCGCGATGGCGAGAGTAGACCTTCTCCATCGCCTCGGTGATCTCGCCGACCGTGGCCCGCACCCGCGCCGCCGCGACCGCAGCCTCGAGCATGTTGCCCTCGCCGCTCTCCGCGAGCTGCGTGATGTTCGCCAGCGCCGCGTCGACGGCAGCCTGGTCCCGGCTCGCGCGGATCTCGTCGAGCCGACGACACTGGGACTCGCGCACGGCCGTGTTGTCGATGTCGCGAATCTCGATCGGATCCTCTTCCGCGAGGCGGTACTTGTTGACGCCGACGATCACGTCCTCGCCGGAATCGACCCGCGCCTGACGCCGCGTCGCCGACTCCTCGATGCGGAGCTTCGGCATCCCCTGCTCGATCGCCTTCGTCATGCCACCGAGCGCCTCGACCTCGTCGATCAGCTCGTTGGCCGCTTCGTAGACCTTCTGGGTCAGGTTCTCCATGAAGTAGGAGCCCGCCCACGGGTCGACGACCGCCGGGATCCCCGATTCTTCCTGCAGGATGAGCTGGGTGTTCCGGGCGACGCGGGCCGCCGTGTCGGTCGGGAGCGAGACCGCCTCGTCGTAGCCGTTCGTGTGCAGCGACTGCGTCCCGCCGAAGACCGACGCCATCGCCTCGACCGTCGTCCGGATCACGTTGTTCATCGGATCCTGCTCGGTCAGCGACGCGCCCGAGGTCTGCGAATGGGTGCGGAGCATCATGCTGCGCGGGTTCTTCGGCTGGAACTCCTGCTGCATGCGCTCGGCCCAGATCCGGCGGGCGGCGCGCATCTTGGCGATCTCCATGTAGAAGTTCATGCCGATGCACCAGAAGAACGAGAGCCGGCCGGCGAACTTGTCGACGTCCATGCCCTTCGAGAGCGCCGCGCGCACGTACTCGAGGCCATCGGCGATCGTGAAGGCGAGCTCCTGGACCGTCGTCGCTCCGGCTTCCTGCATGTGGTAGCCGGAGATCGAGATCGAGTTGAACTTCGGCATCTCCTTGGCCGTGTACTCGATGATGTCCGCCACGAGGCGCATGCTCGGGGTAGGCGGATAGATGTAGGTGTTGCGGACCATGAACTCCTTGAGGATGTCGTTCTGGATCGTGCCCGCGAGGTCCTTGCGGTCGACGCCCTGCTCCTCGCCCGCCACGATGAACGAGGCCAGGACCGGGATCACCGCCCCGTTCATGGTCATCGAGACGGTCACCTCACCGAGCGGGATCCCGTCGAAGAGGATCTTCATGTCCTCCACCGAATCGATCGCGACCCCGGCCTTGCCCACGTCGCCGGTCACGCGCTCGTGATCGGAGTCGTAGCCGCGGTGGGTCGCGAGATCGAAGGCGACCGAGAGGCCCTGCTGTCCCGCGGCGAGGTTCGCCTTGTAGAAGCGGTTCGATTCCTCGGCGGTCGAGAAGCCCGCGTACTGCCGGAGCGTCCAGGGGCGATTCGCATACATCGTCGCCCGCGGTCCGCGCAGGAAGGGAAACATGCCCGGGAGCGTGTCCGCGTGGTCGAGGCCCTCGAGATCGGCGGCCGTATAGAGCGCCTTCACGTCGATTCCGTCGGGGCTGGTCCAGACCAGCGCGTCGACGTCCTTCCCGCGGAGCTCCTTGCTCGCGAGCTCCTTCCATTCGGAGAGCTGATCGGCGGCGCGCATGCCGCCCTTCGAATCGGCCATCGTAGAGGCTCCTGTTCTTGGATCGCGGCCCCGCTTCCAGGGTCCGCGTCACGCTCCATGGCCCCATCGGGCCTCGCGGGCGGCGAGTCTAGCAGCCCCGCCCCACCCGACATCCATTTCGTCTTCGGCCACCTAGCGGCCCCGTCCGCCGCCGCGCCGCCGCGCGCTACATCGCCCGCCGATAGCGTCCGCCGACCTCGAAGAGTGCTTCGCTGATCTGGCCGAGGCTCGCGACCTTGACCGTCTCGAGGAGCTCGTCGAAGAGGTTCTCCCCGCGGCGCGCCTTCTCCTGCAGGCGCGCGAGCGCGGCCGGAGCCTCCTCCGCCCAGCGCGCGTGGAAGGCGGCCAGCGAATCGAGCTGGGCCTGCTTCTCGGCATCGGAAGAGCGCATCAGCTTGTCGTCGTCGAGCACCGGATCCGCCGGCTCGTCCGGCAGGAAGGTGTTCACGCCGACGATCGGCAGCTCGCCGGTGTGCTTCAGCTGCTCGTAGAGCATCGACTCGTCCTGGATACGCCCGCGCTGGTAGAGCGTCTCCATCGCGCCGAGCACCCCGCCCCGCTCGGAGAGCCGCTCGAACTCCTGGAGCACCGCCTCCTCCACGAGATCCGTCAGCTCGTCGATCACGAAGGCACCCTGGATCGGGTTCTCGTTCTTCATGAGCCCGGCCTCGCGGTTGATGATCAGCTGGATCGCCAGCGCGCGGCGCACGGACTCTTCCGTCGGCGTCGTGACCGCCTCGTCGTAGGCGTTCGTGTGGAGGCTGTTGCACTGGTCCTGGAGCGCGGTCAACGCCTGGAGCGTGGTCCGGATGTCGTTGAAGTCCATCTCCTGAGCGTGCAGCGAACGCCCCGAAGTCTGGATGTGGTACTTGAGCTTCTGGCTCGCCTCCGACGCGCCGTACTTCTCGCGCATCGCCACGGCCCAGATCCGACGCGCGACCCGCCCCATCACCGAGTACTCCGCGTCGAGCCCGTTCGAGAAGAAGAACGAGAAGTTCGACGCGAAGTCGTCGATGGCCATGCCGCGCGCCAGGAAGTACTCACAGAACGTGAAGCCGTTCGCGAGGGTGAACGCGAGCTGGGAGATGGGGTTCGCGCCCGCTTCCGCCATGTGGTAGCCGGAGATCGAGACGGAGTAGAAGTTCGAGACCCGCTCGCGGCAGAACGTCTCCTGGATGTCGCCCTGGAGCTTGAGGGAGAACCCGGTCGAGAAGATGCAGGTGTTCTGGGCCTGGTCCTCCTTCAGGATGTCCGCCTGCACCGTCCCGCGAACGGTCTGCAGGACCTCGCTCCGCAGGCGCGCGTAGGTCTCCGCGTCGACGACGCGGTCGCCGGGGATGCCGAGCAGGCCGAGGCCGAGCCCGTCGTGGGTCTCGGGGGTCTCCCCCTCGTATCGCGGAAGCGACCGTCCCTTCGCTTCGAGCGCCGCCGCGAAGCGCGCGACCGCCGCGTCGAGCTCGCCGGTCTCCCGGAGGTGGCGCTCGACGCGCTGATCGATCGCCGTGTTCAGGAAGAACGCCAGGACCGTCGGCGCGGGACCGTTGATCGTGAGGGAGACGGAGGTCGTCGGTGCGACGAGGTCGAAGCCCGAGTAGAGCTTCTTCGCGTCGTCGAGCGTGCAGATCGACACGCCCGAGTTGCCGATCTTCCCGAAGACGTCGGGCTGCTTCGCCGGATCGCGGCCGTAGAGGGTCACGCTGTCGAAGGCGGTCGAGAGTCGTGCGGCGGGCTGCCCTGCGGAGACGTAGTGGAAGCGACGGTTCGTTCGCTCGGGTCCGCCCTCCCCCGCGAACATGCGAGCGGGGTCCTCGCCGCTGCGCTTGAAGGGGAAGACGCCCGCCGTGAACGGGAACGCGCCGGGCACGTTCTCGAGGGCGAGATAGCGGGCGAGGTCGCCCCAGTCGTCGGTGCGGGGGATCGCGACCTTCGGAATCGTGTTGCCCGAGAGCGTGGCGGTCCGGTTCTCGACTTCGATCTCGCGTCCGCGAACCGTGTAGCTCTGACGCTCGGACCGGTACTGCGCACGCTTCGCCGGCCACTCGGCCAGGCTCGCCGCGAGGGCCGGGTCGACCGCCGCCGCGGCCGCCGCGTAGCCCTCGACGAGCCGCGCCGCGACGTCGTCCTCGGCCGGGGCTTCGATCGGCGCGAGAGGCGCCGTGGGGGCGAGGCCCTCGGTGGCCAGGACCCGCGCATAGCCGTCGGCCCGCGCGGCCGCGGCACAATCCGCTTCGACCCGGGCGCGGTAGCCGCGGATGGACTCGGCGATCTCGGCGAGATAGCGCTGGCGCGAGGCGGGGACGAGGCCGCTCGCCTCCGAGACCTCGATCCCGGCGAGGGCCGGAGCCGTCCGGCCTTCGAAGGCCGCGATCCCGAGCGAGCCCAGCCGCGCCTCGAGCGCGCGGGCGAGGCGCTCGGTCCCCGGGTCGTTCCAGTTCCTCGCCACCGTCGGGAAGACCGGCACCTCAGCGTCCGGCGTGGTCATCGCGTTCCGATTCCGCCGCCACTGCTTGCGCACGTCCCGAAGCGAGTCCGCCGCGCCGCGCCGGTCGCACTTGTTCAGCACGATCAGATCGGCGTAGTCGATCATGTCGATCTTCTCGAGCTGGGAAGGCGCCCCGTAGTCCGGCGTCATGACGTAGAGCGAGCAATCGACCTGGTCGACGATCTCCGAGTCGCTCTGGCCGATTCCAGCGGTCTCGAGGAAGACGAGATCGAAGTCCGCCGCCCGCAGCACCGCGAGCGCGTCCCCCACCGCCGCGGCGAGGGAGAGATGCGCCCGCCGCGTCGCCATCGAGCGCACGAAGACCTCCGGCCCCGCGATCGCGTTCATGCGGATGCGATCCCCGAGCAGCGCCCCCCCGCTCCGCCGCCGCGTCGGATCGACCAGCAGCAGCGCGATCGCGAGATCCGGTGCGTCCCGCCGCAGCCGCATCACGAGCTCGTCGACGACGCTCGACTTGCCCGCGCCGCCGGTGCCGGTGAAGCCGACGACCGGCGCCCGCGCGCCGCCGTTGCCGGCGATGAGGCCGCGCAATCGTTCGGCGTCCTCCTTGTGCGTGTCGGCGTAGCTCTCGAAGAACGTGATCAGGCGGCCGACGTCGCGGGCCCCCGCCCCAGAGAGCCCGGCGGCGATCGCGTCGAGCCCCTCGGCCGGCGCACGCTCGCGGGAAGCGCGCGCCTCGAGGCACTCGTCGACGATCGTCGAGATCATGCCCTCGAGACCGAGGATGCGTCCGTCCTCGGGACTGAAGACCCGCGCGACACCGATGCGATGGAGCGCTTCGATCTCTTCCAGCGTGATCGTCCCGCCGCCGCCGCCGTAGACCCGGACGTGCGGGAGGCCGACCTCGGCGAGCCGCTGGACCAGATACCGGAAATACTCCATGTGCCCGCCCTGGTAGGACGAGAGCGCGATCGCATCCGCGTCTTCTTCCAGCGCCGCTTCGACGAGCTCGTCGACGCCGCGATCGTGACCGAGGTGGATCACTTCGGCCCCGAGCCCCTGCAGGAGCCGTCGCATGATGTTGATCGCCGCGTCGTGGCCGTCGAAGAGCGAGGCCGCGGTCACGACGCGAATCGGGGGACGGGAGGCGGCGTCCGTCATGCCGTGGCGCTCCTCGGGTCGGCGAGCGGGCGCTCCGCCCCGGTGTCCCGGCTCGCACCGTCGCCGTCGGCGTCGGCGATCCGCGCCTCGATGTGATCGCGATAGAGGGCGAGCTGACCGCGCAGGGCCGTCAGCTCCTCGAGCCGGCGGTCGACGTCGGCGAGATGCGCCGCGAGCAGCGGCTGGAGATGCTCGAGCATCGCCTGCGTCGAGCCGCCGATCGCGTAGACCGCGTTCAGCTCCCGGATCTCCTTGAGCGAGAGACCGAGGGTCTTGAGCCGCGTGATGAAGCCGAGCCGCTCGAGCTCGTCCTGGCCATACACGCGGCGACCGCCCTCGCTCCGGCGGACGCCCGGCAGCAGGCCGATCTCCTCGTAGTATCGAACGGTGCGCGCGGAGACTCCGGCGCGCTCACAGATCTCGGCGATGGTCCACATGCCGAATTCATCGGCGATCTGCCAGCTCACGTCAACTGCAGATCGACGGCGCGGAAGCGAGCACGACCCCAAGGCCCCACGGGGCAATCGCGGCACGACCCGGCG
>JAUIMK010000123.1 GCA_030432735.1 bacterium
CGTTCGCACGCTCGATGATGAAGCCGAGGTCCTGGAGCGCCTGGATCACGCCGCGAATCGCCGCGCTTCGATCCGATACGTCGAAGGTCCGCGTCTGCATGTTGCGGATCTTCATCTGCTCTTCCGTCGGCGCGAGGAGCGCGACGGGCTCGGGCGGAGGCGAGGAGGCGCACCCCGCGGCCAGGCCGAGCACGACGACCATCGCCAGCCCGATTGCCGCACGGCGCGGACGAATCGATCGAAGCCTGTTCTCGTTCATACCGGACCCCAATCCTCAGATTCGCTCGGCTTCGAGGAAGACCGACTTGTTGAGACGCGCGAAGAACCGCTGGTACATCGTCGCATCCCGGATCATCTCCATCTTCTGCTCACCCGGCGGGATGTACGTATCACCGGACTGCCCATCGCCCTTCCAGACGAGGCGGTAGAACATCACCCGCACCTCGTATCGCTCCCCGTCCTCTCCCTCGGGAAGCGGGTGCGCGACGAGCGAAGCGTTGATCTGCTGCTGCAGATCGACGGGGAGGAGCAGCACGGCGTTCGATCCGCCGAGCGCCGAGAGGACGAAGGTCAGGAAGCCGGTGATGCCCCGGCTCCACTCCTGGCCGCGCTCGCGCGCGCTCCGCTCCTTTGCCGCGCGCAGGAAGCCGAGGGGCCGGTCGAGCTCGGTGACCTGGAAGCCCAGATCCTGCAACGCGGCCGCGGAGGCCGAGAGCAGCTCGTCGCCGTCCCCGATCTCGAACCGGCGCGTCTGCATCGCCTTGTTCGCGGCGCTGTCTTCCGTGAGCTGGAAGAACTCGGCGCTCGTGGTCTTCGGCCGATAAGTGCATCCGCCGAGGAGCAGGAGGGCCGGCACGAAGAGCAGACCGAGGCATCCACGAAGTCGGCGGCGTTGCATCGCGCTCCCGCGATCGCGCGTCCCTCGGAGCGCGACCCCTCTTCCCTCGGCGCCCGGACCTGGAACGGCCGGGACCTAGAACTGCGAATAGTTGTACGAGAAGTCCCGAACGAGCTTGTCCTCGTCGTACTTGATCACGACGGTCAACGTCCGCTGGGTCTGCGAGTTCTGGCTCTGGCGCGTCTGCGCACCGACGATCAGCAGCGTCCCGTAGGCGGAGTTCGAGGTCGAGACGCTCTCGGAGGAGACCTTGTCGTAGATCCAGACCTCGCGGCGCTTCTCGTCGGTCGTCACGATGTTGGGCGAACCGAGGATCATCGCGACGTCCGAGGCGGGCATCCCGACCTTGATCTCGCCCTGGACCTTGCCCACGGTCAGGTTCTGCGGACTCGAGGCCGGCGGCTCCGGATGGCTGAGACAACCCCCGAGTCCCAGCAGGGCGAGCGCGATCAGGGCACCGCGCAACACGGGCATCCAGCGCGGCTCGGACAGGACGGGAAAGGTCGTTCGCATCGGAGAATCTCCCTCACCGGCCGTCGGGCCGGCGCCATGGACATGATGGCGCACGGGCAGGGCGCACGCCCGCGCGTTCGGGAGCCGGTGCCCGGGAACCCCGTCCTGGTTCCGCCCGAGCGCGTCGTTTTTCGGATCGGCACTCCGGGTGGGCGGATCGAGAGGTCTAGCGCCCCGCCGCCAGCGCCTCGACCCGATCGAGGAAGACCGCCTCGAGCTTCGTCTGGTCGAGGGCGTTGATCTCCTGGACGCCGGTCGGGCTCGTGACGTTGACTTCGGTCAGCTTGTCGCCGATCACGTCGATGCCGACGAAGAAGAGGCCCTGCTCCTTCAGGAAGGGGCCGACCCTCGCGATGATCGCGTGGTCCGCTTCCGTGAGCGGGGCCTTCCTCGCGGTCCCGCCGACGTGGAAGTTCGCGCGGCTCTCCTCGGCGGTCGGGACGCGCAGGACGGCGCCGATCGGCTCGCCCTCGAGGAGCAGGATCCGCTTGTCGCCCTCGCGGATCTCCGGGACGTATTCCTGGGCCATGATCTGGCGGGTGCCGAAGGAGGTGCTCTGCTCGAGGATGGAATTGAGGTTCCGGTCGTCCTCGGTCAGGTGGAAGATCCCTTCGCCGCCCTTGCCGTCGAGAGGCTTGATGATCATCTGCCCACCGTGCTCGGCCATGAACGCCTTGAGCTCGCCGATCCGGCGCGTGACCCGGGTCGCCGGCATCAGGTCGGCGAAGTGGGTCGCGAGCAGCTTCTCGTTGTAGGCGATCACCGAGTCGGGGCGATTCAGGACGAGGGTGCGCTGGCACACATCGAGGATCTGGGTGGCGACGATGAAGTCCCGGTCGACGGGCGGGTCCTTGCGCTGGAAGGCGACGTCGACCTCTTCGTCGAAATCGACGATCCGGGCCTCGCCGCGGGTGACCGGGGCGGGGCTCGACAGGTCGAGGGTGATCGGGACCGCGAGGGCGCGGACGCGGCCCCGGTCGATCTCGAGGTCCGCCGGATCCACGTAGAGGACGGTGTGTCCGCGCTCCTGGGCCTCCCGCATCATCACGATCGTCGTCGAGCCGGCCATCGGCTCGGCCTCGACGGGGTCCATCACGAAGACGAGGACCAGGCTCGGTGACGCGGGAGAGGCGGGGGGCATTCTGAACTCCAGTCGGGCGGCGGGGGTCCGATCCGGGCCGGGGGACGGTCCGGTCGGGGCCGGGCAGGGTCGCCGGCGCCGAATCGGTAGCGCACGGGCCGAGGCGTCGGCTAGTTTCTGCAAACTCTGGAGTTCACATGGCTTTTTTCCGGTCCGGGGGGATCCGGATCGCCCTCGTGATGCTCGCGGTCGTGACCGTTGGCGCCGCGATCGGACTGCTGGCGCTCTATGTCTGGCTGATGCGGGACCTGCCCGATTTCCACAGCCTGGACGACTACGACCCGCCCGTCGTTTCCGAGGTCTTCGATCGAGACGGCCAGCTGATCGGTGAGTTCTACACCGAGAAGCGGCGACTCGTTCCGATCGACGAGATCCCCCGACACGTACAGCTCGCCTTCGTCGCGGCCGAGGACGGCGCCTTCTTCGAACACGAAGGCATCGACCTCGTCGCGATCGCCCGTGCCGCGATCAACAACCTCCTCGCGCGGCGGATCACCGGCGGTGCGTCCACGATCACCCAGCAGATGGTGAAGAGTCTGCTCCTGACTCCGGAGCGGACCTATCGCCGCAAGATGCGCGAGATCATCCTCTCCTGGCAGATCGAGCAGAACTTCACCAAGGACGAGATCCTCTACCTCTATCTCAACCAGATCTACTTCGGCGGAGGCGCCTGGGGCGTCGGCCAGGCCTCGCGCACCTATTTCGGGAAGGACGCCCAGAGCCTGACGGTCTCCGAAGCCGCCATGCTCGCCGGACTGGTCCAGCGACCGAGCGCCTACGATCCGCGCCGGAACTTCGACGCCGCCGACAACCGCCGCCGCTACGTGCTCGGCCGGATGCTGGGGGACGGGCACATCACCCAGGAGATCTACGACCGCGAGATCGATGCCCCCCCGGTCATCGAGCGGCACGAGGATCTCGACAACTTCGAGGTCGCGGGACACTTCACCGAAGAGGTCCGCCGCCTGCTCTTCGAGCAGCTCGACGGCGACCAGGTCCTGAACGAAGGCCTCCGGATCGAAACGACCCTCGACATCGACCTCCAGCGCGCAGCGAGCAAGGCCGTCCGCGACGGACTGATCGCCCACGATCGCCGGCGCGGCTATCGCGGCCCCCTCCGAAGCGTCGATCCGAAGGTCGAGGGCGCCCTCGCCGCCGAGCTCGAGACGATCGCCGAGGAGAACGACGCCGAGTACACGCAGGTCGAGGTCCCGCCGGCGGTCTCCGCCGACGCCCCGGCCACGGCGCTGGAGGGCGAAGCCGCCGGAGCCTCCGAGGAAGCAGACGCCGTCGCCTCGGAGACGGCCGAGGTGGCCGAGGTGGCCGAGGCGGAAGTCGACACGGCGCCGAATACCGAGCCCGAGCCGCAGATCGCCTACTCGATGGACGAGGGCGCGAAGCTCCTCGGGCTCGTCGTCGAGGTCGATGTGGAAGCGCAGGCCGCGCGGATCGATCTCGGCCGCGGCCTGGTCGGGGTCGCGAGCCTCGACGACGTCGACTGGGCGAAGACGCCCGACCCGAAGCGGCGCCCGCGCCCGGTCAAGAAGATCCAGTCGGTCTTCTCGGTCGGCGACGTCGCGCGCTTCGTGCGGATCCCGGGCGACGCGAAGGAGCTGCCGTCCCTGGTCGCGGAAGCGAAGGAGGCCGCCGCGGCACCCCTCGACGGTCCCCCGACAAGGACCCTCGACATCGCGCGCCTCGATCTCTGGCAGGAGCCCATCGCCGAGGGTGCACTGCTCTCGATCGACAACGCGACCGGCGACGTGCTCGCGATGGTCGGCGGGTACGACTTCGAGCGCAGCGAGTTCAACCGCGCGGTGCAGGCCCAGCGCCAGCCCGGCTCCGCCTTCAAGCCCTTCATCTACGGCGCGGCGCTGACCCGCGGCTACACGCCGGTCTCGACCCTGATCGATCGTCCGGTCGTCTACACCGACCCGGTCTCCGGCTTCGTCTGGGCGCCGCGCAACTACGGCCGGAAGTTCTACGGCCCGATGACGATGCGCGATGCGCTCAAGAAGTCGGTGAACAACGCGACGGTCCACCTCTTCCGCGATCTGGGCGTGCGCTACGTGATCGACTACGCGCGCCGCTTCGGGATCCAGGCGCCGCTCTCCTCGGACCTCTCGCTGGCCCTGGGCTCGAGCAGCCTGACGCTGCTGGAGCTGACCCGGGCGTATGCCGTCTATCCCCGCGGCGGGACCCGCGTGATCCCGCGCTTCATCCGGAGCGTGACGGACGAAGAGGGCCACACGCTGCTCGGCGACGTGCCGCTCGGCGACGTCCCGTCCCCGGTGCTGAAGCCCCTCGCCGGGCCGAACGACGAGCCCGAGCGCGAGAGCTATCCGGACTCCGAGATCCTGCCGACGCTCCAGGTGATCACGCCGGCGGACGCGTACCTGATGTCGGACCTGCTCCAGGCGGTGGTCCTCGAAGGAACCGGGCGACGGCTCCGCTCCCTCGGCCGGACCGTCGCGGGCAAGACCGGGACGACGAACGACTTCACCGACGCCTGGTTCATGGGCTTCTCTCCGGAGCTGACGACCGGGGTGTGGGTCGGACACGACGACAACCAGGTCCTCGGCTGGGGCGAGAGCGGCGGCAAGACGGCGCTGCCCATCTGGGGCGACTTCATGAAGGTCGCCCTCGCGCCCTATCCCCAGCGCGACTTCGAGGTCCCGCCGCACATCGAGTTCCAGCGCATCGACCGCAGCTCCGGCCTGCTCGCCGATGCCAACACGACCGACGCCTACTTCCAGCCCTTCCTCGAAGGCACGGCGCCGGAGCGCAGCTTCACCGAGCAGACGACCACCCGGAAGACCCGCCGCGCCGCCCGCGACGACATCTTCTGATCCTCCCGCGCGCACGCCGACCCCCGCCTCGCCGCGCAGACCGGAGCCGGTGCGCCCCGTCCCGCGTTGACAGCGAGCGGTGTCCCCGCGAAGCTCCGGCCCTATGGGGGGAGACGCGAACATCGCTTCGCGCCGCGGCCCGGGTACGTCTGCGTCCCGGTCACGCGACACGACGACCGACGGCGGAGGGCACGCGCCCGGCAGCCGCGACGAACGGCGCGCCGAGGGCGACGACCGGGCGGTCGACCTCGCGCGGGTCCTCGACCGTCGCACCGAATCACGCCGCGCGACGAAGCGGCGGCGCGAAGCCGAAGACGCGCTGCTCGACGCGATCCTCTCGACCTCGGAGCCCCGCCCCGAGACCATCGGCAGCGAAGGCCAGCACCTCCTCATGAAGTCGCTCGCGCGCCTCGAGCGACAGGAGGACATCGACGGCGCCGTCGCGTGGTCCCTCGATCCCGAAGGCCGGCCGTTCGTGTTAGGCGCGCTACCGGGCCGGATGGCGAACCGGATCGAAGCGGAGCCGGCCGCCTACCGTGCGCTCTCGGCCCTCGATCGCGTGCAGCGACTGACCGATCCGAATCTCGAACCCGAGCTCGAATCCCTCGCGATCCGCGGCGTGAGCGCCGCCGCGCCCGTCGCCGGCCTGGGCGACGCCCCCGCCGCCCTCCTGCTCGTCTACCCGACGAAGGCCGGCCGGCCGCTTCGTCCGCGGACGATCGCGGTGCTCGGCGAGGTCGCGGCGAAGCTCGGGAAGACTCTCGCGACGAGCCTCGCCCTCGAGCGGATGGGGCGGCTCGACGAGGCCGTTCGTCGACTCGACCGGATGGCGGCCCTCGGCGGTCTCGTCTCGGAGATCGTCCACGAGATCCGCAACCCGCTCGTCTCGGTGAAGACCTTCCTCCAGCTGCTCCCGGACCGCCTCGACGATCCCGAGTTCCACGACGGCTTCCGGGGCGTCGTCGAAGACGAGGTCGGCCGACTCGAGCGAATGCTCGAGGACCTCCTACGCCACGCGCGCCCCTCCCCCGCTGGAGCGCCGTTCGAGCCCGACGCGCGGATCGCGAACGCGATCGAGACCACGCTCCAGCTGCTCACCTATCGCAGTCGCGAGAAGGGCGTCGTCCTCGAGACGGAGATCCGCGACGAGCTGCCCGCCCTCGCCCTCCCCGAAGACGCGCTGCGCCAGCTGATGATGAACCTCGTGCTGAACGCGACGGAGGTCACGCCGACCGGCGGCCGGATCCGCGTCGAGGCGGATTGGAGCGCGCGCTCCCCGAACCACGTCTCGATCGTCGTCCAGGACGAAGGCCCCGGCCTCGACCCGGCCGTCGCGGCGCGCATCTTCGAGCCCTTCTGGACGACGCGGAGCGACGGCAACGGCGGTCTCGGCCTCGCGATCTGCAAGCGCATCATCGAGGATGCCGGCGGAACGATCGAGCTCGAGGAGACGCGTTCGGCCGGCGCGCGGTTCCGGATCGAGCTCCCGATCGCGAGCTAGGCGCGGGCGACCCGACGGGACGCGGCGATCGACACCGCGTCAGTCGCCCAACCAGTCGCGACAAGCGCGCCCGACCTCGGCGAGCCCGGACATGAAGAAGTGGTCGACGCCTTCGAGCTCGATCAGCGTCGCGTTCTCGAGCGGCGCGAGCTTCGCGCGCAGCTCGTCGATCGGCACGTAGTCGTCCCGATCGCCGGCGATCGCCAGGATCGGGTGCCCCCACGCCGCGAGCGCGTTCGCGTCGAGCATCGCGGGCGGCGGGGCGACCAGGATCGCGCGGCGCGTGCGCGCGGATTCGGCGACGACTCGCGCCGCCGCGAGCGAGCCCCAGGAATAGCCCGCCGCGAGCAGCGGTCCGTTCCCGGTCTCCTCTTCCCCCGCCGCCTCGAGAAAGCGGAGCGCCGCGCGATAGTCCTCGTCGGCCTCCTCCGCCTCACCGGAAGGCGTCCCCGCGCTCGCCCCCACGCCCCGCCAGTTGAAGCGGAGCGAGCCGAAGCCACGATCGCTCGCCGCGAGGGCGACCTCGGTCGCGACCGGTGAGTCCATGCTCCCGCCCATCAGCGGATGCGGCGGGGCCATCACCGCCCCGCCCCGCGCGACGCCTTCGCCGCGGGCGGGAAGCCAGAGTCCTTCGAGGCTCGCGCCTTCGGGCCAAGCGGAGGAGGAAGGAAGGGAGATCGTCGCGGGGCGTTCGAAGGGGCGCGGAGACATGCGGCGGAGCCTACCCTGCCGACCGATCGCGTGCTGGAGGAACCATGAGCGAGAAGGAAGAGCGCCGGAGCGCCGCCGCGGGCGACGACGTCCCCGTGACCCGGGCGAAGGCGATCGACGTCACGACGGAGATCGTCGACCTGCCGAACGGACGCCGCGTGGAGTTCGACCTCGTCCGCCACCCGGGCGCGGCGGCGGTCGTCCCCTTCCTGGACGACGGGCGCGTGCTCCTGATCCGCCAGTTCCGCTTCGCCACCGGCGGCGAGATCATGGAGATCCCGGCGGGCAAGCTCGACCCCGGCGAGGCCCCCGCGGTCTGCGCCGCCCGGGAGCTCGAGGAAGAGACCGGCTACCGCGCCGGGCGGCTCGAACGGCTCGGCTCGATCTGGACGACGCCGGGCTTCTGCGACGAGATCATCCATCTCTACGCGGCCTTCGATCTCGAGCCGGCGGAGCAGCGGCTCGAGCCCGACGAGATCATCGAGCTCGTCCCCACCCCCCTCGACGAAGCGCTCGACGCGCTCTCGGGCCCGGTGGTCGACGGCAAGACGGCGACCGCGCTCCTGCTCGCCGCGCGAACCCGTCCTTCGTAGCCCGATTCGTTCGACGATCGCCGCACCCCCGGCCGCAGGGACGCGCGAGTGCCCGCGGGGACCTCTCGTGGCCCTCTGGCCCGATTCGAGGGGCGTTTCGTTGACCCCTGATTCAACGATCCTTACTTTCCCGGGGTTCAGCGGGCTCGCGCGCCCGTCCCGCCGACACCCTTTCCGAGGTCACGGAATCTCAGTCTGAGAGGATCCCGACCCGGCGGCCCGACCCGCCGGGAAACGAGAAGCCAGGATCCCGGACGGTCAGAGACAAGAGAACGCATCGGCCGCCTCGTTTCCGTCGACCGACGGGGCCCGCCGACCGAGGCCGCCGACCGGATCGCGGTGGCCCCGAACTGGAGTTTCGAATCGGTGTACGGACGTGGTGGCGCGCAGATGAGCTTCGGTCCCCCGCAGACCCCGGAGATCATCAAGAACCTGATGATCGCGAACCTGGTCGTGTACATCGCCCAGAGAGCCGGCCCCCAATTCTTCGGGATCGACGTCACCCCTCTCGGCACCGTCGTGCCCGGCGCCGTGTGGCAGGACTTCGAGCTCTGGCGAATCTTCACCTACATGTGGCTCCACAGTACGGGGTCCATCCTTCACATCGCGTTCAACATGTTCTCGCTGTGGATGTTCGGCTCGGCCCTCGCCCTGCTCTGGGGTGACCAGCGCTTCCTCAAGTACTACCTGCTCTGCGGAACCGGGGCGGGCTTCCTGATCGCGACGATCCCCTCGCTCCTCGCGATCCTCGGCATCGGAAGCCCCGCGACGACCATCTGGGGCCACACCCTCGGCGCCTCGGGCGCGGTCATGGGCGTCCTCCTCGCCTACTCCTTCACGTGGCCCGACCGCACGATCATGCTGCTCTTCCCGCCGATCCCGATCAAGGCGATCTGGCTGATCCCGCTGCTCTTCCTGATCGAGTTCCTGTCGAGCGCGAACAGCAACGTGAGCCACATCGGCCATCTCGCCGGCGTCTTCGTCGGCTGGATCTACCTCGTGAACGAGGGCCGGACCCCCGGCGCCCCGACGCCCCAATCCCTCCTCCTGAAGTTCCGCCGGTGGCGGATGCGGCAGAAGATCCGCGCCGTCCATCGCGAGGACCAACGAGATCGCCGGCGCTTGAACGACGACGACGACGATCCGCGGCGGTTCCACTGATGCGACGGCGTTTCGACGGGAGCAGCGAACGAGGCGAGCCCAAGACCGTCCAGGACGGCCCGGGCTTCGGCGGTCTGATCCGCACGATCTTCTCGCGGATTCCGTGGGGCGAACAGCGCAGCGAAGAGCAGGTCCTCGTCGTCCCGGCGCCCTCCGGTCGTGCGATCAGCGTCCGCAACGCGAACGGCAAGACCTGCGTCCGCGGCGAGGACCGCGACGACATCGAGATCCGGATCAAGAAGAGCGTCCGCGCGGACTGCGAGGACATGGCCGCCAAGCTCCTCGAGTCGATCAAGCTCCAGAGCTCCGACGCCTCGGAGGTGCTCGAGATCGAGGTCCAGATCTCGCGCAAGTGCGCGCGCCACGGGTTGGCCCACCTCGAGCTCCTCGTCCCCCGCGAGACCCGGGTCGCGCTCAGCTCGACCAACGGCAAGATCTGCGTCGAGAACCTCGACCGCCCGATCCGCGCCCGCTCGAGCAACGGCTCGGTCTCGATCGTCGAGGTGAACGGCGACGTCGACGTCACGACCGCGAACGCCAAGGTCGCCTGCAAGTACAGCTGCGGCCACCTCCGGGCGCGCTCCAGCAACGGCAAGATCGAAGTCGTCGAGCACGAAGGCTCCGTCGACGCCTCGACCTCGAACGGCGTGATCAAGGCCTCCATCGAAGCCCTCGGCGACGCCGGCGTCTCGCTCACGACGAGCAACGGCCGGATCGCCCTCGACCTCCCCGAACACCCGGACGCGGACGTCGACATCCGCGTCGAGAACGGCCACATCCGCAACGACCTCGACCTCGAGGCCGAGAGCGGAGCCGACGGGACCGGCCGCGTCCGCGGCCGCGTCGGCAAGGGCGGAACGCCGATCCGCCTGCGGACCTCGAACGGAACCGTCTCGATCCGTTAGGCGGGCTCGCGCTCGCGGCGGCCGGGGCCGCCTGGCGCCGATCACGCGCTAGAACGAGTAGCGCGTCGGCTCCGCCTCGCCCCGGGCCGCGGACTCGAGCCAATCGTGGCGCTCGCCGCAGGTGGCGTCGACGAAGTGGAGCGGCTCCTCGGGGTGGACGTTCGCCGATGCGGAGCCGGTCGGACGAGGCTCGCTCCCGCCACCCGGCCCGTCCCAGGCGAAGTCGATCAGCCGAAGGGGAAACCCGCACTGCGCGTGGAGCGCGGTCCGCAGCCGTCGATACGTCTGGTCGATCTCTTCGTCGAGAGCCGCCGGACAGAGGAGCGGAGACTCTCCGCAGGCCGTGGCCTCGCCGCAATGACTCACTTCGTGGGAGAGGGCGTGCAGCTGCCGGACGAGCGCGTCGCAGGGCGTCTCGTACTTCGTGACCGGCATGGGCCCGGAGCTCGACGCTCCGCCGACGACCGAGCTCTCGAGGGCCGAGACCAGGGAAGCGGCACTCGAGAGAAGGAGCAACGTGATCAAGCCTGCCAGCGGCAGGAACGCGAGGAGTCGCAGGCGCATTCGGATCCTCCCGGGAGACCGGCCGTCACGAACGCGCGGTGACCTCCGTCTCCTGGATCCAAACTAACAGGCTCCGTCCGAAGCGTGGAACCAAATCGGTTCGGGACGTGAACTGAGCCGGCGTCAAGAAGCGAGAGAACGCGCCTGCGTCGAACCACCCCCCGGAATCGACGTTCGACGCTCCGTCAGCCGCTCCGGGGCCGGCCCCTGGCGGGCCGCTAGGCCCCTTCCTCGATCATCTCCACCCGGAGCCCGTCCGGATCCTCGAGGAAGAACATCCGGACGGGCGCGTCGAGCTCCTCGAACGCGTAGATCTCGGTGGGATTCCGCCCCTCCGACTCCGCTCGGACATGCGCCGCATCGAGATCCGGGACACGGAACGAGAGCCCCGAGAGACCGAGCGGCTTCTCGAAGGGGCCCGTCGGCTCGCGCGTGCGCTTCTCGTCCAGCGTCTCGATCGTGTGGATGCGGATGCCGCCGACGCGGATGAAGGTGTCGCGGATGCGCACGCCCTCGCGGCCGAAGATCGCGTCGAGCGCCGGGGACGCCATCTCTTCGTCCTGCTCGAGGATGCCGCCGAGCCCGCGACACCAGAAATCGATCGTGGCGTCGGTGTCGCCGCAATGCAGGATCAGATGGCTCGTCTCGACGCTCGCGTTCGCTTCTCCCATCGGAGGCTTCTCCTCGTTCGGTCGCTCGGGGCGCATGCGACGTTCGCCGCCGCGACCCTGACCGCGACCCCGACCCCGGCCACGAAGGTGACCTCCTCGGCCGTGTGCGACAAGGCCGCTAGTCCTCGAGCTCGCCCTCGCGCTTCTCGTGCCGCCACACGAGATAGGCGGCGATCAGGACCGGAACGGCCAGCGCGAGGCACAGGATCCCGAGCCCGCTGCCGAAGGCACCGGGCGGAAGCAGCTGGGTCGCGCCGATCTCGAGCGCAGCGAAGAACGCGAAGTAGCCGACCACGGCGAGGGGCCGCTTCCAGCCCCGAAAGCGCAGGACGAAGAGCGCCGTCAGGAGCGTCGCGAAGGCGATCGGATTCAGCAGCGATTCCATCATTCCACCGGTCTCAGGATCGGGACCGGACACGCGCCTCCGACCAGGAGGAGCGCCTCTTCGTAGGCGCCGCCGATGTCGATGCGCGTCACGTCGGCGACCGGGACCGCCGTGACCTCGTCGTCCCAGTCCGCATCCGGATCGAGCGCGATCAGCTTGGCCGACTCGTCGTCGACGCTCCGCACGCGCCCGATCTTGCAGATCCCGGGCTCCGTCACTTCGGTGTGCAGCGTCACGAGCTCCTCGATTCGCCCCGCACTCCGGATCGCCGCGCCCATGCTCGAGAGATCGATGGGCGGTGCGCCTTCGACCGACTCTTCACGCAACCGAAGCGCCGCTTCGACGAAGCCGGCGTGGGCATGCGGAAGCTCGACCTGGCTCACGTCGTCGATCCGAAGGACGGAGAAGCCGTTGAACCGCATCGCATCCGAGATCTGGAGCAGGACGAAGAGCGACCTCCCCACGGCCACGACGTAGCCGAGCTCGCCCACCTCGTCGAAGTCCTCGCGGTCGATCGCGACGACGTCGGCTTCCTCGAGCGCTTCCTGGAGCAGCTCACGCATCCGCTCGTTCCGTTCCCCTGATCACGGTCGCCGGTCCGACTCCGAATCGTCGGCCGGCGCGTCCACATCGAGTGCCTCGGCTTCCTCGTCCCGGCGTTCCTGTCGCCGGATCGCGTGTTCCGTCAGACGATCGCCGACTCGCGCCTCGATCGGGAGCAGGAGCGGCGCCACCAGCGCCGCGACGAGCACCGCGGCGATCACCACGAAGTCGTCGACGGCGATGCCCGAGAGCAGGGTCGCGCCGAGCACGACGAGGAAGGTCATCGCGATCGGAAGGTGATAGAGCCAGCGCGACCAGACGAATTTCCACCCGGCCATGCACTCGCTGCAGCGCTCCTTCGCACCGAGATAGAGCCGCAGCCGCGCGAGGGTCGAGATCGTCTCCGCGCCGCACACGGGACATCGGGAGCGCTCGACCGGTTCCGACGATCGATCCGTCACGAGTCGAGGCAAGCGATCCTGCGATCGAAATCGCGCGCGTCGACAGAGACGTGACCGACCATGGACGAGATCCTCCTGCGGGTCTCGCGATCATCGTCCGGCGTG
>JAUIMK010000124.1 GCA_030432735.1 bacterium
CTCGCGCTCCTCGCTCACGCACCCGCACCTTGGACGCAACCGACCGGCGACCGGTTCAGCCGCAGCGCATCGGCCCGCTCGGGCGCATCGCCGAGCGCCGAGTGCCTGCAGGCGATGGCGAACGAGCCCGCCCATCCGAACGAGCCCGCCAGAAAGCGTCGCCGAGCGCCCGCAGGCGACCGATTAGACGACCGCCCATCCGCACGAGCACACCACGAAACGTCGCCGAGCGCCCGCAGGCGACCAATTAGACGATTGCCCATCCGCACGAGCACACCACGAAGCGTCGCCGAGCGCCCGCAGGCGACCAATTAGAACGAGTACTTCAGCTCGCCGTACAAGCGATCGTTCGAGTCGAAGGCGCCGGGTCCGAAGCGGGGCCCCTGGAAGAACACGAGCCAGCCGCCTTCGATCTTGAGGCTGTCGGTCAACTCGTACTCCGCCGAGGCCCGGAAGATCGCGCCGTCCTGGGCGCGTTCACCGAGGACGCTCGCGAGCAGCGTGACGTCGAGGCGCTCACGGAAGAAGGGACGCGTGACGCGCACGGCGGTCTCGAAGCCGTCCGCCGGGGTGAGCTCGATCACGCCGGGAGGGCCGCCCGGATGATCGAAGAGATGCCGGTTCACGACTTCCACCGCGATGGTCAGCTGGTCGGGGCCGTACCACTCGAGGCCGATCATCGTGTCCAGGCGATCGCGCTCCTGGTTGAGGAGCGGGCCAGCGGGGCCGGGCGCGAGGTCGAAGCGAAGCGTGCGCAGCCCGAAGAAGTAGGCCGTCTCGAGCTTCACCAGGATCGATCCGCGGGTCACGTTGCCCGCCGCGCCGACCATGCCGACACGGTTCGCCTCCTGCTTGAAGGTCGGGACCGGCGTGAGGGTCTGGAGGTCGACGGTGCGCGCGGACTCGTCGATGTAGGCGCCGTAGAGCGAGAAGTCCCAACCGCTGAACCGACCGTCGAACTTGGCGGCGAGGCCCGGCATGCCCTGGAAGTCCGGGCGGTCGTCGATGTTGGCGCCGCCGCCGAGACCGCCGGGAACCGACGTGAACGGGTCCGGGATGAAGTCACTGCCCGGCGGTGGGTTCCGGTCGTAGCGGTGCTCCGGGATCACCAGGAGCTGAGCGGACCAGGGCCCGCTCTGGTAGTCGAGCTTGACCATCGCGCGGGGGCGGCGCAGGTCCTCGATGTCGACGAGGCCCGGCTCCTTGTTGTCGAGCGGATTCACGACGTCGACCACGCGGAAGGTATCCGAGCGGCCCCAGTTGACGACCTTGCGGCCGATCGTCAGGTCGAATTTCTCCGAGATCGGGCCGGAGACGTAGGCCTCGCCGCTGTCGACCTGCCATTCGTAGACGTCCATGACGGCGGCGTTGAAGTCACGGCGACCTCGAATCTGGTAGCTGAAGTCGTACCAGGCGAGCAGCTCGGCGCGCGCCATCCAGTCGTGCGGGAGCTGGACGTCGACCTGCAGCATCCCGTCGAGGTCGAGGCGGGAGAGGCCGTCGTAGTCCGTTCGGCCACCGCTGCCCTCGCTGTCCGCGACGGAGCGGCCGTGGTAGCTCCAGACCGTGGCGGACGCGAGGGAGCCGCCGACGTCGACGTTCTCCCACGCCCACGCGCCGCCGGGCAGGGCGACCAGCCAGTCGGGGGCGGTGGCCTCCTCTTCTTCGATCGTCGAGACGTCGAAGTCGTCGTCGAAGCCGCCCATCAGATCGTCGAGGTCGTCCTGGGCGAGGGCGTGGAGCGGCGCCGCGACGAGGGCGGCGACCGCGAGGGCGAGACGTGCGCGCACGAATCAGGGACCGGTCTCGAGTCCGCGCACGCTGAACATGTCGTAGTCGAGATCCTGTCCGAACTTGACGTCGCTCGTCGTCAGGATGGTCTTGTGCAGGGTCTGCTTGCCCTTCTTCGTCGTCATCGTCATGACCGTGGGGACCCAGATGCCATCGATCTGCTCGAGCTCCTCGACCTTCATGTACTTGTTCCGCTTGCCCTTCTTGACCCAGATCTTCGCCTGCACGACGACGTGGTTGTCCTTGCGGACGAACTGGATCGACTTCGTGTAGCCGGTCTCGTCGATCTCTTCTTCGTCGATCGGCGTCGACTGGATGATCCAGACCGGATGTCCGTCGAGTTCGCCCTCCTTGAGCAGCTCGTACTCGTAGTTCTCGAGGGGGCGGTCGGTCATGTCCGCGTAGGAGAAGTCGGAACCCATGAAGCTGCCGCTCTTGTCACTGGAGGCGATCCGCTTCGTCTTCTTGAGCGCCGGCAGGTAGAGCCACTGGTCGTCGTCCTTGTCGGCGTCGTCGAAGTCGTAGGTCAGGAATCCCGTATCCTCCACGTCCGCAGGGCTCAGGAAGAACATCATCGACAGCTCGTCCGGATCCCTGTCCTTCCGGAAGCTGCGGAGCTCGCGCACGCGCTGCTTGCCTCGCTTGTCGATCAGGACCATCTGCATGTTCGACGTCTGGTTGTCGCCGTCGTCGCGCTCGTCGACCGCGGTCATGATCTCGCGGGCCTTGGGATCGTCGGCGGCGAGCGCGGGCAGGGCGGTCGTGACGAGCAGGATCGCGAGCGATACGCGAGCGAGGAGCGGGCGGACCCGGGGCGCAGCGTGGACTCGACCGGACATCAGGATTCCTCCTTCGGGACGATCGCTGGCTCGGGACGCTCACGAGGTGCGCGCGGCGTTCGGGCGACCAACGGTCGACAGGGCAGTGGGGAGCCGTCCGCAGTAAACCCCAGATCCGGCGGGTGGAAAAGGGTTCAGACCTGAGGTGCTTCGGACCGTCCCGGATGGTTGCGCTAGGCCCGGAATGCCGCCACCGATCGTTGCGCGCCGGTAGGGGAAGCTCCGATCACTGTATCGTGGGCCACGTTCGGTCGATCCGACGCCCGGGTGGCGGTCGGCTCCGTTGCCGTTCGATCGGATGGAGAGGGCGTCGCATTGAGCAGCGAAGACGGGTCGGATTCGGTGGGCGGGGTCACTGACGGTTCGGCGTCGACCTGGCGCGCTTCGGTCGAGGCGGGCTTCGAGCGGTGGGGGCGCTTCGTGGTCCGTCACCGGATCGCCGCCGTGCTGATCTCGTTCCTCGCGACGGGCTGGCTGATCAGCCATCTGCCGCAGCTCGAGATCGACAACTCGACGGAGTCCTTCCTGACGACGGACGCGCCGAACGTCCTCCTCTACAACGCATTCCGGGATCAATTCGGCCGCGACGACAAGATCGTGATCGCCGTCGACGGGGGCGACCTCTTCTCGCTTCCGTTCCTCGAGCGTCTGCGTGACCTCCACGAGGCCCTCGAGCGCGACGTTCCCCACGTGACCGAGGTGGAGAGTCTGGTGAACGCCCGCTTCACGCGGGGCGAGGCGGGCGAGCTGGTCGTGGGCGAGCTGCTCGAGGATTGGCCCGAGACCGCGGAAGACCTGGCGATCTTCGAGGAGCGCGTCCGGTCGAACCCGCTCTACGTGAACGCACTCGTGTCCGCCGACTATCGGGTCACCGCGATCGCCGTCACGCCGGATACCTACTCGAGCGAGTCGGCGCAGGTCGACGAGCTCGAGGGCTTCGGTGACGGAGGCGGCGAGGCGGAGGCGGATCCCGTCTACCTGAAGGCGGCGGAGGGAGACGCGGTGATCGAGGGGGTCTACGCCGTCTTCGATCGCTTCGCGGGCGAGGACTTCCGCCTGCACATGGCGGGCGCGCTGCCGATGACCTGGCGCATCAACTACGGCATGGAACGGGACATGTCGATCTTCCTGCCGGCCACGCTGGCGTTGATGGCCGTCGTGCTGGCGCTGCTGTTCCGACGCATAGGCGGCGTCGCGCTTCCGCTCCTGGTCGTGGGTCTCTCTCTCAGTGCCGCCATCGGCGTGATGATCGTGCTGGGCATTCCCGGCTCGACGGCCGTGCAGATCCTGCCGGTCTTCCTGCTCACGGTCGGGGTCTGCGACGCCGTCCATGTCCTCGCCATCGTCTATCGATACCGGATGGAGGGCATGGCCAAGCAGGAGGCGGTCGTCCGGGCGCTGGCGCATTCGGGGCTCGCGATCCTGATGACGAGCGTCACGACGGCGGCGGGCATGGTCTCGTTCGTCACGTCGGAGATGGCGGCGGTCCAGGACCTCGGCGTGCTCGCACCGATCGGCGTGCTCCTCGCCTTCATCTATACCGTCGTGCTGCTGCCCGCGCTGCTCGCGATCTTCCCGCTCCCGGCGCCGAAGCGGGGCCGGATCGCGCGGGGCCTCTTTCCCTTCGAGGCGCTCTTGGTCGGCGCCGGCCGCTTCGCGGTGCGCGCGCCCTGGCGGATCCTCGTTCCCGCGAGCGGGCTGATCGTGATCGCGGTGCTGGGCGCGATGCAGATCACCTTCAGTCACAACGGTCTCCGGTGGTTTCCCGAGCACGACCGCACCCGCGTGGATTTCGAGGCGGTGGATCGTTTCCTGGGCGGATCGATCACGATGGACGTCCTGATCGACACCGGCGAGCCTGGCGGTCTCTACGATCCGGAGCTGCTCCGTGAGCTCGAGCGGATCGAGTTCGAGGTGGCGAACGTCGCGCGGGATCCGATCGTGGTCGCCGATGCCGTGTCCATCCGTGAGATCGTCGAGGAGACGCACCAGGCGCTGAACGAGAATCGGCCCGAGATGCGCCGCGTGCCCGATTCCCGGAACGCGGTCGCCCAGGAGCTGCTGCTCTTCGAGCAGAGCGGGAGCGACGACACCGAAGAGTTCGTCGATTCCGAGTACCGCATGACGCGGCTGAATCTGCGCATTCCCTTCGTCGATGCGCTGCTCTTCCCGGATTTCCTGGAGGACGCGAGGGCGATCCTCGTGAAGCGGCTCGACGGACGGGCGACCTTCGAGATCACCGGCCTGATGACGCTCCTGTCCGCCATCTTCGATGCCGTCATCGTCAGCATGAGCCGCTCGTACGTGTTCGCCTTCTGTGTGATCACGCCGCTCATGATGCTCCTGCTCGGGAGCCTGCGTCGCGGGCTGGTGAGCATGGTGCCGAACCTGTTGCCGATCGTGGCCGTGCTCTCGGTCATGGGGTGGGGACGGATCGCGATCGACACGACGACCATGATGGTCGGGGCGATGGTGATCGGGATCGCCGTCGACGACACGATCCACTTCATGCACAAGTTCCACCGCTATTTCGAGCAGACGGGAGACGTCGAAGGGGCGGTCGCCGAGACCCTGCGCACGACGGGCTCGGCGCTGCTCTTCACGACCTTCGTGCTCGTCGCGGGCTTCTCCGTCTTCGGTCTCTCGCAGATGGCGAACATGCGGATCTTCGGCCTGCTCTCGGCCTTCGCCGCCGCCGTCGCGCTCCTCGCCGACATCCTCATCGCGCCGGCGCTCCTCGCCGTCGTGGAGGGGGCCCGGGCCCGCCGTCGCGCGGCCCGCGAGGCGGCGCGCGGCTGAGTCCTCGCGCCGGGGCTGTGCTACCCCACGCTTACCGCGACGCGGCTCGCGGGACATGGGGGGATCCGTGAAGGCACTCATCTTCGACACCGAGACGACCGGAATGGTCCAGTTCCGGAAGCCGCCCGAGGATCCGAGCCAGCCGGATCTGATCCAGCTCGGCATGCTGCTCGTGGACTGCCGGACCTGGGAGGCGAAGGCGCGGCACTCGATGCTCGTGACGCTGGCCGAAGGCGTCACGATCGAGCCCGGCGCGAAAGAGGCCCACGGCATCTCGGAGGAGGACTGCGCGCGCTACGGCGTCGCGCCGATCGTGGCCTGCTCGCTCTTCAACCAGGCCTGCATGCAGGCCGACATCATCGTCGCCCACAACCTCGCCTTCGACGAATCGATCATGAAGACCGCGCTCTATCGGCTCGGGAACAAGCCGCATCGCCTCGACGGTCGCCAGCACGTCTGCACGAAGGAAGCGTCGACGGACGTGCTCAAGCTCCCGGGCAAGTACGGGTACAAGTGGCCGACCGTCGTCGAGCTCATCGGTCGCTAGGCGGCACCGCCGCCGAGGCGTCGGCGCCGTCGGCGAGCGAGGACGCTCCCTGCGAGACGTCGAAGAACGCCTCCACCTCGCGCTCTTCGCGCACCCAGCGCTTCAGCCGCTCGATCATCGCGGGGAGGCTGCCCTCCAGCGCGTCCAGGACGGCGGCATGTCGCGGGGCGTCTCGCACGTAGGTTCCACGGAGCGCGACGCACGGGTCGGAGAGCCGTGCCCCCGCCGCGACGCGCGCCGGGTCGTAGACCGTGAGCGGGAGCGCGGCGATCTCCGCACGAAGCGCGGCCTCCGCGGCGAGGCGGCGTCGGGCGCGGTCCTGTGCGCCTTCGAGCTCGAGGAGCGCGTCCTTGAAGGCGAGGGTGAGCTCGGCGACGCGGGTGCGATCCGCGATTCCGCCGCGCACGCGGGCCGCGTCGGGCCAGCTCTCCGGCGAGTCTTCGTTCGGGGCATTCTGCTCGAAGAAGCGGATCGCGGCCTGCTGGCCGATGAACTGGGCGACGCCCTCGTTGAAGTCGGCGTCCCCGGAGACGAACGCCGTGGCGTGGACGAGCTCGTGGAAGAGCGTCTCGACGAAGAGGGCCGGACCCCGCGCGATCATCGGCTGGGTGACGGGATCGTCCAACCAGCCCAGTGTCGAGTACGCCGAGACGCCGCTCACGCAGACCTGATAGGCGTCGTCCCTGAGTCGTTCGGCTTCGCGCTCCGCGCGCTCCTGCTCGAAGAAGCCCTTGTAGGGCAGCGCGCCGAGGATCGGGTAGTGCCAGGCGACGGTCTCGAGGCTGTCTTCCCGGGTACGCACGAGGGTCGTCACGACCCGATCGCCGGGCCAGTCCACGTAGCTCGTGTACTGTCCCCCGACCTCGAGTCCGAGGTCGGCGGCGAAGGCGCGCACGTCCTCGACGCGGCCGAGGATCGCGCGTACCTCCCCGGGTGTCGCCGGATCGTCGAGCACGGCCTCGATCGGCCGGCGCTGCCAGAGGAGTCGGATCTGCCCGCCGGCGAGGTGTCCGTAATAACATCCGCCGAGTCCGAGGCAGCTCCATGTCCCCAGGAGCAGGAGCGAGACACGCATGACAGAGCCCGTTCGGCGATTCCGGATCGACTGCGACGACGCGACCACGCGCGAGTGGCTCCTCGCGGAGGCCTTCGAGGCGGGAGCGGGGGGAGCCGAGGAGAGCGAGTTCGACGGACGCTTCCGGGCGGACATCTATGCGGCTCCGGACGAGATCGAGTCGGTGCGCGCGACGATCGCGGCGCTCGAAGCGCCGGGGACGCGGGTCGATCCGGTGGAGACGCTGACCCCCGTCGACTGGAGCGAAGCCTGGAAGGAGGGGCTCGAGGCACTCGAGATCTCTCCGCGCTTGCTGGTCCGTCCGCCCTTCGTCGACTCGCCGGGAAACGAGGGGCAGATCGAGATCGTGATCGAGCCCGGCCAGGCCTTCGGGACCGGTAACCACGCCTCCACGCGACTCTGCCTCGAATGGATCGACGGACTGGTCTCGGGCGAGATCGGGGGGCCCGAGGTCGATCGCGTCCTCGACGTGGGGACGGGGAGCGGGGTGCTCGCGCTGGCGGCGGTGGCGCTCGGGGTCGAGCGGGCGATCGGCTTCGATCTCGATCCCGTCGCCGTCGAGGCGGCGGAGGAGGCCGCGCGCGAGAATCCGCGCGGCGGGTCGGCGACGTTCTTCGCGGGGCCGATCGAGGCGGTCTCGGGGCCGTCGTTCCCGCTCGTGGTGGCCAATCTCCTGAAGAAGGAGATGCTGCCCATCGCCCACGAGATCGCGGTGCGGGTCGCGCCGGGGGGGCGGCTCGTGCTGGCGGGGCTGCTCGAAGAGGATCTTCCTGCGGTCCTCGCGCGCTTCGCCGAGGAGGGCCTCGAGGAGGTCGGGCGACGCGAGCGGACGGATCCCATCGGGCGCTGGGTCTCCCCCTGCCTCGGGCGATCGTGACGGACCGACGGCCTGGCGCTCATCCGGCGTCCCGCTCCAGCCAGTCTTCGTAGAGCTCTCGCAGGATCGCGTCGAAGGGAGCTCGCGGTCGCCATTCCGTCGCCTTCCGGAGTCGCGATGCATCGCCGACGAGCCAGTCCGTCGGGCGGTAGCGCTCGGGGTCGGTCTCGACGCGCGCGGCGATGGCGGCGAGGTCGATCAGGCGATCGAGGACGGACTGGATCGACGTCGCGAGCCCGCTCGCGACGTTGTAGACGTCCGCGGGCACCGCCGGGTCGAGCAGCTTCACGTAGGCGTCGATCACGTCGTCGACGTGGAGGAAGTCGCGGACGCTCTCGAGGTTGCCGACCCGCATCACCGGCGACTGTCGTCCCGCGCGGATCGCGGCGACCTGCCGCGCGAAGCTCGAGACGACGAAGGCGTCGGCCTGGCCTGCGCCCGTGTGGTTGAAGGCGCGCACGCGCACGACGTCGAGTCCGTCCCGCGCGGCGGCGGCGCCGAGACCCTCCGCCGCCGCCTTGGTCCGGGCGTAGGGGGAGCGGGGCCGGAGCGGTGTCGCCTCGTCGAAGGGGCGGAGCTCCGCCGCGGCGCCGGACGCGGGCGAGTATTGATCGGCGGATCCGATCAGCAGGACCCGCGCGTCCGGGCAGACGCGTCGGGCGCACGCGAGGAGGGATCGCGTGCCGAGGAAGTTCAGCCGATAGCAGAGCGCGGGCTCCTGCCACGATCGCGCGACGCTGCTCATCGCCGCGAGGTGGACCACGGCGTCCGGGGCGGCCGCCGCGAGCGCGGGGGCGAGCGCGCGGGGATCGGTGACGTCGACCTCGCGGTCCGCGCCGACGACGTGGTGTCCCAGCGCTTCGAGTCGGGGCCGAAGTCGACGCCCGACGAATCCCCCTGCGCCCGTCACGAAGACTCGCATGGCGGCAGGCTGACAGATCGCCTGCGTCCGGGCAACGCGCGTTCGGCTCCCTTGACCCGGGTGGGCCGGATCGGCGAACCTGCGGCCATGATCATCGGTGTCGCCGGTCGAAACGGAGCAGGGAAGGGGGAGCTCGTCAGCTTCCTCGAAGCCCGGAGCTTCACCGCCCTCTCCCTCTCGGATGCGATCCGCGCCGAGCTCGCCGCGCAGGGCCTCGAGGAGTCCCGCGAGCGGATGATCGAGACGGGGCAGGCGATGCGCCGGCGTGCCGGACCCGGCGCGCTCGCCCAGAGCCTGGCGAAGCAGCTGCTGCCCGATCGCAACTACGCGATCGATTCGATCCGGCATCCCGTGGAGGTCGAGATCCTGCGGGCCCACGCCGAGGCGACGGGGCACGTGTTCCAGCTCGTCTGGGTCGACGCCAAGCTCGAGACCCGCTTCGACCGGATGGTCGCGCGCGGGCGCCCCGGGGATCCCGAGACGATCGAAGACCTCGAGGCGCTCGAGGCACGCGAACGCGGCAGCGACGATCCGAACGCGCAGCAGCTCGACGCGGTCGAAGCGGAGGCGGACTATCGGCTGGCGAACGACGCCAGTCTCGAAGCCTTCCAGGAAGCGATCCAGGCCTGGGTCCGCAAGAACCTCTCCTTCGCGCGTCCCGATTGGGACGACTACTTCATGGGCATCGCCCGGGTCGTCGCCTCGCGGTCGAATTGCGTGAAGCGCAAGGTCGCCGCGGTCGTGACGCTCGAGAAGCGGATCATCTCGACCGGCTACAACGGCACGCCCCGCGGTACCACCAACTGCAACGAGGGCGGCTGTCCGCGCTGCAACGACCTCGCCCCGGGCGGGACGCGCCTCGACGAATGCCTCTGCTCCCACGCGGAGGAGAACGCGATCACCCAGGCCGCCTATCACGGCGTCTCGCTCAAGGGGGGCTCGATCTACACGACGTTCTCCCCTTGCCTTCAGTGCACGAAGATGATCATCAACGCCGGTCTCGTCGAGGTCGTCTACCAGAGCGATTATCCGCTCGGCGAGACCTCGCTCTCCCTGCTCGCCGAGGCAGGGATCGAAGCGCGCCAGATCGGGGGCCAGGGCGCCGGGGCGCCGATCGGTGCTCCGGCACGCTCGAAGTGAGTGCGCAGCACGACGTTCGGGGCGGCGACGCCGTCTAGCGGGGTGCGAAGATTCGCTTCGCGGTGGAGGCGCGAACGCGTTGCCGCCCGCCTGCCGGCGGTCGAGACGGATCGCCCCTGCGATTGAGCCATTTCGCTCAATTCGTCACCCGAATCCGCCGAATCCACTGACGGCCGATCGCGCACGCCACGGGCCGGGTTCACCGTCGGAGGGCCCCGTCCGTGCCCCACGCGATCCGCACGAGAGCGAAATGCGCCCCAGCCCCTCCAGACTGATGGATCACCGCGAGTATCCCGTCCTCTACGTCGACGACGAGAAGGACAACCTGCGGATCTTCGAGCTGACCTTCCGGCGCGATTTCACGGTGTTGACCGCCAACAGTGCCAAGGAAGGTCTCGAGCTCCTCGCGCAGCATCCCGTGGCCGTCGTGCTCTCGGATCAGAAGATGCCGGGCATCGAGGGCGTCGAGTTCCTTCGCCAGGTTCGCGAGCTCGATTCGCGGACGCTCCGGATCCTCGTGACGGCCTACGGCGACGCGAAGATCCTCGGCGACGCCATCAACGACGGCAACATCTACCGCTACGTCGCGAAGCCCTGGGAGCCCGACGACATGCGGCTCACCGTCCAGCGCGCGATCGAGGCGTACGCGCTCGAGGCCGAGCGGGCGACGCTGCTCGAAGAGCTGATGATCCTGAATCGGCTGTCGCGCACGATCCATCGCGACATCGATCGGGGGCGCCTCTACGACACGCTGCTCGAGGCGCTACGCGGTGAGCTCGATTTCGATGGCTGCGCGATCCTGCTCCGCGATCCGGACCAGGACGCGCTCTCGATCTTCGCCTGCGAGCCCAACGACGAGGTCGCGGCCCGCGTTCGCGACATCACCTTCGACCAGAGCAACGCGGGGGAGTTCGTCGACCGCGTCCTGAAGGGCGATCCGCAGCTGCTCCGTGGCGACGAGGCCGTCGACTACGAGCCTTCGGTTCGCGCGTGGATCACGGAAGTCTCCGCCGACGAGATCTTCGTCGTCCCGCTCGCGGGCAAGGAGCGCGTGATCGGTGCACTCGCGGTCGACAACCGGCGGGGGGGACAGCCTCTCGGCGCGGACGGGCGCATGCTCGTCGAGGGGCTCGCGATGCAGGCGGTGATCGCGATCGAGAACGCGCAGCTCGTGGACGACCTGCGTCGCTCCCGCGCCCAGATCCGCCGCGTCGACCGCCTCGGCACGCTCGGCACGCTGGCGGCGGGGCTCGCGCACGAGATCAACAACCCGCTGGTGTCGCTGAACACCTTCCTCTCGCTCGCGCCGGAAAAGCGCGACACCGACGACCCGAGCTTCTGGGGCGACTATCACGAGCTCGCGTGCGGCGAGCTCGAGCGCATCCGGGGGCTCGTCGAGACGATGAGCCGGCTCGGTCGAGGCGGGCCGTCGCCGGCGCTCTCGAAAGAGCCGGTCCACCTCGCCGACGTGGCGGAGCAGGTCGTGCGGCTGCTCCACCGCGAGACGGAGCGTGCCGGCGTGACGATCGAAATGACGATCGACGACGACCTGCCCGAGGTGCCGGCGGTCCGGGACCAGATCCACCAGGTCGTGCTCAACCTGGCGCTGAACGCCATCCAGGCGAGCCGGAGCGGGGGCTCGATCTCCATCCACGTCGGTCCCGATGGTCCGCCGGACGCGCCGACCGGAGCCCGGCTGCGTTTCCAGGACGCAGGCGAGGGCATCAGCGAAGAGAATCTCGAGCGGATCTTCGACCCCTTCTTCACGACGAAGGATCCGGACAAGGGAACCGGACTCGGCTTGATGATCTCCCACCAGATCATCGCCGATCACGGAGGCTCCATCGAAGTCGAGAGCACTCCCGGCGAGGGAGCGACCTTCCACGTACGGCTTCCCAGCGAAGACACGGCCCCGACATCGGGCGAGGTCGGAGCGCCTCTCGAGTCCGCTTGACGCTGCCCGGCGGATCCCAGAGAATCCGCCCGCCTCGCCGGCCTGGAGCCGTCTTCGGGGGCAGGAGAGGGGATTCGACCATGACCGGAATGCGATCGGCACGGCGTCGCACACGCGCTGCGCTCGCCACGGTTCTCGTTTCGCTGGCGGGGCTTTCGGCCTTCGCTGCGCCGGCGAGCGCCGAGCCGCGGCTGCTCCTGCTTCCGATCGTGGTGCACAGCGCCGAGGATCCGGACTATCTGCGCGCCGGTCTCTCGGACATGCTCGCCTCGCGCTTCGAACGGATCGGGGCGCTCGAGCTGATCCGCGGGGACATCGAAGCGTCGGGAACGACGGACCTCGACGAGGCCCGGGCGCTCGCGAAGAAGCGCGGCGCCGACTACGTGCTCTACGGGTCGTTCACCCGTTTCGGACAGGGCGCGAGCCTCGACGTCCACTGTGCGCCGGTCGCCGGCGACGAGAGCACCGGCGCCCCCGCGCCGCTGCGCGAGATCTTCGTCCACTCGGGCTCGATCGGGGAGATCATCCCGGATCTCGACGAGCTCGCCGGCAAGGTCAGCCGCTACGCCCGCGGCGAGGTCGTCATGACCGGCGTGCGCTCGCAACCGGGTGCCGTCGGGGCGGCGGGCGGCGGCAGCGCCGCCGAGCTGCGCGATCTGCGCAGCCGCGTCGAGAGCCTCGAGGAGGTCGTCCGTGTCCTCCTCGAAGAGAGCGAGGGGAGTGGGAGCACCGAAGAGGTGCGCTAAGCTCCTGGCCCTTCGAGGGGAGCCGCCCGGCGCCCCTCCGATGTCCGCGGCATGCCGCGCTGCATCGAACGAATCGATCCTGGGGTGGTGTAGCTCAGCTGGTTAGAGCGGCGGCTTCATAAGCCGTAGGTCGGCGGTTCAAGTCCGCCCACCACTACCAGATCGCTTCGCGCGGCGACGCGCTCGTCCAGATCGGCGACGTCACCGCCCGTTCCTGGATCGCGGCAGGCACTCCATCCGGTCGCGGGCGTCCCGCTCGGTTCGCGTCCCAGTTCGACCACCGACACGTCGGGATCTCGAGCACGCGG
>JAUIMK010000125.1 GCA_030432735.1 bacterium
ACGGCGGTCAGGAGGCAACCAACACGCGACGGTGGCGCGGCGACGCGATTCGCCTGCCACGAAGAGAACCCCCGGGTTACTCACACGAGTCCGAACGAACGCGAGACGGACGCGTGCGTGTTGGTTGGTTCCCCGCGACGGCGAGGGAGAAGAACATGCCGGTGATCAAGATCAAGGAAAGCGAATCCTTCGAAGGCGCCATGAAGCGCTTCAAGAAGTCCTGCGAGAAGGCGGGCATCCTGACGGAGCTGCGGCGGCGCGAGTACTACGACAAGCCCAGCATCCGGAAGAAGAAGAAGGAAGCGGCGGCGCGGAAGCGCGCGCTCAAGAAGATGCGGCGCAGCATGAACTAGCGCGCTCGTATCGTTGGCGAGAGGGCGGATTTGATCCCGGAATCGACCATCCAGGAAATCCGAGACAGGGCGGACATCGTCTCCCTCATCTCTCGCTACGTCGAGCTGAAGCAGGCGGGGCCGAACTGGAAGGGACTCTGTCCCTTCCACAACGAGAAGACGCCGAGCTTCAACGTCAACACGGATCGACAGATCTTCCACTGCTTCGGATGCGGGGAAGGCGGCAACGTCTTCAGCTTCCTGATGAAGCACGAGGGTCTCACCTTTCCCGAGGCCGCGCGGACGCTCGCCGGCGAGCTCGGGATCGCGATCGAAGAGGAGCGCGGGGCCGGCGACGCCGGCATCACGCAGCAGATCTTCGAGGCGAACGAGCTCGCGCAGACGCTCTACCGCGAGGCGCTGCGCACGCCGGAAGGCAAGATCGCGCGCGCCTACCTGGTCTCCCGCGGCTTCGACGGCAAGGCCGCCGACGAGTTCGGGATCGGCTACGCCCCGGCGCGATGGGACGCCGTCGCCACGCGTCTGCGCGAGGCGCGCATCAAGGGCGAGGCGGCCGTCGAGGGCGGGCTCCTCTCCGAGCGCAAATCCGGTCAGGGCTACTACGATCGGATTCGAGGGCGACTCACGTTTCCCATTCAGGACGTGCGTGGGCGCGTGATCGGATTCGGTGGGCGAGCCCTCGAGCCCGACCAGGAACCGAAGTACTGGAACACGCCGGAGACGCCGGTCTTCCGCAAGCGGCAGGCGCTCTACGGCTACCCGGCTGCCCTCGAGCCGATCCGCCGGGCGAAGCGCGTGATCCTGTGCGAGGGCTACTTCGACCGGATCGCCTTCGCGCGCGCTGGCATGGGCGAGGCCCTGGCGACCTGCGGAACCGCGCTGACTTCGGAGCACGGCTCGCAGCTCCGTCGGCGGACCAAGGAAGTCGTCCTGGTCTTCGATGGCGACGAGGCGGGACGGGCCGCCACGGAGAAGGCGCTGGCCGTCCTGCTTCCCCATGGGTTGCGAGTTCGAGCCGCACTCATTCCCGGCGGTGCGGACCCCGACGACTACCTGAACGAGCACGGGGCGGATGCGCTCAGGAAGCTGGTCGACGAAGCGCCCGATGCCCTCGAGCTCTCGATCCGCAACGCATTGCGTCAAGGAGTTGCGACTCCGGATCAGAAAGCGGACGTGGTCGCCCTCGTGGCCCCGCTGATCGCGCGCGTTTCGGACGCCGTGTCGCGCGACGAGTACGTGAGGCGGCTCGCGATGGCGGTCGGCGCATCGACCCCCGCGGTGGGCGCGATCGTTCGTGACGCAGCGCGTGGATCGAAGGACGCCCCGCAGGTGGATCACGAGGCGTTAGGTCTCTCCCGTGCGCGTCGTGACCAGCCCGAGGAGCGTCAGCTGCGCGCCCTGGCACGACTTTGTCTGCAACGTCCCGACCTGATCAGCGACGAAATGGCACTCACTCTCCAGGACATCCTGCCCGTCGGCGCGTGGAAGTCGATCATCCTGCAGATTCTTCAGGCAGCGGACGAGGGGCTGCTCCTCACGGGCGACCGCAGAGGCGTCGACGCCATCGCGATCGAATCCCGCATGGACGAGGAAGCACAGCGTCGCCTGCGGGAAATCGCCGTGGACGACACACCCGTCGACGAGGACGAGGGCGCTGAACAAGTGTTCGACGACCTCGTCGGCTGGTTCGAACGACGACGACTGGACGCGCGTCAGCGGGAGCTGAATCGAAGGATGCTCGACCCGAACGCGGACCAGGATGCACTGCTCGCGGAGAAGCAGAAACAGCTTCAGGAACGACGTGCCCGGATGGGCGTCGGCCGCGCGAACCGGGATGGCCCCGTATCGCCTACTCACGAAAGTGGCAGTGCATAGGCAAACGCATGACACGCGATCCTGAACGTGCCGGAGGAGGCGGCGGAAGTTCGGAATCGCAAGTAGAATCTACGAGCCTACGGAGGACCCCCCCAATGGCCTCGAACGCGCCCAATACGGAGTCTGCGGCCGACCGCGCGCCGACTCCCGAACTCGATGAGGATGCCACGATCGCATCGCTCACCGAGGCTCCCACGAGTGACGCCGCCGCGCCGCGACGCAAGCGCAAGGCACGCAGCGCGGGCGCGACGCGAGCGAAGGCCGCGACCTCCGGCGCTTCCGGCGCGAAGTCGACCAGCAAGGCGGGGAAGAAGTCGAAGGCCGCGCCCCGCAAGAAGAGCACGGCGACCAACGCGACCAAGGCGACCGGGACGACGAAGGCGGCGAAGGCCGAGACCGCGAAGCGCAAGGGCTCCACGAAGAAGGCGGCCGCGATCGATTCCGCAGCTTCCGACGACGAGCGCGGTGCGCTCGATCGAGATGCCCTGGTCGAGCTCGACTCCGTGCGTCGCCTGGTCGAGGTCGGAGAAGAGAAGGGCGAGGTCAATCGCGACGACCTCGCCGCCGCCTTCGAGGACGGCGCGCTCGGTAAGGACGATCTCGACGGCGTCCTCTCTCTGCTTCGAGAGCACGACATTCCGCTCGCCCGAACGGAGACCCCCGCGCCGGAAGAGGATCGACCCAAGCGCAAGCCCCGGGCGAAGAAGGCGAGCGAGTCGGACGACGGCGGCAGTGCCGATCCGGTTCGCGTCTACCTCCGAGAGATGGGCCAGGTCTCGCTGCTCACGCGCGAAGGCGAGGTGGAGATCGCGCAGCGGATCGAGCGGGCGGTCGACGCCCAGCTCGCCGCGCTCGTCGCGAACCCCTACTGCCTGCGTCGGATGATCGAGCTCGGCGGGCAGGTCCAGTCCGGCGACCTCGATCTCAAGAAGATCGTCGACGGGCTCGACGACGAGGACGCGCCGCCGGTCGACGTGACGCAGAAGAAGTTCCTCCAGGCGATCAGCGGTCTCGAGAAGATCGAGCACGACATCCTGGAGCGTCGCCGCGAGCTCGACCGAAGCGCGATGAGCAAGGACGATCGACTCGCGTGCGAAGCGGAAGTCGCCGAGCTCTTCGAAGAGGTCGCGAAGACGCTCCGCGTCCACCGCGTGACCCGTGAGCGGTACAACGAGCTCGACCGGTGCCTGCGCGAGATGCACGAGAGCCACCGGCTTCTCGACGACCGCGCAAGCCAGATCGCCAAGGGCTTCGACATGTCGGCGGACGAGCTCGCGGTCATGGCCGAGCAGTCGAAGAAGAAGAGCGCCGGCGGCAAGCAGGCCTTCGAGCGACTCGGCAGCGATCGTGAGGCAATCGACGAGGCGGTCCACCAGCTCGCGAACGTCGAAGTCTTCCGCATGCGTCTCGAGGAGGACTCGGGCCTCCGTCGCGACGAGCTCGACGCGATCCTGGTGCGGGTCGACGCGACCACGGCGAGCGCCCAGGAAGCGAAGAGCGAGCTGATCGAGGCCAACCTGCGCCTCGTCGTCTCGATCGCCAAGAAGTACAACAACCGCGGGCTGCAGTTCCTGGACCTGATCCAGGAGGGCAACATCGGCCTGATGAAGGCCGTCGACAAGTTCGAGTGGCGCCGCGGCTACAAGTTCTCGACCTACGCGACGTGGTGGATCCGTCAGGCGATCACCCGCGCGATCGCCGATCAGGCGCGCACGATCCGGATCCCGGTCCACATGATCGAGACGATCCACAAGCTGGTCCGCGCGACCCGGCAGCTCGTTCAGGTGCTCGGCCGGGAGCCGCAGCCCGAGGAGCTCTCCGAGACCCTCGAGCTCCCGCTCGAGAAGGTCCGGATGGTGCTCCGGATCGCCAACGATCCGATCAGTCTCGAGACTCCGGTCGGTGAAGAGGACGACGGTCGGCTCTCGGATTTCATCGAGGATCCCAACGCGGTCAACCCGCAGGACGCGGTGATCCAGTCGAGTCTCGCGGAGCACACGCGGGAGCTGCTGGCGACGCTCGCGCCGCGAGAGGCGCGCGTGCTCCGCATGCGCTTCGGGATCGGCGAGAAGTCGAACCGGACCCTCGAAGAAGTCGGACAGGACTTCGACGTCACGCGCGAACGGATCCGCCAGATCGAGGCGAAGGCGCTTCGCAAGCTGCGCCACCCGAGCCGCAGCAAGGCGCTCAAGGGCTACCTCGAGAGCTAGGGCACCCGGCACTACGGCGCGGGGCGCACCTCGAAACGCTCGCCTTCACCGCCGTCGCGTCGTGAGTCGCACGTGCGCTACCAGCGCGCTGCGCATCCCCTTCTCCCCGCGCGCACATCCACGCGTCGATCTTCAAGCGTCTCTTTCGAAGGTCCGATACGACGCGCGTGAAGCTCGTCGCCTGCCCCGATTGCCACGCCCAGTACGACGTCTCCTCGATGGTGCCCGACAGCGCCTTCGATTGTCGTTGCGGGACGTCGCTCGTCGCGACGCCGCCGGTCGGCGTGGATGCGAAGGCCCAGCGTTGCACGGCGTGCGGCGCGGTGGCGCGCGACGGTGCCGAGAGCTGTGACTACTGCGGCTCGGGCATCGTCCCGGTCGACCACCGCGGCGGCCTGATCTGCCCGGAGTGCATGGCGCGCAACCTCGACGACGCGCGCTTCTGCCTCGCCTGCGGCGTCGCCTTCGCGCCGAGCGAAGCGCGCACCGACATGCCCGAACGCCGCTGTCCGTGCTGCGAGACCTGGATGGCGGTGCGCGAAGTGGGCGGTCTGCTCGTCCAGGAATGCACGAAATGCCTCGGGCTCTGGGCACCGGACGACGTCTTCGACGCGCTCGTCGATCGCGCGACCACCGCCGCCCGCGAGCGCGGCGCGGAGGGCGCCGGCGCGGCCCCGCGCGTCGACGGGGGCAACCCCGCTTCGAGCCAGGTCGAGTATCGCCGCTGCCCGACCTGCGACGCGCTCATGAACCGCCGGAACTTCCGCAAACGATCCGGCGTGATCATCGACCGCTGCCACGAACACGGCACCTGGCTCGATGCCCACGAGCTCGAGCGCATCGCGGGCTTCGTCCTCTCCGGCCGGGCCGCGGAAGCCGAGCGCCTGGAGACGCGGCTCCGCGGCGAAGAGCAGCGCGCCGCCGCCCGCGCCGCCGCCCATCGCGCACGCGGGATCACCGTCGAGGACGATCACTGGACGAGCTCGATCTTCACGACGAAAAGGCGCGACCGAAGCGCGGCCGAGTCCGTGCTCGGCCTGCTGATGTCGCTGCTCGACTGATTCCACCCATCCGCCCGGCACGCCGGGACCTGCCAGCCCAACCGAGAGGTGAACCGACATGGGACTGATCGACAAACTCCGCGCAGAGCTCATCGACATCATCGAATGGATCGACGACTCCGAGCACACCCTCGTCTGGCGCTTTCCGCGCTACCGCAACCAGATCAAGTACGGTGCCCAGCTGATCGTGCGCCCCGGTCAGTCCGCGGTCTTCGTCCACCAGGGACGGATCGCCGACGTGTTCGGACCGGGCCACTACCGCCTCGAGACGAAGAACCTGCCGGTGCTCTCGACCCTGATGGGCTGGATGCACGGCTTCGATTCGCCCTTCAAGGCCGAGGTCTACTTCGTCAGCACGCGACAGCTGACGGATCTCAAGTGGGGCACGTCGAACCCGGTTCCGCTCCGCGACGCCGACTTCGGCCCGGTCCGCGTGCGTGCGTTCGGGACCTACACCCTGCGCGCGATCGATCCCGGCAGGCTCCTCTCCGAGCTCGTGGGGACGGACGGCGTCTACGAAGCGGAGGAGATCTCCGCGCTGCTCCGATCGATCATCTCGATGGCCTTCGCGGACGTCGTCGCGAGCTCCGGGATCAGCGTCCTCGACCTCGCGCAGAACTACGGCGAGCTGTCCGAGACGGTTCGAAGGGCGGTCGTCGAACGCATCGACGACGAGTACGGCCTCGAGCTCCCGCAGCTCTACATCGTGAACGTCTCCGTCCCCGCCGAGGTCGAACGCGCCCTCGACGCGCGGGCCAGCATGACGGCGATCGGGAACCTCGGCGCCTTCCAGGCCTATCAGATGGGCAACGCGATGCCGGAGGCGGCGGCGAATCCGGCGGGCGGCCTCGCCGGCGCGGGCGTCGGCCTCGGCATGGGGCTCGCGATGACGAACTCGATGCAGGGCATGATGGGCGGCGGGGGCCCGCAGGGCGCGCCGCCGCAGGCGCCGCCTCCGCTCCCGACCGTGACCTGGCACGTCGCCGAGAACGGTGAAGCGCTCGGGCCCTTCACGCCCGCGCAGATGGCGCAGGCGATCGCGGGCGGCCGTGTGACCCGGGCCTCCCTCGTCTGGTGCGCGGGCATGGATGGCTGGCATCCGGCCGGCGACGTCGAGGCCCTCGCGGGCCAGTTCGCACCGCCGCCGCCGCCGGTCCCGGAGGGCTGAGACGGTGCTGCGTTCGAAACGACTCGGGATCGAGCTCTACCCGGGGACCGTCTTCATCTACCGCGGCCGGCGCCGGGGCCTGCTCGGCTTCGGCCGGAACAGCTACGCGATCGGAGAGGTCCTCGCCGTCGACGAGACCCACGGCATCGTGCACGTCCGCACGCTCAAGAGCAACGCGGAGACCGGGCCGAAGGTCGACATCAATCACATCCCGGTGCTCTTCCGACAGCTCGTGCGCGACCTCGTCGAGATCGTGGGCAAGGCGTCGCCGGACGTCGACACCTGGGCCTCGGTCAACGACTTCCGCCGTCGCCACGCCGCCGGCGAAGTCGGCGCCTTCGCCGGTCGCCTCTGGAAGGCCGAAGCCCTCGCAAGACGAGCGCTCCCGCCCGAGCAGGAGCGCACCCCGATCCAGCACACCTTCGTGAAGCGCCGCGACGGCAACGGCCCCCTCTCGATCGTCGAGGTCTCCGTCTAGCCCCGCCGCTGCTGGCTCCCCGCGAGTGCCCGCAGCCGGCGGCGCCCCGGCGAGTGCCCGCAGCCGGCGGCGCCCCGGCGAGTGCCCGCAGCCGGCGGTGCCCCGGCGAGCGCCCGCAGCCGGCGGTTCAGTCGAATACGCGCGCGCTCACGACCTCGCCGTTGCGGAACTGCACGACGCGCTCGAGGCTCCGCTTCGAGCCGGTGCCGACGCCGACTCCGCCGAAGCCCACGCCGCCGATGCCGATTCCGCCGAGGCCGAGCGAGAGACCGGGCCGGGAGTGCGCCCACGTCCAGGTCACGGTCTCGCCGTTCGCGTCGATCGCGGAGGACGTCTCGTCCGGCTCACCGAGGGCCATCCGGACCTGGTCCTGGGTCATGCCGAGGTCGATCTCGCCGGCGCGGACCTTCGCCTGGACGTCCATCGGCCACGAATCGAAGAGGGCCTGGTCGTCGGAGATGCGGGAGTCGGGCGTCGATGCGCAGCCGAGGGCGAGTGCGACGACGACGAGCACGGTGAAGGTCGCGCGAAGCGGCGCGCGCAGTCGGATGGACGCCATGGGTTCCTCCGGTGGCGAGGGGGTTCCGGCGGCGAAACCGTCGAAAGGGGAATGCGCGGGCGCCGCGAAACGGAACGCCGAGAAGATCACCAGGGCGCGCCGACCTTCTTCATCCACGAGGCGTAGTCGGTGAAACCGACCTTCTCGTGAAGCTTCCCGATCCTCTCGAGCAGCGCCTTCCGTATGTCTTCCGACGGCGGCTCCGCGTCACCGAGCGCGTCGAGCACGCCCGCCACGGTCTCCGCCGCGCCCGTCGCGGCCAGCGTGCCGATCGCCGCATCGCGATCGCCTTCGCCGATTCCGAGGTAGGCTTCGATCGCCGCCTCGCTCACGGCGGATGCGTGCTTGCGGGAGGCGACGATGTTGCCCTTGCCCGTCACGACGTTGCCGACGGAGAAGACCGTCGGATAGCCCTCGAGGCGTCCGAGGTCCCAGTCCTGGAAGTCGAAGAGCTCGCCGTTCATCTCGATGCCCGGGATCGCTTCCGGGATCGAACCGATCGAGCTGATGATCGTGGGCCCCCGCACTTCGTAGGTCTCGTCGAGCTTCACGACGCGGCCGTTCTCGATCTTCGTGCGGCGGAAGACGATGCCCGTGAGGCGGCCGTCTTCGATGATCAGGCTGTCCGGCGCGGAGAGCGGCTCGATGTTGAAGAGGTACTTGCTCGTGCTCTTGCCGACCATGCGCACGCGACCGGCCTCGACCTTCTTGAGTCGCGCTTCGTCGGCGCCCTCCGGCGCGCTCATCACGGGCATGTCCTCGATCCGGCGCCGGTAGTAGATCGTGGGCGGCGTGATCCCGAGTTCTTCCCACGTGAGGCCGTGCTTCTCGAGGATCTTCGGGATGCCCTTGATCTCGAGCTCCTCGACGTCGCTCTCGATCCCGCGCTTGGCGAGCTCTTCGACGGTCCGTTGGAGCGTGTGGATCTTCGCGACGTCGATCGAGGCGAGGCCGCCGCCGAGGATGATCGCGCCGTCGTGGAGCTCGTATTTCGCGTCGGGCATGTCGCCGCGCTCGGCGTGGTTGAACGCGATCACGAACGGGTTCTGGTAGACGAGGCCCTTGCCGATGTACGCGTCCGCGCCTTCGACCGGAACGGGCCGATCCCGCCACGCGCCGTTCGCCAGGACCACGGCGGAGAAGCCCCAGTCCTCCACCAGCTCCTTGAAGTCGACGTCGCGGCCGATCTTCGTGCTCGGGACGAAGGTCACGCCGTCCTTCTGGAGCTTCTCGTCGATGACGCCGTATTCCTTGTTGCGCAGGGCGACGTGCCAGCGCGGGAGACCGTCTTCGATCTTCCCGTACGGTCGCGCGTTCTGCTCGAACACGAAGACCTGCACGCCCTTGTCGGCGAGGCGGCTCGCCACCTCGGCGCCGGCGGTCGCGCCGCCGATGACTGCTACGAAATGTCCGGTTCCATCGATCTGATCGGGTGCCATGCCGCGAATGTTCGCAGTCTTCCGCGGGGCCGACAATCCCGCGCGAGTCGACGATCGGGACGCGGTAGACTACGCGCGCGGGCCTGTAGCTCAGTGGTCAGAGCAATCGGCTCATAACCGAATGGTCCCTGGTTCAAGTCCAGGCGGGCCCACCATTCTCCCCGCGTCACCGAGCAGTGTCGCGCACCCTCCGGCACCGCCGAGCCGGAGCAATCCTCCCGGACGCGCGAAGGCCGAAGCTGCCCAGGCGAGAGGACCGAACGTCGAGGAAGCCTCCGCGCGAAGCCCAGACGCCTGAACCGTCGAGGAAGCCCCCGCTCGAAGCCCAGACGCCTGAACCGTCGAGGAAGCCCCCGCGCGAAGCCCAACCCCCCGATACGCCGACCGGCCGCCCAACGAGCACGTCGACCGCGATCCGCACCGTCGTGCAAGACCGCAAAAAAAGAACCCCGGTGCTCGGCACCGGGGTTCCTGGGACTAGCCAGTGTGCGTCCTGTCTAGGTCCCGCACGGACACTCAAGGGAGAATGAGGCTTCTCGTGGTTGCGGCCTGGAGAAGCCCCGCCTTCGATCCTATCACGACACCCGGAAACCACAATGATTCCGGGTGAATGTCGCCTAAGTTGCTGATCGCGCTCAGGGTTCCGGTGCGGCCGCCGGCCCGGGCGAGGCGACCCGTCGGGTCGTGCCCGCGAGCTCGCGCCGCGCCTCCCCGGTGCCCATCGGCTGCAGGTAGACGTTCTCGCTGACGGCGCCGCCGGGTCGTCCGGCGATCTCGAGGGCCCGCCCGGCCGGTTGGCTGCGCTCCGTCAGCCGGACCGAGATCTTCAGGTAGGCCGTCTCCCCGGGCCCGACGTGGAGGCCGAGGTCGTTCCAGCCCCAGGCGACCCAGGCGACGCTGCGCACGCCGGCTTCGATCTCGTGCATCCCGGGAGCGAGCTCGAGGGTGTCGTACTCGCCGTGCTGGAGCACGCCGACCGGCGCGCCGTCGACGTGCAGGCGGACCGGCGAGACGGAGGCGCGCGGGTCGAGGCGGTAGACGGTGATCCGGGCGCGATCCGGGGACGGGGCGGGGGGCTCGGCGAAGGGCGGACCCGTCGGTCGCGGGGCACATCCGAGGAGCATCGCGGCGAGGCCCGCGGTGGCGAGCACGACGGCCCCCGCTCTCCGTCGCCTTCCTTCCTCCATCCCCACTCCTTCGCACACGGCCCGTTGCGAAGGAGCCTAGCTCGCGTGTCTCGCCCCCCGTGGGCGACGTGAATCCGGTGTCCTGCGGATCGGGCGGAGCGACCGCTACGCTACGCTGCCCCTCGCGGCCGTAGGGGCCGTCGATGGACACCTCACGGGACGCGCGGGGTCCCCGGATCGGTGCGTGGTTCCGTCGCCCGGTCGGGTCCGCCCCGCCGCGGAGGCCGGTCGGCGACCCTCCGAAGAAGACCTCCGAAGAAGACGCATGCGCAAGGACAAGGACCGCTACTGGGATTGCCTGGACCAGGCAATGGAGGCCTCCCACGGAGGCCGGATCGAGGAGGCGCTCGCCTGGCTCGACGAGGCCCTGCGCGTCCACCCCGACGGCGCCGAGGCCCACAACGGTCGCGGCGAGATCCTGTGGGACGACGGCCGGATCGACGAGGCGCTGATCGAGTTCGATCGCGCGACGATCGCGGACGGCAAGTTTACCGCCGCCCACCTGAACCGGATCGAGCTCTTGATCGAGGAGCTCGGCGAGTTCGGGACCGCGGTCCGGCTGGCGGACGAGCTGCTCTCCGGCCGCCCCCGGCTTCCGCGACCGGACCGGATCCTGCAGGCCGAGGTCTACTACCTGAAGAGCAAGGCCCTCTTCTACCAGGACGATCTCGAAGGCGCGCTCTTCCTCGTACGCCGGGCGACCAAGGCGGGCGGCGAGCTCGGGCTCTACTACGCCTTCGAGGGGCAGGTGCTCTTCGAGCTCGGCCAGTACGACGAGGCGCGCCGCGTGCTCGAGCGGGGCGTCGCGATCGATCCCGACGCGGCGCATACGGTCTACCACCTCGGCCTCGTGCTCGAGCGTCTCGAAGACGAAGGCCACGAGGCGGCCGCGCCGTCCGTCGGCCTGGAGAACGCGGCGCAGGCCTTCTCCCGCGCGAACGCCCTCGAGCCTCAGCAGTTCCCGATGCCGGTCGAGATCGCGGAGGACGTGTTCCGGCGTTCGGTCGAAGCGGCCTTCGCGAACCTCCCGCGCTCGATCCGCGAGCAGATCGAAGGCGTGGCCGTCGTGATCGAGGACTTCCCGACCCTCGAGCTCGTTCGCGACGAGCGGATCTCGCCGCAGACCCTCGGGCTCTTCATGGGCATCCCGCGAACCGAGGCGCTGATGACCGATCAGCCCCTCGACCTCGACCGCATCCTCCTCTTCAAGAAGAACCTGGAGAAGATCTGCCGCGACGAAGAGGACCTGATCGACCAGATCCAGATCACCGTCCGCCACGAGGTCGGCCACTACCTGGGACTCGACGAGGACGACCTCGAGCGGCTCGGGCTGGCCTGAGAAGGTCCCGCACGCGTGACGCTCCTTCCCTCCGCCGGTCAGTCCGCCTCCGAAGAGAATCCTCGTGGGGAGGATTCGCGGCCGACGGTCGCGCCGCCCGGGTTGATCGAACGGCTGCGTCGGATCGTCGGGCCCGAGCACTGTCTCGCGCGGGAGGGCGAGCTCTTCGCCTACGAGTGCGACGGGTTGACGCTGGATCCGGCGCGTCCCCTCGCCGTGCTCCTGCCCGCGACGACGCAGGAGGTCGCGCGCATCGTCCGCGCCTGTCGCGAGGCGGACGTCCACTTCGTGCCGCGCGGCGCCGGAACCGGCTTGTCCGGCGGGGCGCACGCGACGCCGGGCTCGGTCCTGATCGAGTGCTCGCGCATGAACCGGATCCTCGAGGTCGACGAAGCGAATCGGCTCGCCGTGGTGCAACCCGGCGTGGTGAACGCCGAGCTCTCGGCTGCGATCAAGCACCTCGGTCTCTTCTACGCCCCCGACCCCTCGAGTCAGCAGGCCTGCACGATCGGCGGCAACGTCGCCGAGAACTCCGGCGGGCCACACACCCTCAAGTACGGCACGACGACGAACCACGTGCTCGCCCTCGAGATGGTGCTGCCGGACGGGACGATCACGCGGCTCGGCAACCGGACCGGCGAGAGCCCGGGCCCGGACCTCGTCGGCGCGATCGTCGGGAGCGAAGGCACCCTCGGCATCGTCACCGAGATCACGGTGAACCTCTCGCCGATTCCGGAGGCGATCGAGACCCTGCTCGCGATCTTCGACGACGTGGTCGCCGCCTGCCGCGCCGTGGGACGCGTGATCCGATCGGGGGTCGTCCCGGCGGCGATGGAGATCGTCGACAAGCGCACGATCGAAGCCGTCGAGGCGAGCGTCTACGCGGCGGGGCTGCCGACGAGCGCCGGTGCCGTCCTGATCGTCGAGCTCGATGGCGCTCGGGTCTGCATGGAAGGCGAGATCGCGGCGATCCGTCGGGCCTGTGAGGCCGAGGGCTGCCAGACGATCCAGGTCGCGCGGGACGAGGACGAACGGCTGCGCTTCTGGCGCGCGCGGAAGGGCGCGTTCGGGGCGATGGGGCGGCTCGCGCCGGACCTCTACGTCCACGACGCGGTCGTGCCCCGGGTGAAGCTGCCCGCGATCCTCGCGAAGGTCGGCGAGATCTGTGATCGCCACCGGCTCAAGCTCGCGAACGTCTTCCACGCCGGTGACGGCAACCTCCACCCGAACATCTGCTTCGACCGCCGTGATCCGGACGAGCTCGCGCGGGTGATCGCGGCGGGCGAGGAGATCCTGACCGCGTGCACCGAGGCG
>JAUIMK010000489.1 GCA_030432735.1 bacterium
CACGCCCGTCGCCACGCAAGCCCAGTAGGTCAGCAGCCACTCCGGGTAGTTGCGCATCGCGATCGCCACGGAGTCCCCGCGCGTCACGCCGCGACCGGCCAGCCACGCCGCGATCCGTCCGACGTCGTGGTGGGCATCGGCGTAGGTCCAGCGTTCCGTCTCGTAGACGAGGTAGTCGTTGTCCGCGTGGGCCGCGGTCGCGAGCCAGATCGCCCGCAGGTCCGGGGGCGCGTGCTTGTAGGTCCGCAGCGGGATGCCGCGGACTTCGGTCGGCACGATCTCGAAGGGCGCGCCTTCGGCGGTCAGGGCCCGTCGGGTGGCGGTGATCCGGGCGGCCAGGGATGCGGGGCGGGAAGAGGTCATGGGGCGCCTCGGGGCTGGGAGCGATCGGATCCCGAGGATAGGCCGGAACGACGGCCCGCGTGGGATGGAAAACGCAGGCCGTTGCGCGATCCTCGGAGGGCAGGAGACGCGATGCCCCCCGATTTCGAGAAGCCCCGTCCGCCGGTTCTGGTCGATCGCGCGTACGCCGATCCCGACGCCGTCCGTGCGCTCGTGCGGCGCGGCGGACCCTACTGGCCGACGATCCGCTACGTGGCGAACGCGGCGGAGCTCTCGGCCTACGGCGGCGAGCCGAAGAAGCTGTCGGTCGTGCCGTGGTTCCGCTCCGACTGGGCGTACGGCGACGTTCGGGTCGAGGGCGCCGAAGCGATCCTCCACAACCCGACCTTCATCGAAGCCGCCCACGCGCTCTTCGACGCGAAGGTCGTGCGACCGCAGATCGTCTACGTGAACGCGATGGGGCCGATGGGAGCCGGACCCGCCCACATCGACGTTCCCGCCTTCCGCGGTCTGGACCGCACCACGGTCCCGGTGACCTTCCTCCATCTGATGCACCGCTCCGGTCTCTTCGAATCCCACCGCATCGACATCGCGACCGCCGTCTCCTGGTTCTACGCCGGCCTGCGGGGCGAGTTCGAGTACTGGGCGGACGGCGTCCAGGCGAAGCCCTCCCGAATCGAGGGGCCCCTCGACAACCGGGCCGTCGTCGGAGACAACGAGATCATGTTCCACCGCGTGGCGCCGATCGGGGCGGCCGACCCGCCCGTGATCGAGGACGCCACGCTGGGCGTCGAGCTCGTGCCCGAAGAGACGAGCTCCGATTGGGTCGCGATCGATCAGGGCCGCGAGCTCCTCCGCTATGCGGACCGGGACGTGCGCATCTCGATCTCCTGGAAGGCGGAGGTCTTCGCGGACGCCGAAGCGGCCCACGTCCGGGAGTCCCATCTCGACGACCTCGCCCTCGACGACGTCGTCGAGGCGCTGCTGGCCGACCTCGCCGAGCGCGGACGCGAGGTCCCCCGCCCCGAGGATCCGCTCCGCGACGAGACGTTCATCGCGACCCTGAACGAGACCCATCCCGTTCCCCGACCGGCTCTCTCCTGAAGCCGCGTCCTGGAGACTCCTCGAAATGACTGAACGAAGTGGCATGCCGGTCGAGCTCGGCGGCGAGGCGACCGGGCCCTTCGCCGGGCTCCGTGTCGTCGACCTCTCGACGATCGTCTCCGGCCCGCTCTGCGGGCAGATCCTGGGCGATCTCGGCGCCGACGTGATCAAGATCGAGACGCCGATCGGCGACTCGTCGCGCTACATGGGCGGCGACCGGAAGGGCGACTTCACCGGCTTCTTCGCGCAGATGAACCGCAACAAGCGGAGCGTCGTCCTCGACCTGAAGACCGAGGCGGGCGTCGACGCGTTCAAGCGTCTCGCGAAGACGGCGGACGTGGTCCTCGAGAACTTCCGGCCGGGCGTGATGGAGCGGCTCGGGATCGGCTACGACACGCTCCGCGCGGAGAACCCGCGCCTCGTCTACGGCGCGATCAGCGGCTTCGGGGATCTCGGCCCCTACGCAGCGCAGCCCGCCTACGACATGGTGATCCAGGCGCTCTCCGGGATCGCCGAGATGATCGGCGAGCCCGACGCGCCCAAGCTCGTGGGCAACCTGCTCGCGGACAAGACCGCCGGACTCTCGGCCGCCTATGCGATCGCCGCGGCGCTCTTCGCCCGTGAGCGGACCGGGAAGGGCCAGCGCGTCGACCTGCCGATGTTCGATGCGTTCTCCGCCTTCCTCCACATCGACCGGATCGGCGCCGAGGCCTTCGGCGCGCCCGCCGCGGGGACCGCCGCGGTCGCGGATCTGCTCTTCCGGCCCTGGGAGACCTCCGACGGGAAGGTCGTCGTCCTGATGATCGAGGATCACCAGTGGCAGGCCGTCTGCCGGATCATCGATCGACCCGAGATGGGCGAGGACGCACGCTTCCGCACGATCGTGGATCGCTTCGTGAACGCGCAAGACCTGATCGACTTCCTGTCGGCGGAGATCGGCAAACGCACGACC
>JAUIMK010000126.1 GCA_030432735.1 bacterium
GGGCACGGGCAACCTCCGGGTACGTCGGCGACGATAGCCGGGGCGCGGACGGGCGGACCAGCCGCAGCTGGGAACGCCGCGTTCGCCGGGCGGAACCGGCTCCGGCGGCTCGACACTCCCTGAAGGGCGCGAGCTACGGGCGAAGAGAGCGGGTGCTAGGCCGCTGCCCTTCTGCGACGGAGCGCGGCGCCAGCGACGACCTCCTGATCCGACGACGTTGACCCGATCGCGGCCTGCCCTAGAGTCGGCGGCCGACCCGGACGAAGGAGACGAGCGATGATTCTGGAAGGCAAGACGATTCTGGTCTCGGGCGTGGGCCCGGGCCTCGGACGCGAGATCGCGAGCCGCGTGCTGCGCGACGGCGGCAACGTCGTGATCGGTGCGCGGAAGGCCGAGAGCCTCGAGGCCGCGGCGAAGGAGCTCGACCCGAGCGGCGAACGCGTCCTCGCGCACGCCTTCGACATCACGAACGCCGAGAGCTGCGCGGAGATCGTGGCCGCCGCCGAGAAGCGCTTCGGCCGCCTCGACGGGATCGCCCAGGTCGCCGCCGCGGAGCCGATGGGCGACCTCGCAACGACGCCGATCGAGGACTTCCGCTCGACGACGGAGGTCAACGTCATCGGCTCGGTCCAGCTCGTCAAGGCCGCAGTCCCCGCCTTCGAGCGCGCGGGGGGCGGATCGGTCGTGTTGATCGGCTCGCAGTCGACGGAGCTCCCGCCGCCCTCGCCTCAGCTCGCCTACTCCGCGTCGAAGGGCGCGCTCCGTGCGGTCTCGATCGCGCTCTCGACCGAGCTCGGCCCGAAGAAGATCCGCGTGAACACCGTCGTGCCGACCTGGATGTGGGGTCCGCCGGTCCAGGGCTACATCACGTGGCAGGCGAACGAGCGCGGCGTCGCGGAAGAAGTCGTGAAGAGCGAGATCGAGTCGCTCTTCTCGCTCGGCGAGATTCCGGCGGACGACGACGTCGCGGAGGCGGTCGTCCTCTTCCTGAGCGACCGCATGCGCATGGTGACCGGCGAGTTCCTGCGCGTCGACGCGGGTCAGCTGAAGCGACTCTGAGGAGGACCGACATGGACGCGACCGAACGCCTCGCCGAGATCGAAGCGATCCAGCAGCTCAAGGCCCGCTACCAGCGCGCCGTCGACACGAAGGACTGGGACCTCATGCGGAGCGTCCTCGCCCCGGACGCGCGAAGCGTCTACAGCGACGGCAAGCACGCCTACGAAGGGCGCGACGCGATCGTCGAGTTCCTCGCGGATCCGCGCGGCCTCGGGAACCCCGAGATCGTCTCGATGCACCACGCGCACACGCCGGAGATCGAGCTCACGAGCGAGACGACCGCGAAGGGCAAGTGGTACCTCGAGGACTTCGTGATCACCGCGCTGCCCTCGGACTGGGCGCCGAACGGAACCGTCATGCACGGGACCGGGATCTATCACGACGAGTACGTGAAGATCGACGGCGCGTGGCTCATCAAGGAGACGGGCTACGAGCGCATCTTCGAGGACTTCCAGCCGCGCCCCGAGAATGCGCGCCTGCGGTCCCGCTGGAGCCAGGGCAAGTAGCGCCCGGTGGCGGGGCGGGCGATCGCGCCTCGCCTCGTCGGAGGCGCGACTCAGACGCGGAGCTGCAGACTCTCCGTCCCGCCGGCCCAGGCGTAGAGCCCGAAGCGCTCCCCGTCCTCGACCCACTCTCCGGATCGAACCGCGCCCGGCGGAAGCGCCCCGTTCGCCACGACGCCCCCCGCGTGCACGAGCCCGTGGTCGCCCCGTGCGAGATGCCGCGCGTACGGCCCGCCACCGTCCGCCTTCGCCTCGATCAGCTCGAGCTCGAGCTGACCGGCGCGACCCCGCACGCGACGCACGCGCTCGAGGCTTCCGCCTTGCCGGAGCGAGACCGTCTCGATGCCGATGCCGTCCCACCGGAAGGCTTCCGAATAGAAGGCATGCGCGCGCGCCAGGTCGTCCGTCACGATCGTCGCCCGATCGAGGACGACGCCAGGCGCCACCGCCGTCGCCGCGTCCTGCTTGACATCGTCCCCCGGCGGCGGCGTGTCGCCGGTCTGCTGGAGCAGCTCGAACATGCCGGGTCCCGTCGGCGTGTCGACGAAGGCGAAGCGGATGCCCGGATACTCCCCCGAATCGTCGAGCCGCGCGCCGATCCCTTCGAGTGCCGCGAGCGCGGCCTCGCGGTCCTTGCAGCTGATGCCGAGATGCTGGAAGCCCGTGCCGTAGCGCTCCTGATAGGCGCCGACGGCGTCCCGCCCCTCCCGGACGTGGATCAGCTCGACCTGGACGTCCCCCGCCATCCCGAGCGCGACGTCGGTCTCCTTGGCGCCGATCCAATCGTGGTAGCGGGCCTCGGGAACGGGCGCGCTGAACTGATGGAAGGGGCCCCAGCCGAAGCGGTCGACGCACTCCGCGACGGCGGTGCCGACGTCGTCGACGACGAAGCAGACCTGGACGGGATGGAGCCGCGGGAAGCGGACTTCGGGCATCGGAAGCTCCTGGGTGGGTCGCCAGGATAGGCGCTCCGAAGGCGCCCGACGACGTCGTCGAGCGCGCCCCGACCAGCTGATACCGTATCGGAGCGCTGAACGAAGGAACTTCGATGGCCGAGCAAAGGAAGCCCGTCACCCTCATCGTCGGCGCCACGTCGAAGTGGCAGTCCGACGGGCGCAACACCCACCTCGCCCACGGCGGCGACGTCGACGACGGAGACCTCCCGCTGTCGGTGCGCTGGGGGATCGGCGGCGCGCTCGCCCTCCGCTTCGCGCGGGAGGGACATCACGTCGTCCTCACGACCCGGAAGGCTTCGAACGCGTCGGCCCTCGAAGCAGCGGTCCGGAGCGAAGGCGGCTCGGCCTCGACGATCGAGATGGACGTGGTCTCGGCAGAGTCGATCCGGTCGGGCTTCGCGTCCGTCGGCGCGTCCCTCCGCGCTCCGGACGTCGTCATCTACAACGTCGGCTACCTCGAGGGTCGCGACCTCCCGCCCGACAAGGAGCTCCTCGAACACGTCCCCCTCGAGATCTTCGAGACGGCGCAGCATCTCGCGAGCCGCGGCCCCTTCCTCGTCGCCCAGGCGGCACTTCCCGCGATGCGCGAACGCGGCCGCGGCTCGTTCCTGATCACGAACAACCCCGCCGCGCTCCGCGGCCGCAAACGCGAGACGGGACAATCCCTCTACTACCCGCGCGTCATGATGCGCCACCTCGCACAGGTCCTGACCGAGGAGTACGGCGAGCACGGCGTTCACGTCGCGAACGTGATCATCGACGGACTGATCGATTCACCCGGCACCCGCGCCCTCCCCTTCGCCCGGAAGCATCCCGAGTACGTGATCGATCCCGCCGCGATCGCCGACGCCTACTGGTTCCTCCATTCACAGCCGGCTTCGTGCTGGAGCCACGAGCTCCAGCTGACGCCGGCCGCCGCGAAGCCGAGCTTCTGAGGCCCGCCATGATCGACGCTGCCGATCCGTCCGACCTTCCCGTCCTCCCGACCGACGACGCCGCCTACTGGCAGAATCCCTATCCCCATCTCGCCGAGGCGCGCGAGCGGTCCCGGGTCGCGCGCAACGCCGAGGGGCTGCTCCAGGTCCTGCGCTGGGACGACGCGGTCGAGACGATGAAGGGAACGCGCTTCATCGCGGAGGGGATCGAGGTCCTCGAGCGGAAGGGCTTCGCCCCGGGCGACCCGATGCACACGTGGCGCAAGAACGCGATCGGCACGATGGAGGGCGACGATCACCGTCGCGTGCGCGGCCTCGCCGCCGCCGCGCTCTCGAAGCGCAAGATGGACGACCTGCGCCCGATGATCCGACGCCACGCCCACGCGCTCCTCGACGCGAAGCAGGACGAGGGCGCGCTCGAGGGGCGGCTCGACTATGCGACGCCGCTTCCGCGGCGGGTCATGATGGAGTTCCTCGGCGTCGCGGCCGACGAGATGATGAGCTCGATGGGGCCGATGGCGCGGGTGAACATCGTCGACTGCTTCGGACCGAACGTGACGCCGAAGCTCCGCGAGGAGGCCAACCACGCGATCCAGCTCTCGATGGACCACACGGCCATGCTCTTCGAGCGAAGACGGAAGGAGCCGAAGGACGACCTGCTGACGGCCCTCGTCCAGGCCGGGGACGCGAACGAACAGCTGAGCGAAGGCGAGCTCGTCACGCTCTTCTCGACGATCTTCGGCTCCGGCGCGAGCACGGCGAGCATCATCGCGAGCGGCATGATGGAGCTCGCCCGCCACCCCGATCAGGCCGCGCTTCTGCGGGACGATCCCGAGCGCTGGGCGAGGGGCGCGAGCGAGGAGACCCTCCGCTATCGCCCCGCGATCACGGGGGTCGGACAGAAGGCGGCGACGGATCTCGAAGCGTTCGGCCTGAGCCTCGAAGCCGGGACGCCCCTCATGGTCTCCCTCGGCTCCGCCAACCGCGATCCGCGCTACTACGACGATCCCGAGACCTTCGACGTCACCCGCGATCCGAAGCGGACGAGCCTCACCTTCGGCATCGGCGCCCACGTCTGCCTCGGCCACGCGATGGCCCGCGCGACCGTCGAGGAGGCGCTCGCCGTGTTCGTCTCGCGGTGCGACGAGATCGAGCTCGAGGAAGAGCCGCGCTGGATTCCGTTCGTGATGGAGAACAAGCTCGAGGGGCTCTCGCTCCGGTTCACACCTCGCGCCGACGCGCGCCCGAACGGAGAGCGTTAGGCCGGAGCCGACGCCTCGGCTCGACGCCGGGCCGCGAGATCCGCCGGCGCGGTCTTCGCGGCCATCAGGAAGAGCGCGATCGCGATCAGCTTCGTGGCGAGCGCGATCAGCAGGCCCCACCGGAGGCTGTCGTCTCCATGGGTGGGCGCCAGCCAGTCGCTCAGGATGCCGACGGTCTGCGGGCCGAGCCCCATCCCGATCAGGTTCAACAGGAAGAGCCCGATCGCGCTCGCGACCGCGCGCATGCGGAGCCCCACCAGCTGGTGCGTGAGCGCGAGGCTCGGGGCGAGGTAGACGGAGCTGAGCGCCGTCGGGACGAAGTAGGCGAGCAGCGCCGGAAAGACGTCATCCATCAACAGGAACGCCGCGCTGAAGGGCACGTAGATCACGATGCTGAGGGCGGCGATCCACGGATACCAGCGCGGGTCCCGTCGGCCGAGGCGGTCGGCGAGGAGACCGGTCGCGAGCATGCCGATCACGCCCCCGATCCCGCTCTCGAGCCCGATCCAGGTCCCGATCTCGCCGCTGCTCATGCCGTGGGAACGCTCGAGGAAGGCCGGAACCCAGGAGCCGAATCCGTAGCTCGCGAAGGCCGCGAAACCGCTGCCGATCGACAGGAAGACGAAGGTCTTCGTCCCCATCAGGATTCGTACGACCTCTCCGAAGGGGAGCTCCTCCTCCCGGACCGGCGTCGCCTCGCTCATCCCGCGCGGGGGTTCACGTACGGTGAAGCGGAGCACGAGCGCGAGAACGAGTCCGGGGACGGCGGCCGCGAAGAAGGCGACGCGCCAATCGAAGAGCTGGCGGAGCCATCCGCCGGCGAGGTACCCGATCATGACGCCGACCGGGATCCCGAAGTTGTAGATGGAGAACGCCGTCGCCCGACGCTCCGGGGGGAAGAAGTCGGAGATGAGGGAGTGGGCGGGCGGGCTGCCCGCGGCCTCGCCGATGCCCACGCCGATCCGCGCCAGAGCGAGCTGCCCGAAGCTCTGGGCGAGACCGCAGAGGCCCGTCATCACGCTCCAGACCGTGAGGCCGATCGCGATGATCGAGCGACGGACGCCCCGGTCGGCCCAGCGCGCGAGCGGGATCCCGAACGTCGTGTAGAAGATCGCGAAGGCGAACCCGGTCAGGAAGCCCATCTGGGTATCCGACGCGCCGAGCTCCTTCTTGATCGGCTCCACCAGGATCGACAGGATCTGCCGGTCCACGAAGTTCATCACGTAGACGAGGAAGAGGATGCCGAGGACGTAGTTCGCGTAGCGCGCATCGAACTCGCCGGGCGCTCCCGGAGCATTCGGACCGGACGAACCCCTTCCCGCTTCCGGGGCAGACGCACCGGACGAATTGCTTCCCGCTTGCGGGGCAGACGGACCAGACGAACCGGTGGGCGAGCCGGCGGGGCGGGCGTCTTCGGGCATCCAAGCCACGGTATCACGGGGCGACCCGGGGCTCGACCACGAGTTCATGTTGCCGCGCGCGAAAATCGCTACCCATCCAGGACGCCGACCCAGCCCCGGCTTCGCGCCGCCCGACGGAGACCCAGCATGAGCGCCCACTCCGACGACTCCCAGACGGAATCCCTCCCGCCGATCGCCCCCGACTTCCGTACGCCCGAGATGGAGATGGCCGAGAAGGGCGCCGGCGTCCCGGACGCGAGCGAGCTCGCGCTCGAGGACATCAACCCGCTGAACGCGCATCTCTTTCGGGAGAACCGCTGGCACTCCCACTTCGCGCGCCTGCGCGCGGAGGACCCGGTCCATTTCAACGAGCTCGAGACGGCCGGTCGCTACTGGTCGATCACGAAATACGACGACATCAAGGCGATCAGCTCGAGACCGGAGATCTTCTCTTCCGCGCACGGCATCTCCCTCGGCTTCAAGGTCGGCACCGAAGCGCAGGGCGCGTTCCCGCCGAGCCAGGCGCCCTTCATCTCGCAGGACGGCAAGCAGCACGACGAGCAGCGCGCCACGGTCCAGCCCTCGGTCGCGCCGCGCAACCTCGCGAAGCTCGAGCCGATGATCCGCGAGCGCACGCGCGAGCTGCTCGACTCGCTGCCGGAAGGCGCGACCTTCGACTGGGTCGACGCGGTCTCGATCGAGCTCACGACCCTCATGCTCGCGACGCTCTTCGACTTCCCCCTCGAAGACCGGCGCAAGCTGACGCGCTGGAGCGACATCGTCTTCGCGATCCCGCAGCCCGGCGGCGTGGTCGAGACCCAGGAGCAGAAGCGCGCCGAGCTCGTCGAGTGCGTGCAGTACTTCTCGCACCTCTTCGACGAGCGACGCGGGCGCGAGGGCAACGACCTCGTGACGATGCTCGCGAACGGCGAATCGACGAAGCACCTGACGGCGGCCGAGCAGCTCGGGAACCTGCTGCTGCTCATCGTGGGCGGCAACGACACGACGCGGAACACGATGTCCGGAAGCGTCTACGCCTTCGATCGGTTCCCGGACGAGTTCGCCAAGCTGCAGGCCGATCCCGGCCTGGTCAAGAAGATGGTCCCGGAGATCGTCCGCTGGCAGACGCCGCTCTCCTACATGCGCCGAACCGCGCTCGAGGACGTCGAGTTCGGCGGCAAGCAGATCCAGAAGCACGACCAGGTCCTGCTCTGGTACGTCTCGGCGAATCGCGACGAAGACGTCTTCCCCGACGGCGACACCCTCGACCTCGATCGACCGAACGCGGCCCGTCATCTCTCCTTCGGGTGGGGTCCGCATTTCTGCATGGGCAGCCGGCTGGCGGAGATGCAGCTCCGCGTGCTCTGGGAAGAGGCGCTCCCGCGCTTCGAGCGGATCGCGGTCCAGGAGGAGCCGGAGCGGATCTTCTCGTCCTTCGTGAAGGGCTACGCGAAGCTGCCGGTCCAGGTTCGCCGGAGGTAGCCGAGCGGTCCCGGCTTCGCCCCGGCCGCGTCGCCACGCCCTGCCGTCCCCTCCTCGCCGGGCCCATCGGGCCGGAAGGGGTCCGATTCCTTCGTGGCGCCATCCGGCTCCGGCGGTGATATGGTGGGGGCATGACGACTGACGCGATCGGGCCGCTGCGCCTCACGGACGAAGAACGGATGGGGACCGAAGGGTACCCCTGGGAAGAATGGGATCGGCTGCGCCGCGAGGCGCCCATCATGTGGTACGAGCCGCCGGAGGACTACGAGCCCTTCTGGTCGATCACGAAGCACGCCGACATCCTCACGATCTCCAAGCGGGCCGACGTCTTCGTCAGCCGCCAGCGGCTGCGTCTCTTCCAGCGCCCGATCGAGCGCCACATGCAATCGACCCGCGAGGCGCTCGAGGCGCAGTTCGGTCCGGCGAACGGGGCTCCCTTGTCGTTCAACGACATGGACGCCCCGCACCACCTGAAGTACCGCAACATCACGAGCAAGCACTTCACGCCGCGGGCGATGCGCGCGTTCTCGGGAAAGATCGAAGCGCTCGCGAGAGACTACGTGGATCGCTTCGCGCGACGCCTCGCCGACGAGGGCAGCTCGGGGGCGCCTCTCGACCTCGTCCAGGACCTCTCCGTCAAGGTCCCGACCGCCGCGATCTTCCAGATGCTCGGCGTGCCGCCGGACCAGCAGGACGAGCTCTTCGAGCTCTGGGAAGTCACGCTGCGGAGCACGCCGGAGGAGCGCGCCGGCGTCGAGAACGAGGACGCGGCCAGCGTCTTCTTCGATCCCGACGGACCGGGCAAGCGCTACCTCGCGAAGATGATCGACGAGGCCCGTGCGCGCGGCACGACCGCCGACGACCTGATGTCCACGATCCTCGCCGCGCGCGTGGACGGCGAGCCCTTGCCCCAGCAGGCGGTCGTCGCGTACGTGATGCTGCTGATCGCCGCCGGTCTCGACACCACGCGCCACGCGACGACGGGCGGCGTGCATCTCCTGCTCGAGAACCCGGACCAGCTCGCGCGCCTCGTCGCCGACCCGTCGCTCCTCGATTCCGCGGTCGAGGAGATCCTCCGCTACGCGTCCCCCGTGATCCACTTCATGCGGACCGCGGTCGACGACTTCGAGATCGGCGGGCAGACGATCCGCAAGGGTGATTCGGTCAGCCTCTGGTATCCGTCCGCCAATCGCGACGAGGACGTCTTCGATCGGCCCTACGAGTTCGACATCGGTCGGAACCCGAATCCGCACCTCGCCTTCGGCGGCTACGGACCGCACTTCTGCATCGGCGCCCATCTCGCACGAACGCAGCTTCGCGCGGTGTTCCAGGCGCTGCTGCCGCTCCTGCCGAAGATCGAGGTCGCGGGCGATCTCGTGCGGATGAAGAACCTGCACGTCGGCGGATACACGGCGCTTCCGATCCGACAGAGACGCGCCGCCTGAAGCGCTCCGTGAATCCGCCCACGCCGGCGCCGCGACGAAGACGCGGCCGGGTCGCCCTCGTCCGGGTCCCGCTCGCGATCCTGCTGCTAGGCGTGGCGGGCTGCACGGGGACACCGGAGGGCGTGCGCGCGGTCTCCGGCTTCGAGCTGGATCGCTACCTGGGGACCTGGTACGAGATCGCGCGCCTCGACCACCCCTTCGAGCGCGGACTGACGGACGTGAGCGCCGAGTACCGCCTGCGGGCGGGCGGTGGGATCGAGGTCGTGAACTCCGGCTTCGATCCGGAAGCGGGCGAACGCCGCGTCGCGACCGGCAAGGCCTTCTTCGTCGGAGAGCCGTCCGTCGGAAGCTTGAAGGTCTCGTTCTTCGGCCCCTTCTATGGCGGCTACAACGTGATCGCCCTCGACACCGACGGCTATTGCTGGTCGATGGTCGCCGGCCCGAACCGCGCCTATCTCTGGATCCTCGGGCGAACACCCGACCTCGACCCGGGGATCGTGACCCGGCTCACCGACCAGGCCGCGGCGCTCGGCTTCCCGGTCGACGAGTTGATCCGGGTCGATCATGCGCGGCGTGCGAACTCCGCGCGCACCCCGGGACATTGTGTCCCTGCCAGCGGCGAGACCCGCCAGCGCGGGGCTGGCTCCGAATAGCCTCGAGCCCGTCCCATCGACATTCGTTCGACGCGACGTGTCATTCAGGGAGATGGTTCGGATCGCGGCAGCCGTGCATGATCCGTGGGCAGGCGAGTGCTGCGACCGAAAGCGCACGAGCGGATGCCGACGCGTTTCGGTGTCTCTCGCCGCCCTCGAAGCGCCCGAGTCCGCGTGGCACGAATCTTGGATTGGATGGACTTCCACCAGGGGGAAGCCATGAGATTCGAGCGCCACGAGGACGGGATCCGGATCGGACAACGCAACGCAGCGCGACTCTTCCGTCGCCTGCCCTTCGAGCTCGACCTGCGCGACGAGGGCGAGCTCGATCGCGTGCTGCGGCTCTCCGACGAGCTCCTCCTGCGCGTCGACGGTCGACACGACCTCGATCTCCTGGAGGCGGTGGTCGAGAACGAGCCCGAGCGATGGCCGCTCGCGGCCCGCCTGGTCGTCAAGCTGGCCCGCTCGAAGTGGACGCTCGCCCGCCGTCCGGGAACGCTTCACCTCTCGGTGGTCGTGCCCTTGTACGGAGAGCACGAACGCATCCTGCGCGCGAGCGAGCACACCCTCGGCGAAGGCTTCCTGGATCGAAAGATCCGGCAGCTCGATTGGCTGTGCGGGGGACGCGCCGACCAGACCTGGGACCTCCTCCTCGTGGACGACGGATGCCCCTTCGGAAGCGGGCGCGTCGCCGAGTCGATCCTGGCCGAGCGGCACGCGGGCAAGCCCGTCCGCGTCCTCTACCTCGAGGAAGCGATCCAGTCCGGACACGCGCTGCTCGCCGGGCTGACCTCGAGCGGCGAGAGCCAGAAGGGAGGCGCCGTCCATCTGGGCCTCTGGGAGTCGGCGCACGGTCCCGGCGCCAAACGCGGCGAGCAGATCATCGCCTTCACCGACGCGGACCTCTCGACCCATCTCGGTCAGCTCGGACTCCTCGTCGAAGCCCTCGACCGGCGCGGCACGGTGATCGCCGCGGGCACGCGAAGGGCCACGACGTCGGCGGTCGTCAAGCCGGCGGGACGGAGCGCGCGGGGACGGCTCTTCATCTACCTCTGGAAGAAGCTGCTCCCGGAGCTCGCCTATCTCGACGACACCCAGTGCGGCTTCAAGGCGATGCGAGCCGAGCACGTCGGACCGATCGTCGCCGCCGCGGCGGAGCGCGGCTTCGCCTTCGACCTCGAGCTGCTGCTGCGCTCGGAGCTGCTGTGTCGTCGGTCGGTCGTGCCGGTTCCGATCGCCTGGATCGACAGTGAAGCCTCTTCGAATACGGCCTCGACGTCGGTCCACCTCGCGATGCTGCGGCGGGTCGTCTCCCTCGTTCGAGAGAGCGAATCCGCGCGACCGTCCGCCGAAGCCTTCGCGAAGGCGATCGACGTCCTCGACGAGGAACGCTGGCAGAGCGCGATCGAGCAGTTCGGACCGAAGCTCGAAGACATCGACCCCCGCCTCGATACCGAGGTCCTGCCGATCCGACCGGCGGACCTGATCGCCGTCGACCCCGATCGCCGCCCGCTGCGCGTGTGATCGCGTCGCAGCGCCCATGTCGTCGGACTTCCGGATCATCGCCCACCGCGGCGCCTCCGCTCACGCGCCGGAGAACACGATCGCTGCCTTCGAGACGGCGGTCGCGCTCGGCGCGGAAGAAGTCGAGCTCGACGTGCGGCTCTCGGCGGACGACCGGATCGTCGTCTTCCACGACGACCGGCTGGACGAGAAGACGGCACGCGAAGGCCGCGTCCGGCACTACGACGCGCGCGTGCTCCAGCGCACCGACCTCCTCCCGTGGTTCCTCGAACGCGCCCGGTCGGAATCGAGGCAGTCCCCGCAGCACGCGCTGAAGATCGACCCGAGGACGACGTGCCCGCCGGAGACGAGCATCCCCCTGCTCGAGACGGTCTTCGAGCGTGTGGGCGATCGCGTCCACTACCACGTCGAGATCAAGGGATGGGACGACCTGCTGCCCCTGGCCGTCCTTCGGACGATCGACGCGTTCGGCCTTCGCGACCGGGTCACCCTCACGTCCTTCTCGCGACAGCCCCTCCTCGAGATCCGAAAGCTCGACCCCGACCTGCCGATCACCTTCCTCTTGCGGGACGCCGCGGATGCGCTGGGGAGCAGCGAGTTCCGCCCCGAGCTCGAAGGACGAAGCCTCGCGGAGGTCCACGCCTACTGGATCGAGGAGGCTGAGCGATCGGGGTTCCAGTGGGTGGGCATCCGGGCGGCCGACCTCTCACGCGAGGTCGTGGCGTTCGCACGGTCCTGCGGTCTCGAGGTTCGATGCTGGGGAATCCGGACCGAGGTCGACCTGCTTCGGGCGGTGGAGCTCGGTGCGGTCGGGGCGACGGTGGACTGGCCGGGTCGGGCGCGGGCGCAGGTCCATGGCCGACCGGACGTCGTCGAGCGCGACCCGGAAGCTCCCGGCCCGGCGTCGGTGGCCGAGGCGTCCTGACGTCCGTGGGGCGAGCGGCCGCCGCGGGCGGGCGTACCGGCCGGGTTCAGGAGCGCTTCGGCGCGCGAACCCAGATCCACCCTTCGTGCCGGGCGCGATCGGCATCCGCCTCGCCCGGCCCGATCGCGTCGCCCGCGAGGAAGTCACCGCCGGCCAGCACGCAGAGGATCGCGTCGAGCACGTGGTCGGTCCGGGTGGCCGCCGCGCGGACGAAGCCGTCGCAGCGGACCTCGCTCGAGAGCGCGTCGAGGAGCTTCGTTCGCGCCGCGGCCCGGGCCCGATCCTTCCCCTTGTAGCCGCCGTCCGGGAGACCGCGCGCGCGAAGGGTCGCGGCCGGATAGACCTCGATCGCCCGGACGCGCGCGGCTTCGCCGGGCGACCAGGCGAGCGGGATCGCCTCACCGGTCGTCTCACGCACGCCCGCGAGCAGGGCCAGCGCCGCGTGCGCGGTTCGCGCGATCAGGTTCGAGCCCACGTCGAGCGGGCGCTTCCTGAAGACCGCGTGGACCCGGTCGTCCGTCCGGCGGCGGAACAGGTCGTGGGCGCCCGCGCCGAGCCCGTCGCCGGCGCGGTGGGACGCGAGCGCCCCTCCCATCGCGCTCGGCCAGCCCAGCGGCGCGTCGATCGCGATGAGCGTCGGGCCGCGACACCAGCCCGCGACGGTGTCGACCGCTTCCTGGTTGCTCCCCGGCGTGTGCGCCTCCTCGATCTCGAGGACGCCCCGCTTCGACACGCCGCGGGCGAGTCCGACGTTGCTCGCCTGGGTCGCGGCG
>JAUIMK010000127.1 GCA_030432735.1 bacterium
CGCGTCCGGCTTCACGCCCCAGACGTTGCCGGTGAATCCCTGGGCGAGCAGGTTGTGCATCGTCACGAAGCCGAACTTGCCCGGGTGGCTCGCGACGCCCGCGACGATGATCCCGCGCGGATGGAAGAGCGGCCGGAAGCGCTCGCGGAGATCGGCATCGTCCAGCAGAGCGGGCAACGGCGCGCGCGCGTCCGCGGGCGCACCGTTCGTCGTCGCCTCCACGAGCGCGTCGACCGCGACCGGGCGATCGCCTGCCACGATCAGCGGGTTGAGGTCGACGCTCACGATGTCCGGCCGGTCGATCGCGAGCCGACCGAGGCCTTCGAGCACGTCGGCCAGGGCTTCACGGTCGACCGCCGGCTCGCCGCGATGCGGCTGGGTCAACAGCGCCGCCGTCTCGAGGCCCTCGACCATCCCGAGCGCCTCGTCACGGTCGAGCGGTGCTGCCGCGAAGACCGCATCGCCCACGGCCTCCGCGAGGATCCCGCCGAGACCGAGCATCACCACGGGACCGAACTGGGGATCGCGGACGAGGCCCGCGATCAGCTCGCGTTGGCCGCGAACCTGCTCGGCGACCAGCAGCGCGACCTCCCCGTCCTCCGGCCGCGCCTGCGCGAGCAACTCGGCGGCCTGGGCTTCGACCGTCGCCGCGTCCCCGAGTCCGACGCGAACGAGGCCGCGCTCGGTCTTGTGGGCGATCCCGTCCCCGGCCAGCTTGAGCACGACCGGAAAGCCGATCTCCGCAGCGGCCTGCGCGGCGGCGGCGGGGTCGTCGACGAGCCGCTCCTGCGGCAGCACGACGCCGTAGCTCGCCACGATCTCCTTCGAGGCGTGCTCCGAGAGCGTCTTGGATTCGGGGGTCGGAGCAGGCTTCGCGTCACGCATGGCGCGAAGAGACTACTCGACCCCCGAACCCGCGCCAAAACCGACAGACACTCGCAACAAGCTACGCATCTGCTTGGAATCGCGTATGATTCCCGCCATGCAGACCGACGCCGCAGCCGACTCCGGGAGCATTTTCTCCCTCGCCGAGGCCGTCTTCGCGGAATGGGTCGTCGACCCCATCAGCGCGACGATCTTCTTCGACCTGGCCTTCTGGGACGACGCCGCCGGCGACGCGATCCAGGTCCCGGCGGTGGTCGCCTGGCTGATCGCCGGCGCGCTCTTCTTCACCTTGCGTTTCCACTTCGTGAACGTGCGCGGTTTCCGCCACGGCATCGACTGCGTCCGCGGCGTGTACTCGAACCCGGGGGAGACCGGCGAGATCAGCCACTTCCAGGCGCTCTCCGCCGCGCTGTCGGCGACCGTCGGCCTCGGCAACATCGCGGGCGTCGCCGTCGCCGTCGGGATCGGCGGTCCCGGTGCCGTCTTCTGGATGATCATCGGCGGCCTGCTCGGCATGAGCTCGAAGTTCGCCGAGTGCACGCTCGGTCAGAAGTACCGGACGATCGACGCGAACGGGCACGTGACGGGCGGACCGATGATCTACCTGCGCGACGGGTTGGCGGAGCGCGGCATGGCGGGGCTCGGTCGGGTGCTCTCCGTCGTGTTCGCCGTCATGTGCATCGGGGCGAGCTTCGGCGGCGGCAACATGTTCCAGTCGAACCAGGCCTACGAGCTGGTCCAACAAGAGGTGTCCTTCCTCGCCACGGACGGCGGCATGGTCATCTTCGGCCTCCTGCTCGTCCTCTTCGCCGGCCTCGTGATCATCGGCGGCATCCGCCGGATCGGCGAGGTCGCCTCGTTCCTCGTGCCCGGCATGTGCGCGCTCTACATGATCTCCGGGCTGCTGATCCTGCTGACCCACGCGTCGTCGGTCCCCGGCGCGGTCGGCGTGATCGTCGGCGACGCGTTCCACTTCGAGGCCGGACTCGGGGGCTTCGTCGGCACCCTGATCCAGGGCTTCCGCCGGGCGGCCTTCTCGAACGAGGCCGGCGTCGGCTCCGCCGCGATCGCACATTCCGCAGCGCGAACCGAGGAGCCCATCCGCGAGGGCATGGTCGCGCTCCTCGAGCCCTTCATCGACACGGTCCTGGTCTGTTCGACGACGGCGCTGGTGATCGTCGTGACCGGGACCTGGAACGACCCCGAGGCCGGGGCGGGCATCGCGATGACGGCGTCGGCCTTCGCGACCGTGTTTCCGTGGTTCCCGAAGATCCTCACGGTCGTCGCCGTGCTCTTCGCCTTCAGCACGATGATCTCGTGGAGCTACTACGGAGAGCGATCCTGGAAATACCTCTTCGGCGAACGCTCGATCCTCGCCTATCAGGTCGTCTTCCTCACCTTCACGTTCGGAGGCGTGGTCTTCCGGGACGCGACCGTCGTGCTCGACTTCGGCGACCTGATGATCCTCGGCATGGCCTTCCCGAACATCGCCGGCGTCGTCCTGCTCGCGCCGATCGTGAAGGCCGAGCTCGACCGCTACCTCGAGAAGCTGGCCGCCGGCGAGTTCCCGCGGCACTGACGGGAAGCGCCGCGGGACCCGGAAGAGGAAGCGCCGCGTCCGAGGGCCGTCGGAACGCGGCGCTTCGACATCCAGGGCGTGCCCACTCGCTCGTGGAGCACGACCGGGCGCGGGACGTGAGGACGCGTCAGGGCGCGATGTCGGCGACCGGCGCCGGCTTGCGCCCGCCCTCCTTGACGGTGATCACCGCCTGCTTCGAGAACTTCACGCGTCCGGACTTCCCGAGCGCGCCGCCCATCGGCTGCGGTCCGTATTCGGGATGCATGCGGGTCGTCATCGCCGTCCCCGTCTCGGTCCCGTAGAAGTAGGCGCCGACGAGCGGGTAGTCGCCCGCCGTGACCGGAGCGCGCAGCGTGAAGATCACCTTCGCGCGGGACCACTTGTCCTGATCTGCGCTCGAATGGACACCGTCGACGTTCACGAAGGTGACGTCGCGCCCCTCACGCTCGGGGCGGCGCTCGATCCACGCCGTCTGCGGGCCCTTCGGACCGAGGATCGTCGGCGCGCCGACCACCTCCCAGCCGAGCGCCGAGGCGGGCTTCGCGAAGAAGCGGTGGGGACGATCGACGAGCCCGACCCCGACCGACGGCCCGGCGCCGCCGGTCACCTTCACCGTCACCTGGAAGGTCTCGCCCGGTGCGACGGACGGCGGGAACTCGAGCATGATCGTCGAGTTCCGATCGACCGCGGCGAGCAGCTCGACGAGCTTCGCGCGCTCCGCCTCCGGAACCTCGGCGTAGTTGCCCGCGCCGGCGAGGATCGCGGCATAGTGCTTCGTCTCCGGCAGCTCGACCTTCGCGCGCTCTCCGAGGCCAGCGAGATCCGCCTCGGCGGTCGAGGCGTGACACGCCGCACAGTAGGGCGCGACGTCGGTCTGGAAATCGGGCGTCCCCCCCGGATAGGCGACCGCCGAGGACGCGACGGCGAGGCTCGCCAACGCCAGGAGCGCCGCCTCCAGGATCGGGCGTTTCGTGGATCGATTGCATCGTGCGTTCATGGCCGTCCTCGTCCTCATCGCGGAGTCGACGGCCGGGGCCTGCGGAGGGGCGCACCCGGCCGAAAGGGGTGCTCCGTCATCGACCGAACGCCCCGGGGATCTGAGCCCCGGATCCCGCGCTTCGCACCGGATCGCGCTCCGAAGCCGCGCTAGGGTTCGCCCTCCCGGCGCGCCGCGCGGCGGGTGTGCATCTCTCGACTCGGAGGATCGGAAACGATGGAGCTCGGCAAGATCGGCGTCTGGGGCTGGCTGGACCACTGGACCGCTCAGGAAGCGGCAGAATTCGCGCAGCGCGCGGAGGGCTGGGGCTACAGCGCGCTCTGGATTCCGGAAGCCGTCGGTCGCGATCCCTTCTCCCTGATCGGCTACCTCGTCGCCCGAACCGACCGGATGATCTACGCCACGGGCATCGCGAACATCTACGCCCGCGACCCGATGGGCATGAAGGCGATCTGGAAGACGATCTCCGAGATGGCGCCCAACCGGTTCATCCTCGGCCTCGGCGTCTCCCACGCGCACCTCGTCGCGGGTCAGCGCGGCCACGAGTACAAGAAGCCGCTGTCGACGATGCGCGACTACCTCGAAGCGATGGACGCGGCGCTCTACATGGGCAAGCAGCCCGAGGTGGACGCACCGATCGTGATCGGCGCACTGCGCGACAAGATGCTCGGCCTCGCGGCGACGAAGGCCCAGGGCGCTCACCCGTACAACGTCGTGCCGGCCCACACGAAGCGCGCGCGCGAGGTGATGGGACCGGACGCCCTGCTCTGCCCCGAGCACATGGTGCTCCACGAGACGGACCCGACGAAGGCCCGCGAGATCGCCCGCAACAACCTCAAGATGTACATCGGGCTGCCCAACTACCAGAACAACCTGAAGCAGTTCGGATTCACCGACGCCGACTTCGCCGACGGCGGCTCCGACGCTCTGGTCGACGCGCTCGTCTGCTGGGGCGACCCGGACAAGATCGCCGCGCACATGCAGGAGCATCTCGACGCCGGCGCGAACCAGGTCTGCATCCAGGCCTTCCGCGCGGATGGCGGACTCGGACCCGACGAAGCGCTCCTCCAGGAGCTGGCCCGGCTGCTGGGCTAGCGCGATGCCGGACCTCTTCTCTCCGACGAAGCTCGGGCGCCTCGAACTCGCGAACCGCGTGGTCATGGCGCCCATGACCCGCTCGCGGGCGACGAACGACGGAACCCCGACGGACGCGATGGCGGACTACTACCGCCAGCGCGCGAGCGCCGGGCTGATCGTGACCGAAGGCATCTATCCCTCCGAGGACGGCAAGGGCTATTGCCGAACGCCGGGGCTCGTCTCCGCCGAGCACGTCGCAGGCTGGAAGAAGGTGACCGACGCGGTGCACGAGGCCGGCGGGAAGATCGTCGCGCAGATCATGCATTGCGGACGGGTCGGGCATCTCGACAACAAGCAGCCCGGGACCGAGCTCGTCTCGCCCTCCGGCATCCGCGCCCGCGGCGACATGTTCACCGACACCGCCGGGATGCAGCCGATCTCCGAGACCCGGGCGCTCGCGCGGGACGAGATCCCGGGCGTCATCGCCGAGTTCGCCCGGGCCACCGAGCTCGCCTACGACGCGGGCTTCGACGGCGTCGAGGCCCACGGCGCGAGCGGCTACCTCCTTGCCCAGTTCCTCTCGACCGGCTCGAACCAGCGCGACGACGAGTACGGCGGATCGGTCGAGAACCGCATCCGCTTCGCCGTCGAGACCCTCGCCGCGATGGCCGGCGTCGACGGACCGGATCGCGTGGGCTTCCGCATCTGCCCGGGCAACCCCTTCAACGACCTCTTCGACGACGATCCGGTCGAGACCTTCCGTGCCTTCCTCGGCGCCGTGCGCGACCAGGGCCTCGCCTACTGCCACGTGATCCGGCTCAACTCGATTCCGAACGCGCCGGACATCGACAACGTCGCCCTCGCGAACGAGGCCTTCGGCGGACCGCTGATCGCCAACGACAGCTACGACCTCGCCGAGGCGAAGCAGGCCGTCGCGGAGGGCATGGCAGACGCGATCAGCTTCGGACGCCCCTACATCGGCAACCCGGACCTCGTCGAACGATTCGAGGCCGGCGCCGAGCTCTCCCGCTTCAACCCGAAGCAGCTCTACAGCGAAGGCCGCGAAGGCTACACCGACTATCCGGCGCTCGGCTGATTCCGTGGCTGCGCCGTTCGGTCGCGGCGGGGCACTCGGCACCCCTCCGCGGGCGTGCGGCGGACCCAGTCGATCGCCTGCGCGAGCAAGCGCAGATGAGTGGGCTCCTGGTAGGCCGCGGCCCGATGACCGAGCGCCGAATAGAGCGCGCGACCGCGGCCGAGGCAGTGGCTCCAGATGATCGGGTGGTCGTCGCCCATCCGCAGGTCGCGTTCGATCACGAAGATCTTCATGCGCGGCGAGTAGGTCGACTCGTCGACGGTCGCGAGCACCTCGACGTCGGGACCACGCGGACTCTCCGCGAAGGAGTACCACTCCTCGACCCGGGACCAGCTCGGTCCGATCCCCGCCATCACCGGATGATCCGGCGCTTCGACCCGGATCGTCCCCTCCTGGAACTGCGGCCCCATCGGATGACCGACGAACCGTGCGCGGACGAGGGCTCCGGGATGTTCGGGCCATTCGTAGCGCGGGTCGCCCCCGGTGCCGTGAATGCCCACGAAGCCGGTGCCCGACCGGATCGCCTCGAGCAGCGCCGCGCGCTGATCCTCGGACAGGACGTCCCCACTCACGTTGAACCATACGATCGCATCGAAGTGCGCGAGCAGCTCGGGGGAATGGACGGCACCGTTCTCCGTCGCGAAGAGGCCGAAGCCCCGCTCGCGTGCGATCGCCTCGAACGCGGGGAGACCCGCCTCGATCGCTTCGGTGTGGCGGAAGCCGTTCGTCTTGCTGAAGACCAGGATCGCGGGCGAGCCGAGATCGGCGGGCAGCTCCGGCGCTTCCTCGTCGTGATGCGACGATGGGAAGAACGTGCGGAAGGCATCGCAGCCCGTCGTGGCGACGAGGAGCGAGAAGCCGAGGGCGAGGGCCCGGCGGGCGTGCCGCATCAGACCGCCTCCCAGCGCCGGGTCGCGTCCGAGCGCTCGATCGCATCCAGCACGCGCTGGATGGCGACGCCGTCCCGGAAGTTCGGGGTCGGAAGCCGATCCGCGCCGATCGCGCGCAGCAGGTCGAGGACGGTATGCGTGAAGGTGTGCTCGTATCCGAGGAGGTGGCCGGGCGGCCACCACGCCTCCACGTAGGGATGCGTCTCGTCGGTCGCCAGCACCGTCCGGAATCCCGAGTCCGCCCCTTCCTCCCGGTAGACCCGGAGCTCGTTCATCCGCTCGAGATCGAAGACGAGGCTCCCCTTGCTTCCGTTGATCTCGAAGCGATTGTGGTTCTTGCGCCCGGGACAGAAGCGCGACCCTTCGACCGAGCCGATCGCGCCGCACTCGAACCGGAGGAGCGTGAGCGCCGCGTCGTCGACGTCGACGGGCCCGCGCCCTCCGCCGTCCTCGAGCGGACGTTCGCGGACGAAGGTCTCGAGGAGCCCGGAGACCTCGGCGATCTCGCCGACGAGATGGCGCGCGAGGTCGAGGGAGTGGCTCGCGATGTCGCCGAGGGCACCGCTGCCCGCCCTCGCCTTCTCGAGACGCCACACCCGCGGAAAGTCGGGGTCGACGATCCAGTCCTGCAGGTAGACCCCGCGATAGTGGCGGATCTCGCCGAGCTCGCCCGCGTCGATCATCCGCTTCGCCAGCGCGACCGCCGGCGCGCGGCGATAGTTGTGGCAGAGCATGTGGAGCACCCCCGCCCGCTCGACCGCCGCGAGCATCGACTCCGCTTCGCCCACGGTGTTGGCGAGGGGCTTCTCGCAGAACACGACCTTCCCGGCCTCGGCCGCCGCGATCGCGATCTCCGCGTGGGTGTCCCCGGGTGTGCAGACGTCGACGACGTCCACGTCGGGACGCGCGACGACCTCGCGCCAATCGGTCGCGCTCTCGCCGAAGCCCATGCGGTCGGCGGCGGTCGCGGCCCGCTCGGGGTCCTGCCCGCAGACGACCTTCATCACCGGATCCACCGGCGGCTCGCAGAACGCGCGGACCTGGCGCCAGGCATTCGCATGGGCCCGGCCCATGAAGCGGGTTCCGATCATCGCCACGTTCACGCGGGTCATCGACTAGCTCCGATAGGCCTGCCGACCGACGCCCTGGACCGGAATGCCCTGGGCGGGCAGCACTTCGTGCTGGAGGGCGTACATCGCGGCCGCAGCCTGGTCGATCCGGCGGGTGAACTCGATCGATCCCTGCAGGATCGGAGCGAGCGCCGCCCGGTCCTGGACCCGGGCCGGGCCGTATTCGTGCTCCACGATGAGGGGCGCCTTCGCGAAATCGAGATCGAGGAGCTCGCGCGCCGCGAGCTGGTGGTCGAGCCAGTCGACGCTCCGGTTCGTCAGGTACGCGAGCGGATCGTGGCGCGCGGTTCCCGGCAGCTCGTGCTCGCAGATCGCCGTCTGCTTCTTCCAGGCATTGGCCTGATCGAGCGGGTCCTCCGACGGCACCCCGTCGACGTGGTCTCCGCGACCGAAGGTCTGGCCCCCGTAGCCCCACGCGGCCAGGCCCTTCGGATCGATGACCTGGCCCTTCACGTGGAAGCCGTCGATCAGGAACGGAACCCCCTCGTCCTTCAGGTACTGGAAGATCGACCGGGTATCCTGGCCCATCAGGATCGCATGGGAGGGGTCGTAGTGGATCCGAAGCGAGTCCCCGACACCGTGACGCTCGCAGATGCGGTGGAGCTCGATCCAGGCCGCGGGCGTGTAGGCGAGGTTGTTGTGGAACGCGTCGTCGACCGTCCACCCGGGCATCGGGCACTGCTCGATCCGATAGGTCAGGCCCCGCGCCTTCGCCTCTCGCAGGAGCGGAACGAAGCTCGCTTCGAAGTCGACGAGGTTCTGCTCGATCGTTCGCCCCGGATGTCGTCCGACGAAGCCGCAGACCGCCGGTACCTCGAGCAGGACCGCCGCGTCGAAGACCCGGAGCATGAAATCCGTCTTCTTCCGTCGAATCGCCGGATCCGCGTGGAGCAGGTTGTCGAAGTAGCCCACGTCCGCGATCTCGACGCCCGTCTGCGCCACCGCCGCCCGGATCCGATCCGCGCGGGCGCGATCGAGGGGCGCCCGGAGGTCCAGGGTGTTCGCGACCGGATCGAGCATCGCCTCCGGCGGGACGTCCGCCTCGTCGGGATGGAGCGCGGACGAGAGCTGGATCTGGTCCGCACCCACCTCTCGCGCGAAATCCAGCCACTCCTCGACCGCCAGGTCGGGGTCGGCATCGCGCTTCTCCCGCGGCGTCAGCTCCTGGAGCGCGGCCGTGAGAACTCCCACCTGCATCGCCTGGGGCGCGAAGCCGCCCCGCGCCGCGTCGCTCGCCACGAATCGCCCTCCTGGTCGCATCGCCCCACCCGCGACGGCCTCGATCTTCGTCCATCCGAAGCGGCTTCGCGACCCGATGCCGCGCGCGACGGGTGAGGTCGATCGCGGCCTCGCCCGCTCGCCGGCGGCGTCGAAGCGAGGGCTGCAGTAGCGTCCAGTCCCTTCGAGCAGAGAGGCCCCGTCGCGACGCCCGGCGAATCGAGCGCGATCGAGGAAGCCTCCCTCCAACCGAGGTCTTCCGCCATGCGCCGTGCCGCAATCGCCTTCGGCGCCCTGATCGGCGTCGTCCTGTCGATCCTCCTCGTGCTCTGGATCGTCGCCACCTCGCTGATCGGCGACGAGACGGATCACGAACGCATGCTCGCGATCACCGCCGATCAGGGCGAGCTCGCTCCGTCCCCGGTCGACCCGATGGATCCGGGCAATCGTCCCTACGCCGTGACCGAAGCGCGCGAGCCGTGCGACGACTACCGGCCGGAGCGCCGCCCGCTCTTCGGTGATCTCCACGTCCATACGGCGCGATCACAGGACGCGTCGACGCAGGACACGCGCACGTCCCCCGCCGACGCCTATCGCTTCGCGCGCGGCGAGGCGATCGGGATCCAGCCCTGGACCGCGGACGGACGACCGCTGCGCCGCGTCCAGCTCGAGCGACCGCTCGACTTCGCCGGGGTCACCGACCACGCGGAGCAGATCGGTGAAGTCCACATCTGCAACACCCCGGATTTCGAAGGCTACGACTCGATCCCCTGCCGCGTCTACCGCGCGGCACCGCGCCTCGCCTTCTTCTGGTTCAACGGCACGTACTCGATGGGCGGGACGCGCTGGGCCTTCTGCGGCGAGGACGGCGCCGACTGCCTCGCCGCCGCCGAGGTCGTCTGGTCGGAGCACCGCGCCGCCGCCGAGCAGGCCTACGATCGATCCGCGTCCTGCGCGTTCACGAGCCTGATCGCCTACGAATGGACCGCGGCGCCGAAGGCGGCCCATCTCCACCGCAACGTGATCTTCCGCAACGAGTTCGTGCCGCGGGTCCCCGTCAGCACGATGGAGACCGGCCCCTTCGCCATCCGACTCTGGCGCTGGCTCGACGAGGCCTGCCGAGACGGCGTCCCCGGCTGCCAGGCGATCACCATCCCGCACAACTCGAACTGGAGCGCCGGCACCGCGTTCCGCTCCGGCGTCGAGATCGAGGGCGAGATCACCGCGGAAGAAGCGCCGCTCCGCGCCCGCTACGAGCGGCTCGTCGAGATGATGCAGCACAAGGGCGAGTCGGAGTGCGCCCTCTTCCCCGGCGTGACCGACGAGGGCTGCGGCTTCGAGAAGGCGACCAACCACATGGGCGCGATCGAACCGATCCCGATGGACTACACCCGAACCGCCCTCACCCACGGCCTCGAGCTCGAAGCGGAGCTCGGCGTCAACCCCCTCGCCTTCGGTCAGATCGGCAGCACCGACACCCATCTCGGCACCCCGGGCCTCGTCGCCGAGCGGGGCCACCCGGGTCACGGCGGCGCCGGACTCCCGGGCAACGAGGTCTTCGACACGCCGGGGCCGCCGGACGTGCTCGCCCTCAACCCGGGCGGCCTCGCCGTCGCCTGGGCCGAAGAGAACACCCGCGATGCCGTCTTCGCCGCCTTCGAGCGGCGCGAGACCTACGCCACGAGCGGGACGCGCCCGTCACTCCGCCTCTTCGGGGGCTGGGACTTCGAGCCGGCGATCTGCGACGCGCGCAGCCTCGCGGCGGAGGGTTATGCGCGGGGCGTACCGATGGGCGGCGACCTGCCTGCGCCGCCGCCGGGGACCACGGCGCCGACCTTCGTGGTCGCCGCGGCCCGCGACGCCCACGAGAACGGGGCCGACCTCGACCGGATCGAGATCGTGAAGGGTTGGGTCGAGGACGGCGCGACGCACGAGACCGTGCTCACGATCGTGGGTGGGGACGGCGAGGCGGACGTCGACACGGCGACCTGCGAGCGGACCGGCCGCGGACGTCCGACTCTCTGCACCGTCTGGACGGACCCGGACTTCGACCCCGGTGAACCGGCCTTCTACTACGCGCGGCTGCGCGAGGTGCCGAGCTGCCGCTGGACCCAGTGGGCCTGCGTCGACGCCCGGGTCGACTGCGAGGCGGGCGCCGTGCCCGCCGGCTACGAGTACTGCTGCAGCGAAGAGATCCCGCGCACGATCCAGGAGCGAGCCTGGTCGTCCCCGATCTGGTACACGCCGGCGACCACGACGGAGGCCACGCCCGTGACCGCCGAAGTCGACGCGCCTACGACCGACCCGGGACGCCCGAAGAGCTGACGCGCGTCAGGCCGAGGCGCGCTTCGCCGCGCGGCCGGCCGCGTGGAGCCCGGCCTTGCGCCCGAAAAACGTGCAGTCGCCGAGGGACATGCCGGAGCTGTAGTCGAGCGCCGAACGGGGCAGCCCGCACGCCGTCCGACCCGCTGCGTAGAGTCCCGGGATCGCCGCGCCCTCGCCGTCGAGGACTTCGCCGTCGACGGTCACGTGGAGACCGCCGAGGGTGAAGAAGGGGTAGAAGGCCTCCCCCACGTGCATGGCGAGCGCCGCGAAGGGCGGCTCGTCGAGGGGCTTCAGCCAATCCGGCTGCTTGTGGAAGAGCGGATCCTCGCCCTTCGCCGCGAAGTGATTGAAGCGCTCGACGGTCTCCACCAGCGTGCCCTCGACGAGCCCGAGCTCCGCCTCGACCTCGCTCCAGGTCTCCCCGACCGCGGCGATGTCCCAGCGCGAGAGCTCCGTCGGCTGGGAGAAGATCGCGTCGTCGACGAGCAGATGGATCTTCTTCCCGGTCTGGCGGATGCAGTGATAGGCGACCCGGCCCGGATAGGCGTCCTCGTTGATGAAGCGCGCCCCCTGCTCGTTCACCAGGATGCCCTTCACGTTCTCCTGCGGCGGATAGAGCGTGAAGGTGGTGAAGAGCTCGTCCATGTGGATCGCGACGCCGCCGACGCTCGTTCCCATGGTGATGCCCGAACCGTCGTCGTAGCCCCCCGAGAGCGCGTCGTCCGCGAGCTCCTTCACGATCGGCGCGTGCTGCTCGAGCATCTCACGATTGAGGACGAAGCCGCCCGCGCAGAGCACGACCCCGCCCGACGCCCTCACGAAGAGCGTCTTGCCCTCCCGCTGCACGACGACGCCGCGAACGCTCCCGTCGTCCGCCTGGACCAGCGCGACGACGCGGCTGTCGTAGAACGCCTCGACACCGAGCTCCCGGGCGCGACGGGAGAGCGCCTCGGTCAGCACGAATCCACCGGTCTCGCCGGTCGCCTCCGGGAGATGGCCGCGTGGACAGGGCTTCGCCTGCTCGCGGTAGGGCCAGGCGAACTCGTTGCCCGAGAGGATCAGGCAGTCCCCGGTCCCGGGCATCATCGTCTTGCCCGGGATGTACGTGTTCCGATACGGCACGCCGACCGACTTCAGCCAGGCGTAGTGGTCGAGCGCCCCCTCCGCGTAGGCGCGGGTCCGCGCTTCGTCGGCGTCCCGCCCACCGGCCATCATCATGTACCGGAAGAAGTCCTCGGTCTCGTCCTCGAATCCGTTCTCGCGCTGGGCCGGGGTCCCCCCGTTGCCGCCGAGGTAGATGTCGCCTCCGGCCATCGCGCTCGTCCCGCCGAAGCCGGAGGCCACCTCGAAGAGGAGGACCCGCGCGCCGGCTTCCGCCGCTTCGATCGCGGCGGAGCCGCCGGACGCGCCGAAGCCCACCACGCAGACGTCACACTCGAGATCCCACCCGGGGACGTCGCGCTCGGGACAGGGACGGGAAGGCGACCAACGCGCCTCGGAATCCGACATCGAAACCTCCAGAGCCAGGGCCTGAGGGAGCGCGACGGGCGCGGCACCGGGCCGCCCCGCCGGCGTCCCTTGCTAGGCCATGAACTCGCCGCCGTTGCAGTTCAGATTCGCGCCCGTCACGACCGCCGACAGATCGGAAGCGAAGAAGAGCGCCGCGTTCGCACAATCCGAATCGTCCGGAATGCGGCCGATCGGGA
>JAUIMK010000128.1 GCA_030432735.1 bacterium
TCGACACGCAGGCCGCGATCGCCTGGGCCACGGAGAACGCCGACAAGCCCGAGGGCCCCGGGATCCAGAAGCACATCGCCTACTACTGGGGACTCCTCGAGGGCGCCCCCGCCATGGACTGGGCGATCGGGCTTCCGGACTCGCCCGCGAAGTCGACGGTCCTGAAGCGCGCGTTCATCAGCTTCTCCCGCAAGCACAAGGAAGACGCGCACGAGTGGCTCCTCGCGCACCCGCCGCATCCGCTCATGAAGGCGACGTATCGGCAGTTCCTCCGCGAGCTCGGCAAGACCGACCCGAAAGCCGGCCTCGCCCTCGCCGAGCGGGCGGCCGAGCCGGACCTGCGGGACGAGATGCGGACCGCGGCGGCGCAGGGCTGGATGAGCGTCGATCCGCAGGCCGCATCGGCCTGGCTGGCCGACGCGAACCTCCCGGCCGCCCTCGCCGAGAAGGTCCGCGCCGCAGCGCGCCCCGCGAGCACGCCCCGCGAGAGCTGAAGCGCCCCCTCATGGCGAAGACCGGCGACGGAGAGAGCCTCGGCACCGCCGAGGGCGCGGTCCTCGGCCGCGCCAGCCATACGCTGCACGCGGAGAATCCGGTCCTCCGGGACACCTGGGCGATCGAGCTCCTGGGCAACGCCACCCGTGCCCTCGCCCGCGATCCCGAGAACGACGCGAAGGTCCGCGCCGCGTCGGGGATCGACTTCCGGCTGATCCTGGCCGTCGGGATGGGCGCCCTCCGCTATGCGGAGGACGAGGTCGAGCGATGCGTCGACGGCGGCATCGACCAATACGTCGTCCTCGGCGCGGGATTCGACACCTTCGCGCTGCGCCGGGACGACCTGGCCGACCGCCTGCGCGTCTTCGAGGTCGACTTCCCGGACGTGCAGGCCCTGAAACGCCGCCGCATCGAAGCGGCCGGCAGGGCACCGGCGCAGATCCCCACCTTCGTCCCGGTCGACTTCGAGTCGACGAAGGTCTCCGATGCCCTCCCGTCCGCCGGCTTCGATCCGACGCGGCGGTCGGTCTGGTCGTGGATGAACACGATCCCCTACGTCTCGGTCGAAGCGACCGAAGCCACCCTCGCCGACGTCCGGACGCTGATGACGCCCGGCAGCCGACTCTGCCTCAACTATCAGGGCAAGGTCCGGCTCACGCCCGCCCAGGCGGACTATCTGGGCCGGATCGGGATGACCACGAGAGAAGGCGGCGAGCCGTGGGTCAGCAGCTGGCTGCCGGAGCGCTTCGAGGAGGTCGTGGCGGAGCGCGGCTTCGACCTGGTCGAGCACGCGACGGAGGCGGACCTCAACGAGCGGTACTACGCCGGCCGGGCCGACGGTCTGTTCGCCGGCGTCCCGTCGCGACTCGTCACGCTCGAGGCCGCCGGTTGAGCGGCGGGCGGCGGGCGGCGGGCTCGGCGCGCGGATCTCCGCCGCGGGCCTCCTAGGCCGCATCGAAGAGCGCGAAGAGCTCCTCGAAGGCCTTGAACTGACCGCCGCTCGCCGACGACGGCACGAGGATCGGCGTCTTCATCCCTGCGGCGTACCAGCCCTCCAGCCCTTCCAGGACGCGACCCGGCGGGCCATAGAGCGTGCAGTCCGAGAGCCACTCGTCGGTCATCAGCGAGGGCAGCCGGTCCTGCTCGCCGGCCTCGATGGCCGCCTCGATCGCCTCCATCTCCTCGACGTAGCCCGCCTCCTTCCAGTAGTTCCGGTAGTTCGGCAGGTTGACGTACATGAGGAGCGTGCGTCGGTTGATCGCCGCCGCCGCCTCGAGGTCGTCCGAGATGCAGGTCGGAATCATGTTCCCGACGAAGAAGTCGTCGCTCGCGCGGCGTTCCTCGGGGATGACCGAGAGCGACTTCGGCGTGTGGCGCCGGGAGACGTTCGCGTAGACCACGCCTTCCGCGATCTCCGCCGAGAGCGCGACCATCTTCGTCCGCAAGCCCGCCATCACGATCGGCGGCAGGTCCCCGACGCGCTTCGCCCCGCGCAATCCGGCGACGAATTCACGGATCTCGCGGAGCGGCTTGCCGCCCTGGATGCCGAGGCGGCGGTTCATCGCCTCGTGACTCACCCCGATCCCGAAGCGGAACCGCCCGCCGGAAAGCTCGTGGATCATCGAGACCGTCTGGGCGTAGTCGTTCACGTGACGCGTGTAGATGTTCGCGATCGAGGTGCCGAAGGGGATGCGCTCGGTCACGTGCGCCAGCGAGTGCGAGAGCCCCACCCCGTCACCGAAGCTCGCGCAGTAGATCCCGGCGTAGCCGCGGCGTTCGATCTCCTGCGCCAGATCGAGGGTCTTCTTTCGGCGACCGGGGACGGCGGCCAGGGCGAGGGCGGGGAGCGGGACGGCGGCGTGGCTCAAGGTTCTTCTCTCTCGGCGCGCGCGGCGCCCTCGCTGGGCCCGGATCACGGGCGTCTCTTCGACCGCAGCCTGCGTGCGCTGCGCCGTCGACTCTACCGGAGCGGCGAGGGACCGGCCGGTGACGCGGCGTCGGCGCCACCGTCGGGCGGGAGTACGGGCTCCCCTTCGCCGCTCCCGCCGTCGGGGCGGAAGACCGGATCGGCGCCGTCGGCCCGACCGAGGGTCCAGCCCGCGTCGAGGGGGTCGAGTCGGTCGGTGCGGATCCACTCCCAGAGGAGCTCCCGGCGCGCGATCCGCCACTCGCCGTCGCGGCGCTCGAAGCGGTCGAGGTATCGGATGCCCATCACGCTGTCCGCGACGTCCCGGCCCGCCTCCGCGACGACGTGGTGGCAGACGGCGTAGGTCTCGGCCGAGGCCACGTCACCGTCGATCTCGATCAACGCCTGCCCGAGCTTGTGCATCGTCGTCCGGAATCGCGACCAGACCTCGAGGGCCACGAACGCGAGGAAGCCGTCGAGGTCCCCCTGATAGGCGCCGTGATCGTCGTAGGCATCCGCATGGTAGGTGCTGCGGATCATCTCGGGATCGCGCCGGTCGACGCCCCGGCAGTAGCGGACGAGCACGCCGTAGATCTCCGCGCGATCCGCGGCCGCAGGGATCGTCGCGGGAACGGCCACGCGCGATCGCCCGGCGAGGACGGGATCGCCTCCGTCGCGACGACCCCGCGAGAAGCCGTCGTATTCGACCTGCGAGCCGATCTCGAGGGAGCGCTCCCACTCGAAGCTCATCCGCCGATCCGCGATCTTCCAGCCGTCGCCGCGATCCTCGAGCTCGTCGACGTAGCGCACGCCCATGATCATGTCCGTCGGGACGGGAGCATCGCCGAGCACGTGGTGGGCGACGGCGTAGGTCTCGGCGTAGGCGCGCCCGTCCTCGACCACGATCAGCTGATTCCCGAGCTTGTGCATCGTGCACGTGAACGCATCCATCACCGTCGGCTTCACCCACGCCACGAATCCGGCCGCATCCCCCTGGTAGCCCCCGTGATCGTCGTAGGCGTCGGCGTGGTAGGTGCTGGCGACGAGATCCGGATCGCATCGATCGACGCCGCGGGCGTAGCGGGCGAGCGTATCCGAGCACGCCTGCTTGATCGCGAGGGTCTCCGCGTCGTCGGGAAGCCCGACCCGAACGGGATGACGGAAGACCGGATCCTCGTGAGACGCGGGCCCCCGGAAATAGGTCTCCGTAAGCGGAATCCCGCCGCAGGGATCCGTGCGCGCCCAGTCCCAGGTGCAGACCCGGCGGCCGATCCGCCACTCGCCCTCGCGCCGAAGGAACACGTCGACGTAGCGCAGGCCGTAGACGAGATCCTGGAGCGATCCGTCGTCCTGCCGACGGATGTGATGCGCCTCGGCATAGGACTCGGCGATCGCGCGGTCCGGTCGCGCCGGGTCGAAGTCCACGGCGATGTGACCGCTGAAATGCTGCGTCTTTTCGAAGAAGCCCCAGACCGACGGGGCGAGCGTCGCGACGAATTCTTCGACCGGTCCCTCGAAGAAGCCGTGGTCGTCGTAGGCGCCCGGGTGATAGGTCCCCTCGACCAGGGCCGCGTCGCGTCGGTCGATGCCTCGCCAGTAGCGGACGAGGGTGTCGCGGATGGCCCATTCGTCGGCGAGGCGATCGAGGCTATGCGGCATGGAGAGCTCCGACGGTCTGGAGGGACGTCCGGGAAGGGTACGGCAACGCGGGGCCGCCGCCGCCCCGGCCGGGACGCCGCCCCGGACCGTCTAGCGTCGGAGGACCACCGTCCAGTCGTCGGGCTCGCGAAGCCCTCCGTGACGAAGCCCCAGCGGAACCCGTGCGGTTGTCTCCGCCCAGACGTACTCGCGCCCACGATCGGTGAAGCCTTCGCCCGAGGAGGGAACCGCGATCCCGACCATCGCGTGGGCATGGGCATCGGAGATCACGAGGACCGAATCGACCCCGATCCGCTCCAGGATCGCGATCAGGAGCAGCGCCTTCGAGTCGCAGTCCCCCTGGTCGCGACTCACGACGAGCGAAGGCGGCTGGATGCCGAACGCCTGCCGCCGTGGGATCTCGTACGGAATCCGCTGGACGAAGGCCAGGGCCCACCGCGCGGCATCCGCTCGATTCCACCCTTCCAGAGCGAAGCGCTCGGCGAACCGATCCACCAGCGGGCCCAGGGAATCGCGGTTGTCCTCGAGGACCTCGGCGTAGATGCAGCTCCAGGGAGCCGCTTCGCAGCCCTGCGGCGGTCGCCAACGGAAGAGGCCCGCTTCCGCCCGTTCGAAGCGGAATCGCCGTGCCAGGGAAGCCAGGCGGCCCTCGATCTCGTAGATCTGGTGCTCACCATGGGCGTAGGTGACGCGATAGAGATCCTTCGAGTCGGGATGTCGCCAGGCGTGGGCGGTCGTGAGGGCCGGGAGCGAGGGCACGAGCCCGGCCTGCGAGGGGAAGCGCGCGACGCCGAGATCGAAGCGCGGCTTCGCCCCGTCGAGCGCACCGCCCCACAGCCCTTCTTCGATCCGCTCCGAATCGATCATCAGGTAGACGATCGAGAGCAGGAAGAGCGCGGCGAAGACCCGGTCGAACCGGCCGGATCGCGTCATCGGTCAGCTCGGTACCGGGACGGCGTCGCGCCCGAGACCCGGGATCGGAAGCAACCCATCGAGCATCGTCTCCACGCCCTGCTGCGCGAGGAGCGCGAGCGCCACGAGCATCGCGGCCAGCACGAGCGCGCTCGCCACGTTGCCCTCATGGACCTCGGTGACCTCGTCGACCTCCGGCGTGAGTCGGACGAAGGCGCGCGTCCCGACGATCAGGAGCAGGACCCCGCCCCCGAGCGCCGCACCGACGTGACTGACGCCGTAGACCACCAGCCAGAGGATTCCGATGGCGCCCGGCGCCGCGTGTCGAATCAGGTCGAGTGCCCCGAAGGTCCCGGCGACCGCGTGCTGGACCAGGATCGCCATCGCGATGATCGCGCCGGCGACGACGACGCCGAGCGCGACGTTGCCGGAGCGAAGCCCTTCGTCGACGCTCTCGAAGCCGGCGAAACGAGTGGCGGATCGGGCCGCGATCGTGATTCCGACCACCCCGACGACGAGCCCGAAGAGGAGCTTCGCGAGCCCCACCAGCGCGAGGACCGGATCCATCTATTCGCCCTCCTCGGGCCCGGCCGGCTCGAAGCGCGTCGGCAGCGGCGTGCCGGGCTCCGGAGGTCGGTCGTCGGGGTCGCGCTCGCCGGTGAAGCGTCGACGCTGCTCCTGAAAATAGGGCTCGTTCGGCGCGAGGGCGATCGCGGCATCGATCGCGTAGATCGAGGCCTCGACGTCCCCGCGCTGGAAGAGCGCCTCCGCCAGCGTGTCGAGCACGCTCGGATTGAGCCCCGCCGTGTCGTTCACCGCCCGCTCCGCGAGGGCGACGGCGAGGTCGATCTGCTCGCTCGAGGCCTCCCCCGAGACGGAGATCAGCCAGGCCACCGCGTTGTCGTAGCCCGGCCGGAAGTAGTCGAAGGGGAGGTCCGCGACGCGACGCGCGTGGCGTTCGAGAGCCGCGATGTCGTTCCTCGCGAGGGGCAAGGCGCCGGCGAGGCCGATCACGAGGAGCGCCACCGCGGTCAGGGCGACGATCCGGATCGCGGGCGTGGGGGATCGATCCTCCGTGCTCGGCAGTCCGAGTCGTCGCGTCGCCAGGTAGCCGCCGGCGAAGCCGCCGAGATGGGCGCCGCCCGCGACGAGACTCGCGAGCATCTGATCGATGACGGCGAACTGCAGGATCAGCAGGCCGATCAGGACCCGACGCGGGATCCGCCAGTAGCTCGGCAGGCCCCGCGCGAAGTGGAGCTCGAGGGCGAGCATGGCGCCCGCGAGTCCGGAGACGAGGCCGGACGCGCCGAGGACCCGGCCGTGGCCGAAGACGAAGAGCCCGACCAGCGTGCCGAAGCCCGCGGCGGCGAGCACGATCGTCGTTCGCCAACCGCCGAGGGGACGCTCGACGAGATGACCGAGCAGGAGCATTCCAGCCATGTTCAGGGCCATGTGGATCGGCAGGCCCGGGAGCATCGGCAGGAGCGGTCGCAGGAACTCGGGCGTCGCGCTCACGTCGTGCAGGAAGTGCATCGTGACCGCGCGCCAGTACTCGCCGCGCAGGAAGAGCTCCGGCACGAAGATGCCGACCTGGTCGAAGAGCCGATCCGCGATCTGGAACACCGCGCCCAGGACGCAGAGCGCGACCGTCGCCCAGATCACCCAGGCCGGCCCTTCCCGTTCCCCCAGGCGGTCGACCGCGGCGATCTCTTCGAGGACCGCCTCGCCCCCGGGCCGCTCTCCGATCGCGGCCAACAGGCGTTCCCGCTCCGCCCGGGGATTGCCGGAGGCCAGCTCGCGCTCGCGCAACGTGATCAGATCTTCCGCGGTCCCGATCAGCAGGATCCGCTCGCTCGCGTAGACGTGCCCGATCGACGCGTAGGCGTGGATCGTCCGCCCTCGCCCTTCGCGATCGACTCGCCGGATCCCTTCCACGCCGAGGACGAGCGCGCCCCCGTCCGACAGCTCGATCCGCTCGTGGGCGCGATGCGTCGGCGCGGGCGAGCGGGCTTCCGTCGGGTCGGCGTCGAGCGACATCGCCGAATCGTAGCTCCAACGCCGCCCCCTCGGACCGGCGCGCCGCAAATGAAGAAGGGGCGCGACCCGTTCCCGGATCGCGCCCCCGTCTTCGTCGTTCGTTCTGCCGGCGACCGGGCCGGCAAATGCGGCGGTTTCGCCTAGTCCTTCGCGGACACCGCCACCGTCGGGAAGACCCGGCTGTAGTAGAGCACCACCGCCAGGAACGCGCCGATGAATCCGGCGGCGATCCCGAACTGGATCAGTCCGAAGGGGGCCAGCATGTCGCCCTTCACGACCGAGGGCCAGACGAGCAGGTTGCGCTCGAGCCAGAGGCCGAAGAGCAGCAGACCGGCGATCGGTCCGGCGATCCACGGGGTCTTCTTCGGACGCTGCCCGAGGAGGACGAAGAAGGGCAGGACCCAGTTGCAGGCCCAGGTGACCATCGCGACCCAGCCGTAGCCGGTCTGGAAGCGCGCCCAGGAGAAGTCCCAGTTGGTCCAGCTCTTCGCGAACGCCGCTGCGGAGTAGCCCTTGTCGATCAGGAACTGGTCGCCGAGGCGATCGCGCAGGTAGTAGGTCTCCTCCGGCAGGTTGCCGTAGTAGATGACCAGGTACTGCGCCCAGAACAGGTAGAACCAGAAGATCGAGAAGGCGAACATCATCTTGCCGATGTCGTGCATCCGGCTCTCGGTGATCTCTCCCTCGAAGCCGGGCATGTCCTTCGACAGGAGACCGGAGACGGCGCACGCGGCGACGGCGGAGAGGATACCCCCCCAGCACACGAAGTTGCCGAAGAGGTTCGAGAACCACGCCTGCTCCATCGACATGACCTGGTCGAAGGCGAAGAAGGCGAAGCCGATGCCGTAGACCAGGGCGATGAAGGGAGCGATGAACGCGGTCTTCTGCTTGGAAGCCTCGCGCTCCTCCTCGTCCCCCTTCCAGCCGGCCGTCCAGCTCTCGGCCATCTTCTTGGCGAAGCCCTCGCCGTTCTCCGCGAGGTTGCGGAGGTTCGGCCGGGACGAGGCCTTGAGCATCGCGATCGCGAGGAAGGCCATCACGAAGAGGAGGCCCAAGTCCATCGCGTAGAAGCGCGTGGTGTTCAGCCAGCCTTCCTTCCCGTGCATCGCGCCGTTCGCCTGCCAGTCGAAGATGTACTCACCGCCGAACATGCCGACGACGCCGAGCAGGGCGGCGATCGGGATGAAGGCGGCGAGGCTCTCCGCGAAGCGGCGGTAGGGCCCCGGCCAGTGTGCACCGACGATCGAGTAGATCGCCGTCAGCACGAGGCCGCCACAGGACATCATCGTGAAGAAGATGAAGTTGGCGTGGAAGGACAGCCAGGCCGTCTGCGGATCCGATGCGACGCCCCCGATGAAGGAGACGATGCCGATCACGACGGCGGCCAGACAGACCTGGAAGAGCGGCTTGGGAAGAGCGCCCGGGTTGGCGCGCTCGGCTGCGGTGGCAACAGCGCTCACGATCAACCTCCCTGACCGTTGAGGTCGCGGATGTAGTTCACGACGTCCCAGCGAGCGTCCGGCGGAATCCGGCGATAGCTCGGCATTCGGCCGCGGCCGAGGGAGATCGTGGTGTAGATGTGGCCGTCGGTGAGGCCCGGCGCGAGGCTGAAGCCCAGCGGCGAGCCCGGACCGATCGGAAGCACGCCCTGGATCGGGCCGTTCGGGGCCGCGATCGGACCGTTACCGCCGCCCGTCGGGCCGTGGCAGGTCGCGCAGTTGACGTCGAAGTACTCCTTGCCCCGCGCGAGGGACTCGAAGGTCGCCGCGTTCGGGTTCGGGACCGCGTCCTGCTCGGACAGCGACATCGACGCGAGGTCCGGCACGCCGCCCCACCCGACCGGAAGCGTCCCGTCGGGCGGGCTCAGGTTCGTGATCTGGATCTGGTGGTCGTACTGGTTCAGCTCGAAGGCCTGGACCGCCGGCTGCCACTTCATCTGCTCGAACCATTCCTTCGAGACCTGCTCCCAACAACCGACCTGCGTCAGGAAGAAGAAGCACATCACGCCGATCATCACGCGACGTTCCGTCGTGTGACTGCCGCGGATGGGCTGACGAGAGCCCTCAGCCCAGGAAGGCCGCGAGCCCTCAGCCCAAGAAGGCAGAAAGCCACGGTCGCCGCGAAGGCGGCCTGCGGTGGAGACAGTGCTACGCATGGAGCGAGACCTCCTTGGCGCCGTTGCCGCGCATCACGGCTTCGACTTCGGCCACGTCCCGCTCGTCGCATTCGACGACCACACCGAACTCCTCTGCCGAGAAGCGGGGGCTGTAGTGCTTGTCGAGGGGGCGCGGATAGAGACCGCCCAGCGCGAAGAGCGCCAGCACGGTCAACACACCGCCGAAGAGGATCGTCAGCTCGAAGCCGATGATCCACATGGGCGGGATCGCGGCGAAGTTCTTGCCGGCGATCTTGATGGGCCAGTCCATCGACATCCAGATCTGGATGCCGAAGCCGGTCACGACGCCGACCAGACCGCCGAGCAGGGTGAAGATCCGCACCTTGGACGGCGTCGGATCCTCCGCCTCCTCGAGCTCCGGGAAGGGCGCCGGCGCGTAGGTGGTCAGGTCCTCGAAGCCCCGCGCCTTCAGGCTGCGGACGGCATTCGACGTATCCGACACCAGGTCATAGACGCTCACGAGAGTCGGCATCTCAGTGGTGCTCCTTCGCGTGGATGTCGAGTTCCTTGACCTCCGCGATCGCGATGATCGGGAACATCTTGAGGAACAGGAGGAAGAACATGCTGAACCAGCAGAAGCTGCCCGTGAGGACGATCAGCTCGGTGGTGCTGGGGATGTAGAGGCCCCAGGCCGCCGGCACGTACTCGCGGGAGAGCGAGGTGATGATGATCACGTACCGCTCGAACCACATGCCCAGGTTGATGAAGAAGCAGAGGATGAACAGGAAGGGCAGGTTCGTCCGGAGCTTCTTGATCCACAGGAACTGGGGCATGACGACGTTGAAGATGATCATGCACCAGGTCGAGAACCAGTAGGGGCCGAAGGCGCGCAGCCAGAACGAGGTCTGCTCGAACTCGACGCCGGAGTACCAGGCGATGAAGTATTCGGCGCCGTACGCGTAGCCGCAGATCAGACTCGTGAAGAGGATGAACCGCGCCATGTTCTCGAAGTGGTAGTCGGTGATGTACCGCTCGAGGCGGAAGATCCGGCGGACCGGGATCATCACGTTGATCACCATGGCGAAGCCGCCGAAGATCGCGCCCGCGACGAAGTAGGGGGCGAAGATCGTGGCGTGCCAGCCGGGGACGATCGACATCGCGAAGTCCCAGGAAACGATCGAGTGGACCGAGAGGACCAGCGGGGTGGCGATGCCGGACAGATGGAGGACGGTCCGATTGTGCGCCTTCCACTGCTTGCCCGTGCCCTGCCATCCCCCGGCGAGGACGGTGTAGACCGCCTTCTTCCATCCGACGGCGCGGTCGCGGGCGATCGCGATGTCGGGGATCAGGCCGACCAGGAAGAAGAGCAGCGAGATCGTCAGGTAGGTGTTGACCGCGAAGACGTCCCAGAGGAGCGGGCTCTTGAAGTTGACCCACAGATAGCGCTGGTTCGGGTAGGGCAGCAGGAAGTAGAACTTCCAGAGCCGGCCGATGTGGATCAGCGGGAAGAGCGCCGCGGTCAGGACGGCGAAGACCGTCATCGCCTCGGCGCCGCGGTTGATCGCGTTCCGCCACTTCGCCCGGAAGAGGAAGAGGATCGCCGAGATCAGCGTGCCGGCGTGGCCGATGCCGATCCAGAAGACGAAGGTGATGATGTAGACGCCCCAGAAGACCGGCGCCTGGTAGCCGGCGATCCCGAGACCCACGTAGGTCTGGTACGCCAGCGTGGCGGCCGCGACACCGACGCCCGTCAAGGCGAAGAGCAGGCCGATCAGCCAGGGCCAGTGAAAGCCCTTGGTGACCGCCATGATGTCGATGTTGGTCTGTGAATCCCTGGGTGCAGCCGGGGCCGTCATCGAATCGGCGACTGCAGACGCGGGAGGCGGTGCCATATCAGTGGCCTCCGTTCTCGTCCCGTCGGACCTGCGCGAGGTAGGTCACGGCGGAGCGGGTGTTGAGGATCTGGAGCGCATGGTACGCCCGGTCTTCGCTTTGCTTCACGAGCTGCACCGCCGCGCTCTGGTCATCGCGCACGTTGCCGAACGTGATGGCCTGGCTGGCACAGGTCTGCTGGCACGCCGTGAGGACTTCACCGTCCCCGATCGGGCGCCCTTCGTCCTTGGCGGGCTGACGCGCGGTCTCGATCCGCTGGACGCAGAACGAGCACTTCTCCATGACGCCCTGCCCGCGGACCGTCACGTCCGGGTTGAGCATCAGGCCGAGAAGGCCGGGCCAGTTCTTGTTGCCGTAGTCGAAGTAGTTGAAGCGGCGGACCTTGTAGGTGCAGTTGTTGCCGCAGTACCGGGTCCCGACACAGCGGTTGTACACCATGCCGTTGATGCCTTCTTCGGTGTGGTAGGTCGCGATGACCGGGCAGACCGCCTCGCAGGGCGCCGCGCCACAGTGCTGGCAGAGCATCGGCAGGTGCCGCACTTCGTTCTCGCCGAGCTTCTCGCCGTCCGGCGTGGGCCGGCGCTCCGCGCCGTCGTCGAAGTCGACCTCGCCGTCGCCGACGTAGCGCTCGATGCGCAGCCACGTCATCTCGCGGTGCTTGATGGCCATCTCTTCGCCCACGATCGAGACGTTGTTCTCGATGTAGCAGGCGGCGATGCAGGCGCCGCAGCCGGTGCACTTGTCGTTGTCGATCGTCATGCCCCAGCGGTAGGGCTGGTTCGGATCGGCGTCGTAGCCGCGCTCGAACTCGAAGGGCGGGCCCTCGAAGTGGTGACCGCCGCCGTCGCCGTGGTCTCCTCCCTCGTCGCCGTGACCCTCCGACTCGGCAGCGTTCGCCGCTGCCGCGAAGTGCGCCATGCCGCCGCCCTTCGCGAGGTCGTAGAGGCTGACCTCCGGCGCGAGGCCGCGCTTTCGCTGATTGTCGGTCCACTGCGAGAGGGCGAGGCGCCGGAAGCGTCCCGTCTTCGCCACGTTCGCCGTCGTCGACAGCCAGGCCTGGCCGCCGGCCTCGTCGGTCGCCGCCGGGAGCAGGTCGGCGACGTTCACGCCGCGCTGCATCGCGTCCTTGGCGGTGGCTCCCTCGTGCGAGGCGTCGCCCGCGTGGGAGGCGTAGTGGCCGACGGTGTGCCCCTGGCCGATCGGGATCGCGACGACGTCGTCCCGGATGCCGCCGCGCGGGTAGACCGAGAGCTCCACCGAGCCGCTCGGCGTCTCGACCGAGATCACGTCACCGAACACGACGCCGAGCTCGTCGGCCTTGTTCTGGGAGATCTCGGCCCAGCTGTTCCAGGACAGCTTCGTGACCGGATCCGGAATCTCCTGCATCCACGGAAGCGCCGCGCCGGAGCCGTCGCCGTAGTAGGAGTGCGGGAAGGTGACCAGCTTGAGGCTGCCGGAGCCCGCGAGCTTCGGGGCGGCGGGGCGGACGTTGCCCGCGCTTCCGGCCACCGAGACGCTGCGCTTCGCGGTCGCGCCGAACGCACCACCGAGGGCGAGGGCCTGGCGCCAGTTCGTGTCCGACCAGTTCGACTCGAGCACGCTCTTGAAGCTGCCTTCCGGAAGCTGCGAAGCGACGCCGTCGCCCATGGCGCGGCCGATCGCGAGGAGCGTGTCACCGAGCTGGCGCGTGTCGTGGAGCGGGCGGAGCGTCGGCTGCACGATGGAGCGGATGCCCGGTCGCGGGCTCGCGTCGCCCCAGCTCTCGACCGCGGCGTTGTCCGGCAGGAGAAGCCCCGCCTGCTCGGTCGTCTCGTCGACGAGCTGCGCGAA
>JAUIMK010000129.1 GCA_030432735.1 bacterium
GCGACCCAGCGATGGGGAATGCTCGGATCGAAGTGGATGGAGTCTCCCGGACCGACGTCGAAGATCTCTCCGCCCACGTCGGCGCGAACGAGTCCTTCTTCCACGAGCAGCACCATCTCGCCGTGGAACTGCCAGGGCTCCTGCCCTTCCATCCCCGCACCGACACCGGGCTCGATCCGCACGCGCCACACGTCGAGCTTGTTGCGCGGAATCGTCCCGACGAGATGCTCGATCGCGCCTCGGGCGTCGATGGAAAGCGTCTGCCGCTCGTCGCGCCGCATGATCGCGACCTGTCGACCGACGTCGACCTCCGCGAGGAGCTCGCTCGGCCGCCGATTGAGCCCGTGCGCCACCTTGAGCAGGACCGCGATCGTGGGGACGGTCTGCAGATTCTCGATCTTGTGGATCGTGCTCGCCGAAACGTTCGAGCGATCCCCGAGCTGCTGAAGCGTGAGGCCGGCTTCGTCGCGCCAGCTGCGAATCCGAGCGGCAATCCGCTTCAGGTCTTCATCCACGATGGATTCCTCGAGCCCAGACGAAAGACGCAAACCGGTGTGCCTCGCAAAGAATGGAGATTTCCGTTCGTGCGCCAGCTTGCGACACGACCGGAACATTCTCGGTCTCACACACGGTAATTCTGGGGATCGGGCATTCGGCACATCCCCCGGCTCGCCCACGGGAGATGCATCGGCGTTCAGAACGGACGAAGCGTACCGACGGCGGGCCCGGCGGCAAGGCGCGAAACGCCCTCGTCCCGCCCTTTGCGCACGAACAGCCGATGAATGAGGACGCCCGCGGCCTAGCATCGCGACGCTACGGCCGGGACCAAGGCTATGTGGGGGACGGGAGGAACGTTTCCAATCCGGTCATTTACGTCCCGGATCTGCCGATCCGTTGCCTCGAGGAAACGAGCTGCGGCGACCGTGTGCGCGATCGTCCCCACGCCGTCGCGTAGTGGCGCCGGGACCTCGCGCGAGCGCCGTGCATTGGCCGGCACGGCGGCTGCCCGAGCGCGGCTCCGACCGGGCTGCGTTCGGGGCCCCGACCGGCGTCGCGGTCTCCGGCCTGGCCCGGCCGATCTCGCCTCCAGAGCCGTCGAGACGCGCGAGAACGCCACGAAACGCTCCCCTCCGGACCTTCGGACCGCAGGTAGAACATGTTTCACCCTCCGGCTTCCGCGGCTATGGTCTGGGCGTTCCGTGGCGGGCCCCCTTGTCCTTCCCGTCCACGTGCGACCGACCGGACGCGCGTCCAGCGGCCGGGACCGGATCGCGAAGCCCACGGACCCCGAGGAGACGATTCGATGTACATCGACCTGACCGAAGACCAGAAGGCGCTGCGGCAGCAGCTCCGCACCTACTTCGAGCACCTGATGACGCCCGAGGTCAAGGCCGAAGTCTCCGGCATGGAAGGCGGCCAGAAGTACCGCGAGCTCATCCGCCAGATCGGCAAGGACGGCTGGCTCGGCATCGGCTGGCCGACGGAGTACGGCGGCGGCGGCCGGACCATGGTCGAGCAGATGATCTTCCTCGAAGAGCAGCGCCGCGCCGGTGCCCCCTTCCCCTTCGTGACCGTGTCGACGGTCGGGCCGGCGCTCATGGAGTACGGCAGCGAGGAGCAGAAGGCGGAGTTCCTCCCGAAGATCCTCCACGGCGAGTGCCACTTCTCGATCGGCTACTCCGAGCCGAACGCCGGGACGGACCTCGCGAGCCTGACGACGACCGCGGTGGCGGACGGCGACGACTTCGTCATCAACGGCACCAAGATGTTCACCTCCGGCGCGACGGACACGGACTACATCTGGCTCGCGGCGCGAACGGACCCCGATGCGCCGAAGCACAAGGGCATCACGATGTTCATCGTGCCCGCGGACAGCGAGGGCTTCAGCGCCGCGCCGATCCACACCCTCTCCGGCTCGGCGACCGCGATGTCCTACTACGAGAACGTGCGCGTTCCCAAGGAGAACATCGTCGGCGGACTGCACGGCGGCTGGAAGCTGATCACCTCCCAGCTGAACCACGAGCGCGTCGGCCTCGCAGCCTTCGGTTCCGCCGCCTATGCGCGGGCCGAGAAGGTGATCACCTGGGCACGGGACACCGAGACCTCCGACGGCCAGAAGGTGATCGACCTGCCCTGGGTCCAGTCCAACCTCGCAGAGGTCTACGCGCGGATCGAGGCGATGAAGCTCCTCAACTGGCGCATGGCGTCGCAGCTCGAGACCGGGTTCGTGAACCCGGCGGACGCGTCCGCGGTCAAGGTCTACGGCACCGAGGTCGTCCTCGAGGTCTACCGCCTGCTCCAGGAGATCGTCGGCCCGAGCGCCCTCGTCTACGCGGGCTCGCCCGCCGCCCAGATCGACGGCGAGATCGAGCACGAGGCGCGTCAGGCGACGATCAACACCTTCGGTGGCGGCGTGAACGAGATCCAGCGCGAGATCGTCTCGATGGCGGGGCTCCGCATGCCGCGCGTGCCGCGTTAGTCGAGGAGAGGCCCCCATGAGCGAAGACCTCCAGAAGACCCTCGATGCGTTCGCCGGCACGCCGGCCGGCCCGACGGGCACCGTGCCCTACCCGGTCAACGAGGCGATGATCCATCACTGGTGCGATGCGGTCGGCGACCGCAACCCGGCCTACCTCGACCCGGAGGCCGCGAAGGCGAGCGGCCGCGACGGGGTGATCGCACCGCCCGCGATGCTGCAGGCATGGACGATGCGCGGACTCCGGCCGCCGACGCCGGAAGAGGCGGCCTACGCCGCGTCGCTGGGGGACCAGAAGCAGGCCCTCGACGTCCTCGACGAGGCCGGCTTCACGTCGGTCGTCGCGACCAACTGCGAGCAGGAGTACTTCCGGGAGCTCGTCCCGGGCGACCAGCTCAGCCACGAGGTCACGACCGAGTCGATCTCGGGCGAGAAGAAGACCGGCCTCGGCGTCGGTCATTTCGTGACCCAGCTCTACACCTACAAGGACGCCGCGGGCGAGGTCGTCGCGACGATGCGCTTCCGCATCCTCAAGTTCCGACCGCCGGCTGGATAGTCGCCTGCGGGCGCTCGGCGACAGGATCGATTCTCCCACGGGCGCCATGCGACCAATCAGTCCCTCATCCTCCGATTCGACGGCACGGGCCGCGCGGATCGATCAGAACGGAGTTCCCGATGAATTTCGAGTTCAGCGAAGAAGAAGAAGCGGTCCAGGAGCTGGCGGGCCAGATCCTCGGCGACGCGACGAGCTTCGACCGCCTGCGTGAGGTCGAGGCCGACGCGGAAGGGCCGGGCTTCGACCGCGTGCTCTGGGCGTCCCTCGCCGAGGCGAACCTGCTCGGTCTGGCACTCTCCGAGGACCACGGCGGTCAGGACTGGAGCTTCCTCGCGCTCTGCCTCCTGCTGGAGCAGGCGGGTCGCAACCTCGCCCCGATCCCGCTCGTCGAATCCATCGTCTATACCGCGCTGCCGATCCAGCAGTTCGGAAGCGAGGTCCTGAAGAAGGATCTGCTTCCCGGTGTCGCGAGCGGCGACACCCTCCTCACCGCCGCGTTCTTCGAGATCGGTGATCCAGCGCTCGCGCGCACGGCGCGCACCCGCGCGGAAGCGACCGGCGACGGCTTCTCCCTCTCGGGGCAGAAGGTCTGCGTGCCCTACGCCGCCGCCGCCGACAAGATCCTCGTCTCCGCCCAGGGTGGCGAGGGCCTGGGGCTCTTCCTGGTCGCGCCGAGCGCCGCGGGCGTGACGCTCGAGCAGCAGGAGACCACGGCCCACGAGCGGCAGTACGTCGTCACGCTCGACGGCGTGAGCGTCGACAGCGGCGACGTCCTCGCGCTCCCGGGCTCGGGGGAGGCCGTCCTCGACTGGCTCGAGCCCCGCGCGGCGACGGCACTGTCCGCGCTCGCGGTCGGCGTCGCCGGCGAAGGCCTGAAGCAGACCGCGACCTACACCAGCGAGCGCAAGCAGTTCGACAAGCCGATCGGCTCGTTCCAGGGCGTCTCGCTCCGCGCAGCGGACGCGTACATCGACGTCGAGGCGATGCGGTCGACGATGTGGCAGGCGGCCTGGCGGATCGACAACGGCGACGACGCCCTGAAGCAGGCGGCGATCGCCAAGTGGTGGGCCTGCATGGGCGGCCACCGCGTCTCGCATACCTGCCAGCACCTGCACGGCGGGATCGGCGCCGACATCGACTATCCGATCCACCGCCACTTCCTGCGCCTCAAGCACATCGCGATGACCCTCGGCGGCTCGAACGAGCAGCTCGCTTCGCTCGGAGCGCGGATCGCGGACGAGGCGAAGAGCGGCGTCGAAGTGGGAGCGATCCTCCAGTGAGTGAGACCCGATCCCTCGACTCCGTCTCCGTCGGCGACGCGCTTCCGTCCCTCGAGATCCCGCTCACCCGTACGCTGATCGTCTCGACGGCGATCGCGAGCCGCGACTATCAGGACGTGCACCACGACCACGAGCTCGCTCAGGAGCGGGGCTCGCCGGACATCTTCATGAACATCCTGACGACCAACGGCTTCGTCGGGCGGTTCGTGACGGATTGGACCGGCCCCGGCGCGACGCTCAAGAAGATCGACATCCGGCTCGGCGCACCGAACTATCCGGGCGACAAGATGACGATCGAAGGCGCGGTCACGGCGAAGGACGAAGCGGCCGGCACGGTCGAGATCTCGGTCCGCGGCGCGAACCAGCTCGGAGACCACGTGACGGGGAAGGTGCTCGTCGCGCTGCCGAGCTGAGGAGCGCCCCGTTTTCGGTGCGCGGTCGGTCGCGGATGCGTCCGACCGCGCGCGCGTGACCTCAGGCCGGCTGCAGGTAGTCCGGGTAGCGCTTCCGGACGAGTCGCTTCCGGCTCATCTCCTCCATGCCGCGGAGGAGGTCGCGCCGGCTCACCTGCCCCACCAGTCGGTTGCGGTCGACGACGGGCAGGCGACGGACGGGAGTGGTCAGGAAGTAGTGGGAGATCGCGTAGATCCCCATCTCCGGCGGGACCGTCCTGAACGTCCGGGTCATGAACTGACCGACCAGCCCCCCCTGCTCCTCCTGGTCTTCGTGGTAGAACTCGTCGGAGGCGAGCATCCGCAGGCAGTCGAGCTCCGAGAGCATGCCCACCATCTCCCCGGTCGCATCGACGACCGGCCCGCCGGAGACGCCGTTCCGGATCAACGTCGAGATCGCCGAGAGGATCGTCTGCTCGGGCCGGAACGTGATCAGGCTCGTCTTCATCAGATCCCGGGCGGTCAGGATTCGGTTCGGTTCTCTCATGGGGACCTCCTCGGTCGGATGCTCGAGATGAGCACCGGGCCCGGACGGCGAGGCGATGCCCACTGCGAGGATGGGCACCGCAAGGAGAGCGGCGGAGTCGGGTCGGGGGCGTCGCGTCGTCGGGCTCGGAACCTCTCGGGGGCATCTTTCGGGTGCCTTCGCGCATCGAGAATCTCGATGCGCGACGGCGGCTTGCGGCGCGCTCCCTTCGAGCGCCGCGATCGGTTGCAGCGATCAGCTACGACGCTTATCGTACATGTGCGCGAGAAGAACCACTAGCCCACTGATCGTTCTTCTCGACCGCGGAGCGGCGGACGGTGATCGGCCCCGTTCGAGACGCCGCCCCACCACCGGGACCTCCCGACACCGTCTGGACATCCGCCCCGAAGGCGGAGGGCACAGCTTCCCGAGAGAGCGAAAACGTCCCGTGGATCCCTACGCTCTTCGGTTGAAAGAACCCCGGCGGGACCCTACTCTCTGCCGCGTTCCGAAAGCTAGAATCCTTTCGAGATCGGTCGCTTACGCCCTCGTTCACCGTTGAGTGACGCCGTCTCCCCACCCGTCCCCGACCACTCGGGGCGCCCGCGGGACACCAGCGGCGATCGACCATCGGGATGAGCGAACAGGACGACCCACTCGAGGTTCGCCACGGCACGCGAGTCGCCGCCCGAAGCCGCACGAACGAAGTCGGCGGGGGCCGGCCCCGATCGAGACGTCGTCGGATCCGAAGGCGACGCGCAACTAGCATGGGCCCGTTCACGGACCCCAACAATCGAGCAAGCATGGCACTGCACAAGATCGAGAAGGGCCTCGACCTCCCGATTCCCGGGAAGCCGCTCCAGGTCGTTCGAGGTACGTCTCCCTGTTCGCGCGTCGCCGTCATGGCCGACGACTTCCCCGGCATGAAGCCGCGAATGCACGTCGCCGAGGGCGACACGGTGAAGCGCGGCCAGGTCCTCTTCGAAGACCGCAAGATGCCCGGCGTGCTCCACACCGCCCCCGGCGCCGGCCGCGTCCTCGCGATCAACCGCGGCGAGAAGCGCGCCCTACAGTCGGTCGTGATCGACCTCTCCGAGGGCGAGCGGAACGGGAACCCGGGCGACGACGAGTTCCAGGCCTTCGAGAACGCCGCGAGCGGCGATCCGGCGAGCCTTTCCGGTGAGCAACTGCGGGCGCTCCTGGTCGAATCCGGCCTCTGGACCGCGATTCGCGTGCGGCCCTTCAGCAAGGTGCCGTCCCCGGACAGCCAGGCCGACGCGCTCTTCATCACGGCGATGGACACGAACCCGCACGCGCCGCTGCCCGAGGTCGCGCTCCAGGATCGGCTGGACGACTTCCGGCTCGGCGTCGCGCTGCTCGCGAAGCTGCTCGACGCGCCGACCCACCTCTGTGTCGCGGAGCATTCCGAGCTCGCGAACGTGCTCGGCGACGACAAGCCGGCGAACGTGACGATCCAGGTCTTCGCGGGGCCGCACCCGGCGGGCACGCCCGGCTACCACATCCATGCGGTGCGGCCGGTGAATCGCGAACGCTCCGCCTGGTACATCGGTTATCAGGACGTCGCCGCCGTCGGCGCTCTCGCGCGAACCGGACGCCTCGACGTCTCCCGGGTGATCTCGATCGCCGGCCCGGTCGTCGAAGATCCGCGGCTCGTGGCCTCGCGGATCGGGGCCTGCGTGAGCGAAGCGGTCGCGGACGACCTGGCCGCGATGGATGCCGAGGTCCGGACGATCTCCGGCTCCGCGCTCACCGGCAAGCGAACCCACGGCGAAGCCTTCGACTTTCTCGGCCGCTACGAGCGACAGATCAGCCTCCTCGAAGAGGACCGCGAGAACGTGTTCATGGGCTGGCTCACGCCGGGCGCGGACATGTTCTCGCTCGCCGGGATCTACCTCTCGAAGATCTTCAAGCCCGAGAAGTACCGGTTCACGACGAACACCAACGGCAGCCAGCGCGCCATGGTCCCGATCGGCCAGTACGAGCAGGTCATGCCGATGGACATCATGCCGACGTTCCTCCTCCGCGCTCTTATAGTCGGGGACACGGAGCGGGCCGAGAGCCTCGGCGTCCTCGAGCTCGACGAAGAGGATCTCGCACTCTGTACCTACGTCTGTCCGGGCAAGGTCAACTACGGACCGCTCCTGCGGCAGAACCTCGAACTCATCGAGAAGGAGGGCTGAGGGAGCCATGCAGTTCCTGAAGGACGCCCATCTCAACGTCAAGCACCACTTCGAGAAGGGCGGGAAGCTCGAGTTCTTCTACCCGCTCTGGGAGGCCCAGTTCACCGGCCTCTTCACCCCCGGCGAAGTGACGCGAACCGCGTCCCACGTGCGAGACGGCCTCGACAACAAGCGCCTCATGATCACCGTCGTGATCGCCCTCCTGCCCTGCATGGCCATGGCCATGTACAACACCGGCTACCAGGCGCTGCTGGCGATCACCGCCGGCGCGGTCCCCCTCGACAGCTGGCAGACCTGGGTCTACGAGGCGCTCGGGTTCTCCTGGGACTTCCGGAACCCGTTCCTCTGTGTCCTGTACGGCGCGCTCCACTACCTGCCCGTCGTGGTCGCTGCGATGGCGACCGGCGGAATCGCGGAGCCGCTCACCGCGATGATCCGCAAGCACGAGATCAACGAGGGCTTCCTCGTGACCGGCATGCTGATCCCGCTCACGCTCCCGCCGACGATCCCGCTCTGGATGGTCGTGCTCGGGACGCTCTTCGGCACCGTCTTCGCGAAGGAGATCTTCGGCGGAACCGGCATGAACTTCCTGAATCCGGCGCTGACGGCCCGCGCGTTCCTCTTCTTCGCGTACCCCGCGGCGATGAGCGGCGACGCGGCCTGGATCGCGGCGGACTTCGCGGGCGTCGACGGCTTCTCCGGGGCGACCTGGCTGGCCGCCGCCGCGGTCGACGGCGAGGCGGCGCTCGCGGGCGCCAGCTGGATGGACGCGTTCCTCGGCTTCGTGCCGGGCTCGATGGGCGAGACTTCGGCCCTCGGCTGCCTGCTCGGCGCCTTCCTGCTGATCTGGACCGGAATCGGCTCCTGGCGAACGATGGCCGGGGTCGTCGCGGGCACGATCGCGATGGCCGGCGTGCTCAACGTGATCGGCTCGGACACGAACCCGATGTTCGGCGTCCCGTGGTACTGGCACGCGGTCCTCGGCGGCTGGGCCTTCGGTGCGGTCTACATGGCGACGGATCCGGTCTCCTCGGCCTTCACCAACCAGGGCAAGCTGATCTACGGCGCGCTGATCGGCGTGCTGGTCATCCTGATCCGCGTGGTCAACCCGGCGTACCCGGAAGGCATGATGCTCGCGATCCTCTTCATGAACATGTTCGCCCCGCTGATCGATCACTTCTTCGTGCAGGCCAACATCCGCCGAAGGGAAGCACGCTATGCAGCATAGTATCGGCTACGTCATCGGCTTCGCGGCCGCCGTGTGCCTCGTCGCCTCGCTCTTCGTCGCGGGCTCGGCGGTCGGCCTCAAGGATCTCCAGGAAGCCAACAAGCGACTCGACGTCCAGAAGAAGGTGCTCACCGTCGCCGGTCTGATGGACGACGACGCGGGCCTCTCCGCCGAGGAGATCGACGCGCTCTACAGCTCGTCGATCCAGCCGAAGGCGATCGAGCTCAAGACCGGCGAGCCGGCGGGGGACGTCGACCTCGCGGAATACGACCAGCAGAAGGCGAAGAAGGACCCGGAGACGAGCTTCGAGGCGCCCGAGAACGACTCGAAGATCCTCCGTCTCCCGAACGAGATCGTCGTCTTCGACATCGTACGGGACGGCGAGCTCGAGGGGCTGATCCTCCCGATCGAGGGCTACGGGCTCTGGGGCTTCCTGTACGGCTACCTCGCCCTCGAGCCCGATGCGCGCACGATCCGCGGCATCACGTTCTACGAGCACGGCGAGACGCCGGGGCTCGGCGGTGAAATCGACAACCCGCGCTGGAAGGCGCAGTGGCCGGGCCGTCTCGCGTTCGACGAGCGGGGGAATCCGGCGATCGCCGTCAAGAAGGGGCTCGCGGGCCCGGTCGACGAAGATCCCTATCGCGTGGACGGGCTCTCGGGCGCCACGATCACCAGCCGCGGCGTGACGAACCTCGTCCGCTTCTGGCTCGGTGACGACGGCTTCGGGCCCTACCTCGACAAGTACCGAGCGGAAGCGAGCTGAACCTTCGCCTCCGGGCGCCGGACCGAACACGGGCATCCGGGCACTCGGCGAGTTCGTCGCCGCAACCGACGACGCCTCCAAGAGCGCCCCGACCCCGTCACGAGCAAGACGCATCCAAGCAGGAGCACACCAAGATGGCCGAGACCAACCCGCGCGAAGCGTTGATCGACCCGCTCTTCAACAACAACCCGATCGCCCTGCAGGTCCTCGGGATCTGCTCGGCCCTCGCCGTCACGACCAAGATGGAGACGGCGGTGGTGATGAGCCTCGCGGTGATCGCGGTGACGACGTTGTCGAACGTCACGATCTCGGCCATGCGCAAGCGCATCCCGTCCTCGATCCGCATCATCGTCCAGCTGACGGTGATCGCGTCGCTCGTGATCATCACGGACCAGGTGCTGAAGGCCTTCGTCTACGACATCGCCAAGCAGCTCTCCGTCTTCGTCGGCCTGATCATCACGAACTGCATCGTGATGGGCCGCGCCGAAGCCTTCGCCATGCAGAACACGGTCCGCCTCTCGGCGATCGACGGCTTCGCCAACGGCGTCGGATACTCGATCGTCCTGATCGCCGTCGCGTTCTTCCGCGAGCTCTTCGGCACCGGCAAGTTCTACGGCTATACGATCCTGCACCCCGTCAACGAGGGGGGCTGGTACGTGCCGAACGGACTGATGGTCCTGGCGCCCGCTGCTTTCTTCCTGATCGGATGCTTCATCTGGGCGGTGCGCTCATGGAAGCCCGAACAGATCGAAGAGGAGTTCCACGTTGGAGCACTACTTGAGCTTAGCAACGAAGGCAATCTTCGTTGAGAACATGGCCTTGGCCTTCTTCCTGGGGATGTGCTCTTTCCTGGCCGTCTCCAAGAAGGTCGAGCAGGCAATCGGGCTCGGCTGCGCGGTCGTCTTCGTCCTCGCGATCACCTGCCCGCTGAACCAGTTCCTGAACGGGATCCTGCTGACCGAGGGCGCGCTCATTCCGGGCGTCGACCTCGGCTTCCTGCGCTTCCTCACGTTCATCGGAACGATCGCGGCGGCGGTCCAGATCGTCGAGATGACCCTGGACCGGTTCATGCCCGAGCTCTACAACGCGCTCGGCATCTTCCTGCCGCTGATCGCGGTGAACTGCGCGATCCTCGGCGCCTCGCTCTTCATGCAGGAGCGCGCGTACTCGCTCGGTGAGGCGACGGTCTTCGGCGTGGGCTCCGGAATAGGCTGGCTCCTCGCGATCGCCGCCCTCGCCGCGATCCGCGAGAAGATGCGGTACAGCAACGTGCCCGGCCCGCTCCGCGGCCTCGGCATCACGTTCATCACGGTCGGCCTGATGTCGGTCGGCTTCATGGCCTTCAGTGGGATTCAGCTCTAGGGAGCCAGCTCGAGCATGGACTTTGCAACCATCTTTGCCGGCGTCGCTACGTTCACGGGTGTGGTCGTCGCGCTCGTGGTCGTTCTCATGTTCGCGCGGTCCCGGCTCGTCCAGAGCGGGGACGTCCGGATCCTGATCAACGGCGATCCGGACAAGGCGCTCACCACCGCGGCGGGCGGCACGCTGCTCGCCACCCTCGCGGAGAACCAGATCTTCATCCCCTCCGCCTGCGGCGGCCAAGGCACCTGCGGCGTCTGCCGCGTCAAGGTCCTCGAGGGCGGCGGATCGATCCTCCCGACCGAGACCGGCCACATCAGCCGCGGCGAGGCCCGCGAGGGCTGCCGTCTCTCCTGCCAGGTCAAGGTCAAGGAGGACATGGAGATCGAGATCCCGGACGAGGTCTTCGGCGTGCGGCGCTGGAAGTGCAAGGTCCGCTCGAACCACAACGTCGCGACCTTCATCAAGGAGCTCGTGCTCGAGCTGCCCGAAGGCGAGAGCGTTCCCTTCCGCGCGGGCGGCTACATCCAGATCGAGTGCCCGCCGCACACCGTGCACTACAAGGATTTCGACGTCGAGGACGAGTATCACGGCGACTGGGATCAGTTCGACGTCTGGCGGTACACGTCGACGGTGAACGAGACGGTCACGCGCGCCTACTCGATGGCGAACTACCCGGAAGAAGAGGGCATCATCATGCTCAACGTCCGGATCGCGTCGCCGCCGCCGCGCGGCCCGGAAGGCATTCCGCCGGGCCAGATGTCCTCCTACATCTTCAACCTGAAGCCCGGCGACGAGGTCACTATCTCGGGTCCCTTCGGCGAGTTCTTCGCCAAGCCGACCGACAACGAGATGATCTTCATCGGCGGCGGCGCGGGCATGGCGCCCATGCGCTCGCACATCTTCGACCAGTTCCGCCGTCTCCACACGGACCGCAAGGTCTCGTTCTGGTACGGCGCGCGATCACTGCGCGAAGCCTTCTACATCGAGGACTTCGACACGATCCAGGCGGAGAACGAGAACTTCGAGTGGCACCTCGCCCTGTCCGACCCGCTCGAGGAGGACAACTGGGAGGGCTACACGGGATTCATCCACCAGGTGCTCTACGACAACTACCTGAAGGACCACCCGTCGCCCGAGGATTGCGAGTACTACATCTGTGGCCCGCCCATGATGAACGACGCGGTCATCAAGATGCTCACCGACCTCGGCGTCGAGCCCGAGAACGTCCTCTTCGACGACTTCGGCGGCTGACCGCTCGACCCACGGAGAGACCGAACCGAAGGGGCGGATCCGATTCGATCGGATCCGCCCTTTCTCTTTCGGGCCGCTCGCGCGATCCTCTGCGCGATGCCCCCTCCGCGACTCGTCCTCGACGCGCACACGCTCCGCATGATCGCGATCGCCTTCGTGCTCCTCGCCGCGCTCTCCGCCCACCGCCTCTGGTTCGCCGACGATCCCGACGCGAGGAGCGTGCTCGTCATCGACGGCGAGACGATGGGGACGACCTACCAGATCCGCGTCGCGGGCGAAGGACTCGGGGACCGGGTCGAGCGAGACGTCGCGGCGATGGCCGAAGCCCGACTCGACCGCATCGATGCGTGGATGTCCAACTGGAATCCCGACTCCGACGTTTCGCGCTTCAACGCCCACGTTTCCACCGAGCCCTTCCCGGTCGCCCACGAGACCGCGACCCTCGTCGCCTTCGCAGTCGAGCTCTGCAAGTGGACGGGGGGGGCCTACGACATCTCGGTCGGTCCTCTCGTCGCGCTCTGGGGATTCGGAGAGGGCGCACGGGTGGGTCAGCCTCCGAGCGACGAGGAAATCGAGGAAGCGCTGGAGCACATGGGCGCCCGGCTCCTCCGGATCGGCCGCGGCGCGCCGGGCAGGCAGGGCTTCCTGCGCAAGGCCGATCCTGCGCTCGAGATCGACCTCTCGTCGATCGCGAAGGGATACGGCGTCGACTTCGTCGCCCACGGGCTCTTCGAGCTCGGTCGTGAGGACTTCCTGGTGGAGATCGGCGGCGAGGTCTACGCCGCCGGC
>JAUIMK010000490.1 GCA_030432735.1 bacterium
TGCGCCGCAAGCGGCTCGAGGCGCGGCAGGCGGAGCCTTCGCGGCCCCCCGTCCGGATCTTCGTCGACAGCTTCGGGATTCCGTGGAACACCGAGCTCGCGGGCGTGCGCTGGCGCGCCGTCTTCGGAACGCCCGAGTTCGAATGGGGGCACGTCGAGATCCGGGGGCCGGGGCAGCGGGAGGTGCCCGCGTCCGCCGCGCCGTGGCTGTTGCACGTGCTCTCGGGAGAGGCGCGGGTCCGCATCGCCGACGGCGCGGACCTGCGCGTCGTTGCCGGCTCGTCGGTCGTCCTGCGGCCGGGGGAGAGCCTCGAGGTCGAGTTCGACGCACCGAAACGCGACGCCTGGGACGCCGTCGCTCCGCTGCGCGGGCTCTTCGTTCGCTGGGCGCCGGATGGCGACATGAGCTACTGGGAACGGGACCATTTCCTGGTGGAGCCGATGCCCGAGCCCCCCGCCGGCGCGACGCTGCCGAAGGACGTGCCCTTCTTTCGTTAGGCGGTGGTCGGGCGTCGGTCGCCGGGCGAGGGATCCGGGAGGTCGGCCGCCGTCGGCGTCGATGCCCGCGTTCCGGTGGCTTCGGTCTCGGCGATCTCGTGCGGGCGATTCCCGGCGCCAGGGCTCGTTGACACGGGACGGTGTCGGAGTATCCTGCGCGCGTTTCCGCTGACCCCTCCGTCGTTGGCGACACGACGGCCCCGACGCGTTCCGCGCGGGCTGATCCCCGACCCCATCACGAAGACCCGAAATGGCCGCCCGGCCCTCCACCCCGCCGCCCGCACACATCGACGGGGCGACCGGGTCGAAGGCACGGAAGCGGGTGCCCGAGACCGCGCCAGCGGACCTGGCTCGCCATCCGCGACGAGGAGGAACGACCCCATGGTGACCGAGCGAAAGCCGAGCGACGTGCAGTTCGACGACTTCATGAGCGAGGCCGACACGGTGATGTGGGTGGGCGAGCGAGACCCCCGGCTGCGCTCGACGATGGTGAGCGTCTGGGTGCTGGATCGCATGCCCGAGATCGAGGATTTCGAGGCGATGCTCGCCGATGCGATCGAAGAGATCCCGCGGCTCCGCCAGCGCGTGGTGCGCGACCCGCTCGAGATCGCGCCGCCGCGCTGGGAGATCGATCCGCATTTCGACCCGGGCTTCCACTTCCGGAAGGCTCACCTGGGCGGGCAGGGCGAGCTGCGCGATCTCCTGGACTACGCCGAGCCGATCGCCATGCAGGCCTTCGACAAGGACCGGCCGCTCTGGGAGTTCTACCTGGTCGACGGGCTTCGAGGCGGTCGTGCCGGCGTGATCATGAAGCTCCATCACGCGGTCTCCGACGGCGTGGGGCTCGTCAAGATGACCAGCAGCATGATCGAGCGGACCCCGGAGGCGGGACGCCATCGCGGCCGCGCGCGCCGACTCGCGGATCTCGCCACACCCGCACCGGCGACGAAGTCCGAGCTGGTGCGCGGCGCGATCGAGCACCGCGCGCGCAAGGCGACGGAGAACGCGGGGCGTTTCCTGCGCGGGGCGGCCGATCTCGTCTCGGATCTCGTCGCGAGACCCACGGCGACCCTCGAGCACGCGGGGGACATGGTGGGGTCCATCCAGCGATTGCTCGAGCCGATCACCGAGCCGAAGTCGCCGGTCATGCGCGACCGCGGCATGGCGCTCTCCCTCGGCGGCTTCAACGCCCCGCTCGCGGACATGAAGCGGACCGGCCGGGCCATGGGCGGCTCGCTCAACGACGTCTTCGTCACCGCCGTCGCCGGTGGGCTGCGGCGCTATCACGAGCACAAGGGCGCGGCCGTCGACGAGCTCAACATGATGATGCCGATCAACATCCGGTCGGACGACGAGCGCGGGAGGAAGGCGGGCAACCAGTTCGTGCCCGCGCGATTCCTCGTGCCCGTCGGGATCGAGGATCCGCTCGAGCGGATGGAGGCGATCCAGGAGCGTGTGCGCGAACAGCGCAGCGAGGCCGCCCTCGGCTACGTCGAGGACGTCATGACCGTCATGAATCAGCTGCCGAACGCGGTCATGCAGGGAATCGTGGAAGGCATGACGACGGCGGTCGACTTCGTGACGAGCAACGTCCCTGGACCGCGCTTCCCGACCTGGACCGCCGGCGCGCGGATCGAGCAGATGTTTCCCTTCGGACCGCCTGCGGGGGCGGCGGTGAACGTCACCCTGTTCAGCTACGACGGCACCTGCCACGTGGGCATCAATGCGGACCGTGCCGCCGTCGACGACCCCGAGCTGCTGCTCGAATGCATCGAGAAGAGCATGGGCGAGCTGCTCTCCACGTACGACGAGGAGTAGGGATCGAATCCGATCCACTCTTCGGCATCCTCGAAAGGAATCG
>JAUIMK010000130.1 GCA_030432735.1 bacterium
GGAAACCAGAGCCAGTAGTCGGCCTCTCCGGGGGTCGGCAGCGCCTCGCCCTCCCCCGGCCAGTGCTCGAAGGTGCGTCCCATCGCGACGGAGATCCGCGCGTGGACGAACGCGACGGTCCAGAGCACCCCGGCCCCGATCGCCGCCCCGAGTGCTGCGCGCACGAGCGCGCCGATCGGGTCGCCGCCGGTCCAGGCGGTCACGGCGGGGACGAGCACGAGCGCGGCGGCGAGGCCGCCGAGGGAGATCGAGTCGGGAATGATCTGGTGGTCGTGATCGATCATCGCCGCCGCGATCAGCGCCGCCCCGAAGAGGCAGTAGAGCACCGTCCAGGCCGTCGCCCCGAAGCGCCAGGCGATCGCGGTGAAGAGGAGCCCCGTCACCAGCTCGACCGCGGGATAGCGGAGCGAGATCGGCGCGTGGCACGAGCGGCAGCGACCGCGGAGCAGGAGCCAGGACAGGACCGGGACGTTGTCCCAGGGCTTGATCGGGGTCTCGCAGCCGGGGCAATGGGACGGCGGCGACACGATCGAGCCGCCTTCGGGAACGCGGTGGATCACGACGTTCAGGAAGGATCCGACGAGCAGCCCGAACACGAGCGCGACCGGTAGGAGCGCCTCGGGCGCGATCTCGATCGTCATGTTCCCCTCATCCGACCCGCCTCGGCCGTCCCTGCGCACGAACTCTAGGGCGACCCGGATCCGGGCGCCCGCCGCGTCGCGTCTACTTGAAGTCCCGCCGACTGAAGATCATCGAGCCGAGCAGCAGCGTACAGCCCGAGTATCCGATCGCGTAGGCGATCGCGAGACCGACCTCGCCGCTCTCGATCGGAAGCCCGTGCACCGCTTCGAGGGTCTTGTTGAAGACCTCGAAGTCCGGGAGCAGCTGGAAGATCCAGCTGCCCGCGGTCGCGACGCTCTCGAGATCCGACTGCTGCGAGAGCGCGTGCAGGTCCCGGGTGAGATGCCCGATCATCCAGAGGCCGATCGTGAAGAGCGCAGCGAGCATCGGCGTCGTGAACGCCGAGAAGAGCGTGGCCAGCGCCACCAGGACCATCAGCTCGAGACCGATCAGCGCGATGGCCAGGAAGTGCTCCGGGCGGAGCGGTGCGCCGGCGAGCGCCGAGACGACGGCGAAGGCGACGCCCATCAGCGCGAGCTGCAGCCACACGGTGAACGTGAGCCCGGCCCATTTGCCGAGCAGGAATTCGCTGCGCGAGACGGGCTTCGAGAGGATGGTGAAGATCGTCCGACGATCGACCTCGTTGTGGATCAGACCGATCCCGACGAAGATGGCGATGCCGGCGCTGAAGAAGCGGATCGCGGACATCCCCATGTCCTGCAGGATCTCGTCGACCTCGACGTAGGAGAGAGTCGCGAGCAGCACGCCCGACGCGATCATCAGGAAGCTGAAGCCGAGCAGCGTGTAGAGCAGCTTGTTTCGGATGGCCTCGCGGAACGTGTTGGTCGCGAGAGCATGGATACGGAGCAGCGCGCCCATCAGTGGTCTCCTCCCTGCGCGTCCGAAGGCTCGTCGCCGGCCCGCACGGCGTCGAGGAAGACGTCCTCGAGCGAGCTGCGATGGGGCGTCGCGGAAACGACCTCCGCACCGACGCGAATCACCGCTTCGAGCACGCCATTCACGTCCTTCTCCGCGACCCGGAGCTCGAGCCGCTCCCCGAGCCCACGCATCTCGAGGTCGAAGCGCTCGGCGAGATCGTCGGCGGTCTCCGGCGGCAGACTCGAGACCAGGAGGTCGGTCTCGCGCCGATCCGTCGGCAGGAAGTCTTCGATCTGCCCCTGATGCCGGATGCGGCCCTTCACGATGATCGCCACGCGATCGCAGATCGACTCGACGTCCGAGAGGATGTGGGTGTTCATGAAGACGGTCTTCCCCTCGGCCCGCAGCGAGAGGATCAGGTCACGGATCTCCATCCGACCGAGCGGATCGAGTCCGCTCATCGGCTCGTCGAGGAAGACGACCTTCGGATCGTGGATCAGCGCCTGGGCGATCCCGACCCGCTGGAGCATGCCCTTCGAGAAGGTGCGCAGGCGCGCGTCCATCGCGTGGCCGAGGTGGACGACCCCGAGCAGACGATCGACGCGCTTCGCGCGGTCCGAGGCGGACACGCCCGAGAGTCGCGCGTAGAAGTCCAGGATCTCCCGCGCGGTGAGGAAGGGATAGAAGTAGGGGTTCTCCGGGAGGAAGCCGATCTGGTGGCGAAACTCCGACTCGAAGACGTCGCTGCCCAGGATCCGTGCGCGCCCCTCGTTCGGGCGGATCAGGCCCATCAGGATCTTGAGCGTCGTCGTCTTGCCGGCCCCGTTGGGTCCGACGAAGCCGAAGATCTCGTTGTCCTTCACGTCGAAGGTCACGCCGTGCAGCACGCGCTTCCGGCGCAGACCGAAGCCCGGCCGGAAATCCTTCACGATGCCCTGCACGCGGACGATCTCGTTTCCCCGATCCGTCACGCTCCCTCTCCTCCGGTCGGGTCCGTGGTTCGTCCCGACGTGTCCTCGCCGGTGGGGCCGGAGGTACGATCCGCTTCGACCCCGACGTCGGCCGACGGCGCCGATTCTCCGTAGAGCGCTCCCTCGTGGCCGCCGTAGTGCGAGTAGTGCACCTCGTAGCGACTCCCCACGTAGCTGGAGACGATTCGTTCCCCGTCGATCCGCCAGACCGAGCCGCGTCGGAGCGGATCCGGAATCGCGTCGGGCTCCGGGTCCGGGAGCCGCTCGATCACGCGGAACGCACCGCGGACGAGGTCCTCGACCCGCTCGATGTCCCGTCCGGCGAGCGCGCGATACGCCGCCCTCGCCCGGTCCAGGAAGCGCGCCTTCTGCTCGATCTCGATCTCGTCGAGACCGGTCTCGTACTTCGCGCGCTCACCCGGATCGTCGGTGCCGGCGAGCAGCTGACGAAGGAAGACCTCGGCGACTTCGATGTCCCCGGTCTCGCTCTTGAGACGCGCGACGAGGCGCGGCAGGTAGCCCGGCGAGCCGTCGAGGGACATCGCCCGTTCGAGCGCGGCGGCCGCCTGCGGATAGTTGCCGAGATAGTAGAAATGGTTGAAGCCGAGATAGAAGTAGTTGCGCCAGTCGCCCGGGTGGTGCTCGATCGCGCGCTCGAGGAGCCGATTGGCTTCGAGCACCTGATCCCGCGAGTGCGTCATCCAGACCGCAGCGAATCGATAGGGGTGGGAGACGTGCGGGTTCAGGGTGGTCACGACGTCGACCAGACGGCCGAGATGGCCCGCGATGCGTGCGTCCACGACGTCCTGGGAGCCCGCGACCTGAACCGCCTGGAGCCAGTAGTAGTCGGCCAGGACGGCATCGAAGCCCAGGCTCGCCGCGTCGACGGCGGAGGGCGACGGCACGAAGTCCTCACCGAGATCCGCTCGCGACTCGACCGGAACACGCGCGTGCGCCCACCCCGTGAGCAACACGAAGCCGAAGGTCGCGACGATCTGTAGGGCTTTGGAGGACACCCCTCAGGTCTCCCGGGGCCGGTGGGACGAGGAGCGACCGCCGATCCCGACCACGCCCGCCGTCGAAGGAGGATCTAGAAGTCGTCCGCGACGAGGACGCGTGCGACCTGATCGAACATCCGCGCTCCGCCCTCGAAGGGCGGCGTCTGGTTGCCGCCCTGCCCGGTCTCGCAGAATCCACCGAGCCGATCCGGGTGGGTGTAGAGCATCACCGAGAGCGACGCGTCGCCGTCGAGATTGCCGTACGCCGTCGCCGTGAAGCAGGCATCGGTACAAGTGCAGGTGCCGGTCAGCGGATCCGCCGGCGTCGCCGTGTCGTAGTCGAAGAACACGTCGCCTTCCGGGACCCAGCCGACGGTCGCGAAGGCCGCGTTGACCGGATCGCTGTCGCGCACGAAGGTCGTCGGGACCTGACCGAGAGTGAAGCTCGGCTCCGCGGCGACGGCGATGTAGTCGTTGAACTCCGCGAAGTACGACTTCTGGGCCTTCGCGAGGGAGGCCAGGTTCGCGTACGCCTCGGAGCGCTTCGCGGTCAGCTGGTAGTTGAGGTAAGACGGAATCGCGACCGAGGCGAGGACGCCGATGATCGCGACGACGATCATGAGCTCGACGAGCGTGAAGCCTCGGGTCCGGTCCAGGTCCGTGCGTGCCATTCGTTTCTCCCTGTGGGGCCGTTCGCTTCGCTGCGAAGGCGATCCCACGCCCCACCCATCCAGGGGAGAGCAACCCGCGTGCCAGAGCGCACACGGCGCCTCTCTGATCGGCAAGAGTCCGCGCAGCCTTGAGACGGGCCGCCGGGATCCGCGGAATGAAACGCCGGTCACGCTTCTCGCGGATCCTGTGAGGACGCACACAGAGTGACGATTCACGGCACCGGCCGACGCCCCACGGCACTCTCGGGCCTTCCGGGCAGCTGCGACCGGAAGAATCCACCGCGACCCGAGCCATCGCGGGATCCGGCGGCCCCTCGGGTTGACAGGCAGCGGAGCCGGCGGCTAGTCTCGGCCGCCTTCCGAATGCGCTCCCATCGTCTAGTGGCCTAGGACGCGGCCCTCTCAAGGCTGAAACACGGGTTCGAGTCCCGTTGGGAGCGCCATTTTTCGCGGGACGCCAACGTCCCCTCGAAGGGGACGTCGGGCGTCTCGCGCGCCGCGGGCGCTGTCTTGGTCCTTGCCCGCGACGCCGCTCGGCGCGGAGCGCGTTCTCGGTGGGGTGCCGACACGCGCGGATCCGATGGCCTCTGGATCCCCCTCACCGATTTCGTCGCTTCACCGTCGCAGCCCGGTCCGCTCGGCTGCCCGATGCGGCTGCCGCGTCGCCCCTCCCGATCGATTGGAACGAACCGTTGAGTGCCGAATTTGCGTTTGCCTTCCTGGATTGTGAGTTCGGCGGGCTCGACGTCGAGATCCACGACCTGACCGAGGTCGGCATCATCCTCACCGATGCACGCCTCGACGAGTACGCCGAGGCGCAGTGGCGCGTCCGCGCGCGGCCGGAGCGGATCTCGCCGGAGGCGGCGGAGATCTTCGGCTACGACGAGGCGCTCTGGGCCGAAGCGCCCGGGGTGCGGCAGGTGCTGACCGAGATCGTCGAGATGCTGCCCAAGGACCGGAAGGTGATCCCGGCGGGCCAGAACGTGCGGATGGACGTGATCTTCCTCGAGCGGGCGTTCAAGAAGTGCGAGATCCCCTACCCCTTCGACTATCACGTAATCGATCTCGCCACCCTCTTCTACTCGTGGTCGCTGGTCGCCGGGGAGCCCGCGCGGGCGATCTCCCTGCGGCAGGCCGCGACGACCGCGGGCCTGCTCGGCGACGGCGGCGTCGCCCATCGCGCCCTCGAGGATGCGCGCCTCACCCTCGAGTGCTTCCGGCACTACATCGGACGCCTCGCGACCCGCGAGCCCGCCGAGGTCCCCGCCGACTGATCCGCGGCCCGCGAGCCCGCCGAGGTCCCCGCGGACTGATCCGCGGCCTGCACGCAGCCGGTCAGAGCAGCCGGACGCGCCACTTCTCGAGCGCACGACGATCGACGGCCGCGAGGGCGGCGCAGGCGGCGCGGCCCCACGGCTTCGACGCGTCGAAGCGGAGCGCCGAGGCGAAGTCGATCAGGACGGGATGGCCGTCTTCGCCGGCGAGGATGTTGCTCCGGTGGCGGAGATCGAGATGGACCACGCCGCGACGATGCATCTCCTGCACCGCCGCCTCGAGCTCCGGCAGGAAGGCCTCGGGGAGCCTCCCGCGCAGCGACCGGGAGAGCAGCTGGCCGGGGCGGTACTCGAAGACCAGCGCGAGATCGTCGACGCGCCCGAGCAGGCGCGGCACCGCGCCGATGCCTTCGAGCCGGCGATAGGCGCGCGCCTCCCGGCGCAGCAGCGCGGGCGCCAGCAGGCGACGAACGAAGCCCGATCGCGGCGCGTAGTCCTTCACGACGACCGGTGGATCCCCCGCGCGCTCGGCGTCGACGAGCAGCACGTCGGGATTGCCGGGTCCCCCTTCGTGCAGGATCGACCGCACGCGCCGGGCCAGCGCGTCGCGCGAGATCACCTCGGGCAGCGTCTCCCTCACCCGAGCCCCCCGGACCGCCACCAGAAGACGAGCCAGCCGAACACGACCGCGAGCAGCGTGCCGAGCTCGTTGTTCTCCGAATAGCGGTCGAGGTCCCAGCGGACGGCGCTTCCCACGACGGCCTCGTCGCGCCAGGGTCGAAGCGCTGGCCAGAGCGCCGGCACCGCCGCGCGGTAGCGCGCAAACTGCTCGCCGTAGCGCTCCTCGAGTCGCCCGCTCTCGGCGTGCTCCTTGCGCGGGAAGTAGTGGAGCGCGAACCACGGCCAGAGCACCGCGAGCACCCCGACCGAGAAGAGTCCGCCGACGGCGATCGCGAAGCCCGTCCCGATCAGCAGCGTCCCGAGATAGAGCGGGTGTCGAAGATGGGCGTAGGGGCCCGTCGTCGTGAGCACGTCGTTCTTGACGAGGTGGCCAGCGCCCCAGCCACGCACCGCCAGGCCGGCGAGCAGGAGCGGGACGGCCGCCAGCAGTGCTCTCGGGTCCGGCGAATGCAGCAGGAGCATCGCGACCCCGGCGGCGTAGAGAGGCAGATAGCGCGCGCTCAGGTTCTTGAGGCGGATCGGGTTGCGCACGCGCGGAGGCTAATCAGCGCGCGCGTTCCGGGCAATGCGACGCGTGGCCGGCCCGCGTCGAAGGATTCAGCGATCCGGGTCGTCGCGCCGCCCGCCGATTCCTTCGTGGACGACCATGTCCCAGAGGTCGGCGCGCAGGCGCTCACGAAAGACGGGATCCGCGGGCACCGGGTCGATGTCCGCCGCCAGGAACTCGAGCAGCTCCGCGTCCGCGGCGGTGTCGTCGAGAACGGCTTCGCCGACGTGGCTGCCCGGGAACGGGATCACCTCGGCCCCGCCCTCGGCGTCGATTCGGGCGCGCGTCGCTTCGCGGCCGTAGAGGCGAGCGCGATCGCTTCCCCCCTCCGCCGGGAGATCGCGGGGACGGGGAGACGGGTGCGCGCGATCGACGGGCCGAAACCAGTCACGAATCCCCTGCCAGACTCTGCCGCGCGCCACGTCCCCGTCTCCTTCTCGCGTTCGCCTTCGCCTCAGCCGCCGCCGGTCCTTTCCGTGGCCGGTCGTGGTCCGCCAGCGCCCCCGTGCTTCTCGCGCACGACGCTCCCGCTTCCGTCGCCGTCCGCGCGCCCGCGGTCCGTCGGGGCGTTGCTTCAGGCTGACGTCATTTCAGAGTGGTGACGTCCATACGCATGTGTCAGCGCCCGGGCAGTTTTTTTCTCGTATCCGACACGGTGCGGGGCCCTCTCCCCGAGGGGATGAGCCTCCCGTCCACGGGAAATCGCATCGGACGGGTCGACGGGCCCGTGCCCCGGCCCCGGTCCACCGCAGCGTTCGAGGCGGCTGCGGCGGACCGGCGAGGCGGCCGGGGCGATGGAGCGTCGCGCGCGGGAAGGTGGGAAGGCGCGCGCCGGGCTCCGGGTGGGGATCGCGCGAAGCGCGAGACTACGAGCGGAGCAGACCTTCCAGGCCGGGCGTCCCTGCCGAGATCGCGCGGCGCATGCGATAGAGGTTCGCCTTGACGGCGTCCTCGCTCTTGCCGAGCGCGTTGGCGATCGAACGGATCGGCTGCTGGCGAAGGTGCTTCAAGTGGAAGATGCGCCGCTGGAGGGGCGTGAGGTCGTGGGCGATCACGTGCTCGCAGCGACCGAGCACGCGGCGCGCATCGACGGCTTCGTCCGCCGGCGGCTCGAAGGCCTGGACGTCGAGCGCTCCCCCCTCTTCGAGGGGCTCGAGGCGCGGGCGCGGCTTGCGGAAGCGCCGGTTCACCTTGTTGCGCGTCACACCGAAGATCCAGACCAGCAGCGCGGACTCGCCCTTGTAGGACGCGAGCGCGGTCATCAGGGTCATGAAGACTTCCTGCGCCACGTCCTCGGCCTCGCCGGGGTCACCGAGGCGCTTGAGCGCGAAGCGGTACACGCGGGGGAAATAGGTCTCGTAGAGCAGGTCGAAGTGCTCGCGGCTGCCGGCCAGGATCTGGTCCACCAGCTCCTGGTCGCTGTCCCACGCCTTCTGGGTGCGCTGTCGAGTAGAAGTATCCGCCACGGTGTCGTTCCTCGATCTCGAACGAGGACTCGTGCGGGCTGACCTGGACTTCCTGACGCCCACACCCGGATGAACCGGAGCGGCCGGCGGAGGCAAAAGTCGGGTTCGGTCTCCCTGACTCGCTTCCAGTCGATCCGACAGGTCCCTGAACTCCTGTCGGCTGGTCGCGAAAAACCGAACCGGGTGCCCGCTCGAACTCGTCGAGCTTTGTTGGCTTTTCGAAAGTCGGCCCGATCTCTCGGGCTCGGCTCAGTCTAAGAGCAAGCGTCGTGCCAGAGCAAGCGTTTTCTCCGCGATCCGCTAAGTACCTGTTTTCAAAGGGTTGTGACCCGTATCACGATCTGCAGAAAACTGCACGGTGCGGGTCGCCGTGGGTACTTTCCTACCCATCGAGGTCAGAAGTCTTCCCCAGGCCCATCCCCCGCAGGAGAGGCTCACACCTTGCCGGGGACGACGTACCAGCGCCCGTCCCGCCAGCTCCACTCGTCGGTTCGCTCGAGGGTCGCGTTCCACCAGCGCAGCGGCAGATCGTTGTCCCCCGTAAACCGGAGCGAGAGGAAGAGGTTGCCACCGGGCCCGACCTCGATGCCGAGCAGATCGATCCGGGTCGGCCGGTTGAACTCGATGTTCGCCCGGTCGAGGTCGTCGACGAGGGCGGCGTAGTAGTCGGAGTACGCCGCCAGGGTCGGGAAGAACTGCCGAACGCTGGGATCCTCGAAGGTCGCCCGCGAGTTGAAGCGCCGGCTCGTGATCCGCTCGTAGAAGAGACTCGAGAGCGGCAACAGCTCGTCGACCGCCTCCGCCGGCAGCGCCGCCGCGACCGAGGCGCGCTCGGTGTCCGTCAGCTCTGCGGTCCATTCCGGGGTCCCCGCCCCGCCCGGGGGCGTCGCACACCCGAGCGCGGCGGCGAGGATCAACGCCGCACCGACGGCAGGCGCCTTCCCGGCGCGGAAGGCGCTCCGCCCCGGAACGTTCACGCGTCGCTCTCCGCCTGCCCGACCGCCGCCTGCGCCGCCGCGAGCCGGGCGAGCGGCACGCGATACGGCGAGCAGGAGACGTAGTCGAGGCCGACCTCGGCGAAGAATCGCACGCTCGCGGGGTCCCCACCGTGCTCGCCGCAGACGCCGAGCTTGAGGTTCGGCCGGGTCGCGCGACCTCGCTCGGCACCGAGGCGCACGAGCTGGCCGATGCCGTCCGCGTCGATCGACACGAAGGGATCCGCGTCGATCAGTCCGCCGTCGACGTAGTCCGGCAGGAAGCTGCCCGCGTCGTCGCGCGAGAGCGCGTACGCCATCTGGGTCAGGTCGTTGGTCCCGAACGAGAAGAAGTCCGCGTGGTCCGCGATCCGGTCGGCGGTCAGCGCGGCGCGCGGCACCTCGATCATCGTGCCGATGATCGGCTTGACCCGCGTCCCCGGATTCTCCTTCCTCACCTCGGCGATCACGTCCTCCGAGAGCTTCCGCAGCTTCTGGAGCTCCTTCTCGTGGGCGACGAGCGGGATCATGATCTCCGGCTTCACGCGAACCCCGGCGGCGGCGACGCTGACCGCCGCCTCGGTGATCGCCCGAACCTGCATCGCGTAGATCTCCGGGAAGGTGATCCCCAGGCGGCAGCCGCGATGACCGAGCATCGGATTGAACTCGTGGAGCGACTCGAGCGCGTGGCGCACGTCGCCGATCGAGCGACCGAGCGAGTCCGCGACCGCCTGGATGTCCTCCTCCGTCTGGGGCAGGAACTCGTGGAGCGGCGGGTCGAGCAGGCGCACGGTGACCGGAAGCCCGTCCATCGCCCGGAAGATTCCCTCGAAGTCGCCGCGCTGCATGGGCAGCAGCTTCGCGAGCGCGGTGTCCCGATCGGCGGCGTTCGACGCCAGGATCATCTGGCGAACGGCGAGGATGCGCCCCGGCTCGAAGAACATGTGCTCCGTCCGGCAGAGACCGATCCCCTCGGCACCGAAAGAGCGCGCCACCTCGGCGTCCTGCGGCGTGTCGGCGTTCGTGCGGACCTTGAGCTGGCGGATCTTGTCGGTCCACCTCATGAGCTCGGAGAACGCGCCCCCGAGCTCCGGCATGACCGTCGGCGCCTGACCGAGCATGACCTCGCCGGTCGAGCCGTTGAGCGTGATCCAGTCGCCGGCGTTCACGACGAGCTCCCCGACCCGCATCGTGCCCCGCTCGTAGTCGATCAGAAGCTGCCCACAGCCCGCCACACAGCACTTGCCCATGCCGCGCGCGACGACCGCCGCGTGGGACGTCATGCCGCCCTTGGCGGTCAGGATCCCTTCGGAGGCGTTCATGCCGACGATGTCCTCGGGCGACGTCTCCGTCCGGACGAGGATCACCTTCGCACCGCCCTTGGCCTTCGCCTCCGCGTCCTCCGCGGAGAAGACGACCTGCCCGACCGCCGCTCCCGGGGAAGCCGGCAGCCCGCGGGCGACGACCTCCGGCGCGTTGTCCTTGTCGATCGTCGGGTGCAGGAGCTGATCGAGGGAGTTGGGCTCGATCCGCGAGATCGCCTCCTCCTTCGTGATCAGCCGCTCCTTCGCCATGTCGACGGCGATCTGGACCGCCGCTCCCGTCGTCCGCTTGCCGGCTCGCGTCTGCAGCATCCAGAGCGTGCCGTCCTGGATGGTGAACTCGATGTCCTGCATGTCGCGGTAGTGCTTCTCGAGGCGCTTGTAGATCGCCACGAGCTGCTTGTACGCCTTGGGCATCTCGGCCTCGAGCGTCGGCAGGTGCTTCGTGTCCTCGGCACGGCTGGCTTCGTTGATCGGCTGAGGCGTGCGGATGCCCGCGACGACGTCCTCGCCCTGGGCGTTCTTCAGATATTCGCCGTAGAAGTTCTTCTCGCCGGTCGACGGGTTCCGGGTGAAGGCCACGCCGGTCGCGCAGTTGTCGCCCATGTTCCCGAAGACCATGGACTGGACGTTCACCGCCGTGCCCCACTCGTCCGGGATGTCGTTCAGGCGGCGATAGGCGATCGCGCGGGCGTTCTCCCAGGAGCCGAAGACGGCGCCGATCGCGCCCCAGAGCTGTTCGAGGGGGTCCTGCGGGAAGGGCGCCCGGGTCGTCTCCTCGACGATCTGCAGGTAGTCGGAGACGACGCGCCGCAGGTCGGCGCCCGTGAGCTCGGTGTCGTTCTCGACGCCTCGATCCTCCTTCGCCGCATCGAGCCGCTGCTCGAAGCGATCGTGGGGCACGCCGAGCACGACGTCCCCGTACATCTGGATGAAGCGGCGATAGCTGTCGTACGCGAATCGCTCGTCCGCCAGCTTCGCGAGCCCCGCGACCGTCGAGTCGTTCAGCCCGAGATTCAGGACCGTGTCCATCATGCCGGGCATCGACGCGCGAGCCCCCGAGCGGATCGACACCAGAAGCGGACGCTCCGGGTCCCCGAAGCGCATCTCCATCAGCTGCTCGACGTTCGCGAGCGCGGTCAGGACGTCCGCCTTCACGCTCGGCGGGAGCTTGCCTCCGCGGTGGTTGAACTCGGCGCAGACCTCGGTGGAGATCGTGAAGCCGGGGGGCACCGGAATCCCGAGCGACGTCATCTCGGCGAGGTTCGCCCCCTTGCCGCCCAGGACTTCCTTCATCGCGGCGTGACCGTCGGCCTTGCCGCCGCCGAAGGAGAAGACCTTGCGCTGGCTCGCGGCCTTCGCCGCCGCGGCCTTCGCGCTCTTGCGCGCCGCTGCGGCCTTCTTCTTCGCCGCCGACTTCTTCTTGCCGGCGGTCTTCTTGCGAGCCGCCTTCTTCACCGCCTTCCCGGTGGTCTTCTTCGTGGCAGCCTTCTTCTTCGTGGCTTTGCGAGCGCTCACAGCCCCTCCTCCAGACGATCGCGCAGGGTATGGACGAGCGTGTCGATCGGGACGCGCTCCTGGTTCATCGTGTCGCGCTCCCGCACGGTCACGCAGCCGTCTTCCTCGGAATCGAAGTCGTAGGTCACGCAGAAAGGCGTGCCGACCTCGTCCTGCCTTCGGTATCGACGACCGATGTTGCCGGCGTCGTCGTAGAAGGTGTTGAACTGGCCGCAGAGCCGCTTGTTGAGCGCCTTCGCCGGCCCCGCGAGCTTCTTCGAGAGCGGCAGCACGGCCGCCTTGATCGGGGCGATCGCCGGGTGGAACTTCATCACCGTGCGCGACTCCCCGTCCTCGAGCTCCTCTTCGGTATACGCCGCGACCAGCAGCGCGAGCGACGTGCGGTCCACGCCGACGGAGGTCTCGATGCACATCGGCGTGTAACGCTCCTTGGTCTGCTCGTCGGTGATCGCGAGCTCCTTGCCGGAATACTCGGTGTGCCGGGACAGGTCCCAGTCACCGCGGTCGTGGATGCCCTCGATCTCCTGCCAGCCGAAGGGGAACAGGAACTCGATGTCCTCCGCCGCGTTCGCGTAGTGCGCGAGCTCGTCGGCGGCGTGGGGTCGCATGCGCAGGAGCGACTCGTCGATGCCGAGGTCGCGGTGGAACTGGTAGCGATACTCGCGCCAGTGCTCGAACCACTTCTGCCGCTCAGAGGGATGGCAGAAGAACTCCATCTCCGCCTGCTCGAACTCGCGGCTCCGGAACGTGAAGTTCCGAGGCGTGATCTCGTTTCGGAAGGCCTTGCCGATC
>JAUIMK010000131.1 GCA_030432735.1 bacterium
CATGGAAGGCCGCACCGAACCGCTCGCGCAGCTCGCTCGCCTCGACGCGTCCCATGCACATGATCCGTTCGATCAGGTGGCGGCGCGCGACGTCGTCCTTCGTCAGTCGGTGGCCGAGGGCGGTCGGGAGGCGCCCTTCCCGCGCGGCGTCCATCCAGGCGTCGAGCCCCTTCTCCGCCTGGACGTAGGCGTCGCCGAGCTGACTGATCGCGCTCGGCCCGAAGGCCAGGACGTCGGTCCCGACCCGCGTGATGTAGCCCATGAAGTTGCGACGAAGCGTCCCCTCGTCGAGCGCCTGCGTGAGCGGATCGTCTTCGAGGGCGAAGTGGTCCATGCCGATCCAGCGGTAGCCCGCGTCGAGCAGCCGCCCGCTCGCCTCGAGAAAGAGCGCGAGTCTTCGCGACGGGTCCGGAAGGTCCCCCCGCTCGAAGCCACGCTGCTGCTTCGCGACCCAGGTCACGTGGGCGTAGCCGTAGAGCGCGATCCGATCGGGGCGCGCGGAGAGGACGTGGTCGAGGGTCCGCGCGATGGACCCGACCGTCTGGTGGGGCAGGCCGTAGACGAGGTCGTAGTTGATGCCCGTGAGGCCTCGGGCGCGCGCGGCCTCGGTCAGGGCGAGGGTCTGCTCGAAGGGCTGGATGCGGTGGATCGCTTCCTGCGTCCTTCGATCCGTGTCCTGCACGCCGAGCGAGAGGCGGTTGAAGCCGAGTCGCGCGAGGGTGTCGACCTGTGCCTCGGTCGTGACGCGGGGGTCGACTTCGACGGAGAGCTCGGCGTCCGGGAGGATCTCGACGCGCGACGCGATCGACTCGAAGAGGCGTTCGAGCTGCCCGGGATCGAGGTGCGTCGGCGTCCCGCCGCCCCAGTGCAGCTGTCCGACACGGGGGCGGCCGTCGATCATCGACGCGACGAGTCCGACCTCCGCCTCGATCGCCTCGAGGTAGCGCTTCGGGAGCTCGGGGTCCCGCGTGATCACGCGGTTGCAGGCACAGAAATGGCAGAGCGAGTGGCAGAAGGGGACGTGCGCGTAGATCGAGAGCTCCCGCGCCGGATCGATCGCGCGCAGCGCCGCTTCGTGGTCCCGCGCGTCGAACGTGTCGCTCCACACGGGCACCGTCGGATAGCTCGTGTAGCGCGGGCCCGGTCCGGAATAGCGCGGGTACAAGCGCTCGACGTCGGCCAGGCGGAGCTCCGCGGGAGCCGACCCCTCGAGCGAGCGAAGCGGTCGCGACATCGTTCTCTACCTCGTGACGGCCCGACCGCTGCAGGTCGGAAAGCCGCCGGAATCCAGAGAGGAATGCAGGTGCGTGGAAGGCGCCGTCTCCGGCGCGTGCGGCGAGTGGTGCGGCCCCAGCGCCATGACGCCGCTTCCGAGCGCGATCAGACCGAAGACGACGAGCATCGCCCCGGCCGCGCGCTGGGCGCCGGTGCCTCGCAGCTTCGCCGTGAGCCCGCCCGCCGCGAGGGAGGTCGCGGCCATCGCCGGCATCGTCCCGAGCCCGAAGGCCGCCATCCAGAGCGCGCCCGCGCCGGCGGAACCCGTCGCGGCCGACGTCGCCGCCGCCGTATAGACGAGACCGCAGGGCAGCAGCCCCCAGGCCAGTCCGATCGCGGTCGCGCGGGTCAGGCTCCCCGGCGCGCCGACGCGACGCATGTAGGGCGAGACCCGCCGCCAGACCGCGAGTCCCCGACGCTCGAGCGCGGAGAAGCCCAGGTCGAGACCGAGCACGCGAAGTCCCTGGCCGACGATGACCGCGCCCGCGAAGATGCGCAGGCCCGGCCCCCAGCCGAGGGCGCCTTCCGCCGAGCCTCCGAGACCGCCGACGACCGCGCCGATCATCGCATAGCTCGTGATCCGGGCGAGCGAGTGCAGCACCGCCATCAACGCGGGCCGGAAGCCTTCGTCGCCGTCGCGGCGAGCGGAGAGACCGAGGGCACCGGCGATGCCGCCGCACATGCCCAGGCAGTGCGCGCTCCCGACGAAGCCGAGGACGAAGGCCGCGCCCAGGGCGAGACCGGGATCAGGGGCCATCGCGAAGGCCCTCCGACTTCGGCGCCGACTCGTCGGGCGCGTCGTCGTCCCAGAGGATCCGCCGCCCTTCGAGCTCCAGATCCTCGAATTGATCGTTCCGCACGGCCCACAGGAACGCCGCGATCGCCACCGCCAGGAGCAGACAGCCGAGCGGAATCAGGACGAGCAGGATCGTCATGCCGGCCCCCCCTCCCGCCGCAGCCGCGTGGCGTTCAGCGCGACGAGCAGCGAGCTCGCGGACATGCCCGCCGCTGCGAGCCACGGCGGAAGCTGCCCCGTCACGGCGAGGGGCAGCACGAGCAGGTTGTAGCCGATCGCCCAGGCGAAGTTCTGCGTCACGACCCGACGCGTCCGGCGCGCCCACCGGACCGCGCGGGGCAGCGCCGCGAGATCGTCACGATAGAGGAGCGCGTCGGCGGAGAGCAGCGACAGGTCGCAGCCCCCGGCCATGGCGATCGAGACGTCCGCCGCTCGCAGGACGGGGCCGTCGTTGAGGCCGTCGCCGACGAAGGCGACGCGCTCGCCGCCTTCCTGGAGCGCGCGAAGATGGGCGACCTTGCCCTCCGGACCGACGCCGGAAGTGAGCGCGAGTCCACCGAGCTGCTCGGCGATGCGATCCCCGGCCCGGGACGGATCCCCGGTCAGGATCTCGACTTCGAGGCCCTGTGCCTGCAAGGCGTCGACGCTCTCCGCCGCTTCCGGGCGCAGCTTGTCCCCCAATCCGAACCAGGCGATCGCGCCCTCTTCGTCGGCGAGCAGGACCCAGGTCCGCGCCTCGGCCTCCGGCACGTCGGCCAGCGTGTCTTCCCCGGCGACGCCGATCGCCCAGTCCGGTCGGCCGAGCCGATGGCGCACACCGTCGATCGTCCCTTCGACTCCCGCGCCGGGGACCGTCCGGCGATCCTCGACGCCGCAAGCGGACGCCCCGGTCGTCGTCGCGGAAGAGGCGAGGCGGCCGTCGATCCCGCCCGACGGGACGAAGGCACGCGCGAGGACGTGATCCGAGTTCGCTTCCAGCGCCCGCGCGCGGGCGAGTGCGGTCTCCGGCGATAGGTCGCGGACGACCTCCGCCCGCTCGATCCGCGGTCGCCCCTCGGTCAGGCTCCCGGTCTTGTCGAACACGACGCGGTCGATCCTCGACAACGACTCGAGGGCGGAGCCGCCCGTGAGGACGAAGCCGATTCGCGCGAGGCCCTCGCTGGCGGCTGCGAGGGCCGTCGGCGTCGCGAGGCCGAGCGCACACGGACAGGTCGCCACCAGGACCGCGAGGGTCACGTCGAAGACCCGGGACGGATCGATCATCGACCAGGCGATCGCGGTTCCGCCCGCGATCACGAGCACGGACGCGACGAAGACGCCGCCGAGTCGATCCGCGCGCCGCGCGATCGGCGGCTTCTCGCTCTGCGCGCGATCGATCAGCCGGTGGAGCACGCCGAGCGTCGAGTCGGACTGGACGCGCGTGACCTCGATCTCGAGCACCGCGTCGGCGTTCACGCTCCCGGCGCGTACCTCGTCCCCGCACACGACGTCCCGCGGCCACGGCTCGCCCGACAGCACCGCCTCTTCGACGGCGCCCGCGCCGGAGAGCACGATCCCGTCCACGGGAATCGACTCGCCCGCCCGAACGAGGATCCGGTCGCCGACCTCGAGACGACTCGCCGGCACCACCTCTTCCGGCGCTGCGACCCCGTCGGTCGACGACCCCAGGAGTCGTCGCGCGAGGGCGGGCGCGCCGTCGACGAGGCGATCGGAGAGGGCGTCCGCTCGTTGCCTGACGCCGTGCTCGAGATACCGGCCGAGGCCGATGAAGAAGGTGAACATGCAGACGGATTCGAAGTAGACCTCCCCGACCCCACGCATCACGGCGACGGCGCTCGCCACGTAGGCCCCGCCGATCGCGAGCGCGATCGGGACGTCCATGCCGGGCCGCCCCGCCTTCAGGTCGCGGAGCGCGCCCTCGAAATGGGGGCGCGCGCTCACGAGCACGACGGGGGTCGCCACCAGCCAGCACATCCAGCGAAAGAACCGATCGATGCCGGCGGGCATGTCGTCGACCGCGCCGAGGTAGAGCGCGACCGCGTAGGTCATGACGTTCATCGTCGCGAGGCCGGCGATGCCCAGGCGGACGAGGGCGGCGCGACGTTCGCTCGCGTGAAGGGCCGCGGCTTCGCCGGGCGCATCCGGCCGGGCACGGAACCCGACCGCCGCGAGGCGCGCGACGACGTCGTCGAGACTCCCCTGCCCCGCGCGCCAGACCACGCGGACGCGCCGCGCGATCAGGTTCACCCGCGCTTCCTCCACCGCCGGAAGCGAGGCGAGTGCGCGCTCGATCACCCAGGCACACGCGGGACAGGTCATGCCTTCGACGAGCAGCGCCGCCTCGACCCGGTCTCCGGCCATGCGCGTCTCGAAGCTGCGGTCGTCGCCTTCGAGGCGCAGGAACGCGGAGTCCTCGAGCACGTCGGGAACGATCTGCGCCGGCACGCCGGTCGGCTCCTCGCGCTCGAGGTACCAGCGTTCGAGCCCCTCGTCGCGCAGCATCTCGGCGACCGCCTGGCAGCCCACGCAACACATCGGCCGCGCCTCGCCTAGCAGGTCGACCGTGAAGTCGCTGCCGACGGGAACGTCGAGACCGCAGTGGAAGCAGGGCTCCGGAGAGACGAGCGCCTCGGCGGCCATGTCAGGGCACCGCGGAACCGGAAGCCGAGACGCGCGGCGCGGCGGTCGCCGCCGGTCGCGCGTCGGGGATCTCGAGGTCGCCGAGACCGTAGGCGATCACGACCGTCGCGAGGCTCGCGCCGACGGAGACGACCATCAGGATCACGATGAACCAGGGCCAGAAATGTCGGTACCAGGGGCTGGACTTGCTCATCCGCGAGCCTCCCTTTCGGCGCGTTTCGGCTGATGGAAGACGCTCGAGGCACGAGCCACGGCGCGCTCGTCGGCCTCGGATCGGATCGTGAACTCGACGTCGGAAACGGTTTCACCGGGCGGCGTCTCGGCGGCGCGCAAGAGGCTGACCGGCACGATCCGCATGTCCCCGGGCGGGACCGAGACGACGCGGTCGCCGCGGTACTCGAGCGGAACCTCCGAGTCGAAATCGATCGCGTACTCCTGAGGCGTGTCGGCGCGGTTGGAGATCCGCAGGGAGTAGACGTTCTCGACGCTGCCGTCCCAGGACTCCCGATAGAGCCGATTGCGGTCCCGGATCACGTCGAGATCGAGGGGAAGGCGCGTCGCGACCGTGACGGCGAAGAGGGTCACGATCGCCGTCATGATCGTCGCGTAGCCGACCAGGCGGGGACGGACCCAGCGCCCCGGCAGCCCTTCGTCCCGGTTCTCCGAGCTGTAGCGGACGAGGGACTCGCCGTAGCCCATCTGGCTCATGACGTCGGTGCATGCATCCACGCACGCCGCACAGCCGATGCACTGGTACTGGAGGCCGTCGCGGATGTCGATTCCCGTCGGACAGACGCGAACGCATCGATCGCAGTCGATGCACTGTCCGAGTCCGAGCTCGGCCGGATCCGCGCGCCGCGGGCGATGCCCCCGCGGCTCGGCCCGCGACTCGTCGTAGCTGATGATCAGCGAGTCCCGATCGAGCATCACGCTCTGGAAGCGCGCGTAGGGGCACATGTGGAAGCAGACCTGCTCACGCAGGATCGCCGAGAAGAAGAAGCTGCCCGCCGCGGGGAGCAGGAGGAAGACGATCTCCCAGCGCGTCAGATCGAGCGTCGCGATCCGCGGAAGCAGCTCGCGGATCTCGGTGAAGTAGCCGACGAAGGTGATCGAGATCGAGAAGGCGACGAGGGCCCACGCGGTCAACTTCATCGCCTTCTTGAGCATCCAGTCGCCGGTCCAGGGCTTCTTGTCCCGTCGCTGGCGCTCGACGCGGTCGCCTTCGATGTAGCGCTCGATGATCAGGTAGGCGTTCGTCCAGACCGTCTGCGGACAGACCCATCCGCAGAAGACGCGGCCGGCGGCGATCGTCGCGACGAAGAGTCCGAGGGCGAGGATCGCGAGCAGCCACGCGAGCAGGACGAACTCGTCCGGCGCGAAGGTCTGCCAGAACACCGTGAAGCGCCGCTCCGCGAGATCGAAGCGCGCTCCGGGCTGCCCGTCCCAGCGGAGCCACGGCCCCGCATAGAAGAACGCGAGCAGGAACACGAGCGTGATCCGACGCCAGGTCTGGAACCCGCCCGTGACCCACTCGGGGTAGATCCGTCGCCACTTCTCGTAGAGATCGACCGTCTCGGTCGCCCCGCTCTTCGTCTCGCCTTCGGTGCTCACGGCCTCACCGCTCCTCCCTTGGACAAGGACAGCACGTAGGCTGCCGTCACGTGGATGCGCCCTTCCGTCAGGATGTCGGAGTGCGCGGGCATCTGGTTGTTGAGGCCGGCTTCGATCGCGTACTCGATGTCCGCGCGCGTTCCGCCGTGCAGCCAGACGTCGTCGGAGAGATTCGGCGCCCCGATCGCCTGGTTCCCGCCTCCGTCGACGCCGTGGCAGATCCCGCAGAGTCCGGCGTACATCGGCCCGCCCGCGGCGGCGGCCGCCGCGTCGTGCTCGCGACCGGACAGGGAGAGGACGTACTCCGTCACGTTTCGGACGCCCTCGTCTCCACCCAACGCGCCCGCGAGCGGCGGCATGATCCCGACCCGTCCGTTCGAGATCGTCTGCACGATCGTCTCGGGGGCGCTGCCGTGGATCCAGTCACCGTCGGTCAGGTTCGGATAGCCGCGCCCGCCGCGCGCATCCGAGCCGTGACACTGCGCGCATCGGTTCACGAAGATGCGACGGCCCATCCCGAGGGCCCGCTCGTCGTCGAGCAGGTCGGGGATCGGCTGCGCGAGGTACGCCTCGTAGATCGGTCCGTACTTCGCCTCCGCCGCCGCGCTGTTCGCCGCGGCCTCGCCGCCGGACGTCCAGCCGAGGATGCCCGGCATGCTGCCGAAGCCGGGATAGAGAACGAAGTAGCCGACGCCGAACACGATCGTCGCGATGAAGAGCCAGGTCCACCACGCAGGCAGCGGATTGTTCAGCTCCTCGATCCCGTCGAAGTCGTGCCCCGTCGTCTCCCCCTTCTCGGAGGCATCGATCTCCACGTGCCGGTTGCCCCAGAGCAGCCAGGCACAGCCGCCGATGTTGGCGACGACCAATACGATGATGAACGCACTCCACGCGGGACTCATCGGTCCTCCCCCTTCCCCTTCTTCCCTTCGGCTCGCTCGCGCACCGCGTCACGCTCGTGGTCTTCGAACGCCATCAGCGCGTCTTCTTCGAAGCGACTGCGATTGCCGGGCCGGTAGGCCCACCAGACGATGCCGAGAAACGTTCCCATCGTGAGCGCCGCGATCACGCCGCGCACGATTCCCATGTCGACGAGCTCCACGATCAGCCCTCCTGGTCGGGATCGAAATGCGTCCCGAGCTGCTGCAGATACGCGATCAGGGCGGCGAGCTCCGTCTTCCCCTCGACCGCCGCCGTCGCGCGCTCGATGTCCTCGTCCTCGTAGGGGACGCCGACCGAGCGCAGCGCGCGCATCTTGGCCGGCGTATCCGCGCCGTCGAGCTCGTTCTCGGCGAGCCACGGGAATCCGGGCATGTTGGACTCGGGCACGACCGCGCGGGGGTCGATCAAGTGGACGCGATGCCACTCGTCGCTGTAGCGCTTGCCGACGCGCGCGAGATCCGGCCCGGTCCGCTTCGAGCCCCAGAGGAAGGGATGGTCCCAGACGCTCTCCCCGGCCCGCGAGTGCGGGCCGTAGCGCGCCACCTCCGGTGCGAGCTTGCGGATCATCTGCGAGTGACAGCCGACGCAGCCCTCGCGGATGTAGATGTCCCGCCCCTCCAGCTCGAGCGCGGTCAGCGGGCGCAGTCCCGGGACGGGCTTCACGACCGCATCCTGCCAGAAGAGCGGCACGATCTCCGCCAGACCTCCCAGGCTGATGACGCCGAGCACCAGCGCCAGCATCAGGCCGATGTTCTTCTCGATTATGCGATGGTCCATGGTGCTAGTTGCCCCCCGCTTCCGCCGCCGAACCGGCCTGCATCGTCTTCACCGTGTTCCACGCCATCACCAGCATCCCGGTGAAGAAGACCGTGCCGCCGGCGAGGCGGCCGACGTAGAACGGCCAGGTCGCCTCGACGGACTGCACGAAGCTGTTCGTGAGCGTTCCGTCCTCGTTCACCGCGAGCCACATGAGGCCCTGCATCACGCCGGCGATCCACATGTTCACGACGTAGAAGATCACGCCCAGCGTCGACAGCCAGAAGTGCAGGTTCACCGCGGAGATGCTCCACATCTCCGTGCGACCGAAGAGGCGCGGGATCAGGTAGTAGAGCGATCCGATCGTCATCATCGCGACCCAGCCGAGGGCGCCGGAGTGCACGTGGCCGATCGTCCAGTCCGTGTAGTGCGACAGCGCATTCACGGTCTTGATCGACATCATCGGTCCCTCGAAGGTCGACATGCCGTAGAACGAGAGGGCCACGATCATGAAGCGGATGATCGGATCGTCACGGAGCTTGTGCCAGGCACCCGACAGGGTCATGACGCCGTTGATCATGCCGCCCCAGGAAGGCGCGAGCAGGATCAGCGAGAAGACCATGCCGATGGACTGGACCCAGTCCGGCAGCGACGTGTAGTGGAGATGGTGCGGCCCGGCCCACATGTAGACCGAGATCAGCGCCCAGAAGTGCACGATCGAGAGGCGATAGGAATAGACGGGGCGCTCCGCCTGCTTCGGCACGAAGTAGTACATCATGCCCAGGAAGCCGGCGGTCAGGAAGAACCCGACGGCGTTGTGCCCGTACCACCACTGGACCATCGCGTCGATCGCGCCGCCGTAGGCGCTGTACGACTTCCACATCGTGACCGGAATCGCGGCGCTGTTCACGATGTGCAGGACCGCGACGGTCACGATGAAGGCGCCATAGAACCAGTTCGCCACGTAGATGTGCGGCGTCTTCCTCTTCACGATCGTGCCGAAGAACACGACGGCGTAGGACACCCACACGACGGCGATCAAGAGGTCGATCGGCCACTCGAGCTCGGCGTACTCCTTGGTCGAGGTGATCCCGAGCGGGAGCGTGACGGCGGCGGACAGGATCACGAGCTGCCAGCCCCAGAACACGAACGAAGCCAAGCCCGGCGCGAAGAGCGTCGCGCGACAGGTGCGCTGCACCACGTAGAGCGAAGTCGAGATGAGCGCGCAGCCACCGAACGCGAAGATCACCGCGTTGGTGTGCAGCGGTCGCAGCCTCCCGTAGGACAGGTACGGCACGTCGAAGTTGAGCGCGGGCCACGCGAGCTGCGCCGCGAGCACCACGCCCACGAGCATCCCGACGATGCCCCAGACCACGGTCATCACGGCGAAGAGCCGAACGACGCCATCGTCGTACGCCGCCGCCTGCGCCTCCTGTCTCGCCCCGGCCGGGACCGACATTTCGGCGTCCGTCGTAGCGGTCACCATTCGAGCACTCCCTCCCTTCCCTCTGTCTTTCCATCCGCGCGACGCCACACACGTCGGCCACGCACCGGCCCAGGAGCCGGCGCCCTTGGGAATGCTACAACCGTGCCAGCCTGAGGTCCCGCCTGTGCAGTCTCGCCACCCGGCGCGAGACATCCGGACACAGCACGCGTCGCATCGACCCGTTTCGGGGCGCAACGAGACGTTGCGCCTCCCTCTTCTCGTAGGGAATCCCGCTCTCCGAGCACGCAAGGGATCGACGGCAGGGAAGCGTCGATGCGAAGAGACAGTCCGCCACAGCTGCATCGACTCGCGGGACGATCCGTCTCAGGTCACCCGGGGAGTCGGCGCCGAACCGGCGGAGAACGTGGCACGTGACCTGCAGTACCTGCACGGAAATCGCGCAGCCGGTTCAGCGACCGGCGCGCGGGAGGAAATCCGCGACATGTCCGACCCCCGCATCGTTCTCCGAGGCGCCCTGCTGTTGAACGGGCGCGATCCCGCTCGTCCGGGCACGACGGTCGTCGTGGAAGGCGACCGGATCACGAGCGTCGAGGCCGACGCTGCCTACGCACCGCGCCCCGACGACGAGGTCCACGACCTCGCGGGCCGGGCGCTGATGCCCGGCATGGTGCAGACCCACTTCCACTCCCATTTCGGGGCCTTCGGCGACGGCGTGAGCGCTCCGGCCCTGGGCCTCGAAGCCGCGCCGCCCTATCTCTCGATGCTCGCCGCGAAGAACGCGGAGCAGGCGCTGCGGCTGGGCTGGACGGGGGCGATCGGATCGAGCAACGCCTTCACGATCGACGTGAGCCTGAAGGAGGCGATCGGCGCGGGAATCGTGCGGGGTCCGCGCTATCTCGCCGGCTCCCGCGAGATCGTCACGACCGGCGAGTACTCCGACTACGCCAACAACCGGAACCACTTCATGGAGCTCGGCTGCACGGGCCTCACCTACGCCGTGAGCGGCGAGGAGGAGTGGCGGCTCGCTGCACGCGTGGAGGGCGGCCGCGGCTGTGACGTGATCAAGATCTCCGCGGGACCGGGCCACGGATCCTCCCCCGCCCGAGACGTCATGTATCCGACGCGCGCCGAGCTCCACGCCCTGGTCGAAGCCGCGCATACCCTCGGCAAGCGCGTGCGTGCGCACGCTCCGTCGCGCACCTCGATCCTCGAGTGTGCCCGCGCCGGCGTCGACATCATCGACCACGCAGACCGGCTCGACGACGAGTGCATCGAAGCCATCCTCGACGCGGACACCACCGTCGTCCCGAGCATGCTCTGGAGCGCGCGCTTCCTCGAGCTCGCCGAGTCCTGGGACCACGACGCGGCCGTCCTCCAGATCAGCGAGGGCTTCCCGGAGACCCCCGACGAGGTCCGACGCCGCATCGCCGCCGTGCGCGAGGACTTCGAGTACACCTGCGAAGCCATGCCCCGGGCCCATCGCGCCGGCGTGCGAATGGTGATCGGCGACGACTTCGGCACGCCGATCATGCCGCACGGCGACTACGTCGCGGAGCTCGAGCTCTACGTCAAGGTGCTCGGGATGGCGCCGCTCGACGTGCTCCGCTGGGCGACGCACAACGGCGCCATCGCGATGGGCCTCGGCGACGAAGCCGGCCTGATCGAGCCGGGACGCCTCGCCGACTTCGTCGTGGTGAACGGCGACCCCTCCGTCGACATCTCCTGCCTGGGCGCAGAGGATGGCATCGCCGCCGTGGCGCTCGGAGGCGACTGGGTCGCGAACCGGCTCGCGCCGGCCGCCTGAACACAGGATTCGAGCGCTCCGGGGGGCGCGCGCCGCCTCCTCCCCGCTCCCGCAGAAAGAGAGGAATTCCCTTGGTCGAATACAGCCCGCTGATGCCCGAGATCTTCGAAGATCCGCTTCCCGTCTACAAGCAGCTCCGCGCCGAGGCGCCCGCCTACTACGTCGAAGAGTTCGACTGCTGGGCGCTCTCCCGATTCGAGGACATCTGGGTCCAGAGCGGTGACAACGCGTCGTACTCGGCGTCGCTGCGCGGCACCACCCCCGCCCACCTCATCACGAAGCAGATGCCGGTCTTCCCCAGCGTCAACATGATGGACCCGCCCGAGCACACGCGGAACCGCGCGCTCATCTCCGGCGCCTTCAAGCCGCGCCGCGTCGCGGGGCTGGCCCCGGCGGTCGAGGCGATCGTGGAGAAGCACGCGAAGGCCCTCGAACGGGACGGCGAGGTCGATCTCGTCGGGGACTACATCGCGAAGATCGCGATGGAGGTCTCGTGCGTCCTGCTGGGGCTCCCGATCGAGGACGCGGAAGAGCTCTACAGCTACGTGAACCGCTTCTTCGCCCGGGAGAACGACCAGCCGGGGATGACCGAGGACGGGCTGCTCGCCGCCGACGAGCTGAACCGGTACCTCGAGTCGTACATCCAGTTCCGCAGGAAGAACCCGACCGACGACGACGTCCTGCTGAACGCCTATCTGAACGCCGTCTTCGACGACAAGCCGCTCCCCGACGACAACATCGCCTCGCAGATGTCGACCCTCGTGATCGGGAGCACGGACAGCTTCCCGAAGGTCTTCGCCTGCTTCCTGCTGGAGCTCTTCCGGAATCCCGGCCAGCGCGCGGAGCTCGTCGCGGACCCGTCGCTGATCCCGAACGCGTTCCGGGAAGGCCTGCGCTACGGCATGCCGACGCAGTTCCTGGGCCGCACCGTCGTGAAGCCGGTCGAGCTCCATGGCCACACCTTCGAGCCCGGGCAGTCGGTGATCTTCCTCTTCCCGTCCGCGAACCGGGACGAACGGGAGTTCGAGGATCCGGACCGGTTCGACATCCACCGGCAGTCGCGCCGCATCCTCACCTTCGGCCACGGAAGCCACTCGTGCCTCGGCACCCACATCGCCGCCCTCGAAGGCGAGACCGCGACGCGTGCGCTGCTCGACCGGATGCCGGAGTTCGTGGTCGACGAGAACCGCGTCGAGCGACTGCGCAGCGAGTTCGTCGCCGGAATCGTCGGCCTGCCCGCGTCGCGCGCGTAGGCCGGGGAGCGCGCCCGAATGACGCCTGCGAGCGAGGTCGCGCTTCGGGTGACGGAGGCGGAGCGAAGTCCGGGCGCGCCTTCGCGCGCCGAGAGGGACGCCCTCGAGGCGATCGCGGAGTCGATCGCCTCGCAGGGCGACGATTTCGTCGATGCGCT
>JAUIMK010000491.1 GCA_030432735.1 bacterium
GCGGGCGACCTCGAGCGCGATCGTCGCGGCGAGTCGCCAGGGGAGGGGGCGGACCTGCTCCAGCACGATTCCGAGGTCGACGCCGTCGACGTATTCGGTCGCGAGATACGCCTGCCCCCGGTACTGAAAGCGGTCGTAGATGCAGACGACGTTCGGGTGGTGGAGCCGACCCGCGGACTTCGCCTCGCGCTCGAAGCGCGCCTCGAGCTCGGGGTCGGCGACCAGGTCCGGATGCATCCGTTTCAGGACGGCGGGGCGGTCGAGACTCTCCTGACGCGCGAGCACGACGAGCCCCATTCCGCCGGCGCCGATCTCGCGCTCGACGACGTATCCACCGAGGCGGCGCCCGGTCAGATCGCTGCGGCTCATCCGGTCTCGTCGAGTCCCCACGCCGTCGGCGTGCGGTCACGGGCCTCGACCACGTACTGGAGCTCGCAGTCGCCGAGCAGGACGCGGTCGCCGTGTTCGAGGGGCTGGCTCAAGACTTCCTTGCCGTTCACGAGGACGCCGTTCGTGCTCGCCAGGTCGCGCACGCCGAAGCCCTTCTCGCCGAGCTCGAAGGCGGCGTGCTCGGAGGAGACGCCGTCGAAGGCGAGGCGGATCCGGGCTCGATCGGAGCGTCCCGCGATCACCCGGGGCGAATCGAGGGCGAATTCGAGGCCCGCGGCAGGGCCGCTCAGGACCGTCAGGCTCGCCACGTGCGTCTCGAGGAACTCCGGGCTCCCGAGGGTGGTCTCGGGCTCGACCTTTCGCGTCATCCCATCGTGCATCTCGTCCTCTCCTGCCCACCCGCGTGATCACGGGCACGACTGCTCTTCGACCGGGGGTCAGGAGGGGTGCGTGATCTCCGGTACGGCGTCGCGTGCGCAGGTCGACGAGGGCGCGTCCCTCGAAGCCCCGCGCGCGTACGAATTGACAATATGGATCCAGAATGTCAGCCTGCCGCCCAGCGAGAGCGAGGAGGGGACGCATGGCGGCGACGACGAAACCGGTGACGGCGCTCGTGGTGAACGGGGTCGAGCGAAAGGTCGAGGTCGACCCCACGACGCCGCTGCTGTGGGTGCTCCGAGAGCAGCTCGAGCTGACCGGCACGAAGTTCGGCTGCGGCATCGCCCAATGCGGGGCGTGCACGGTCCGCGTCGACGGCCGGGCGATCCGCTCCTGCATCACCCCCGTCTCCTCGCTCGAGGGGAAGCAGATCCAGACGGTCGAGGGACTCGCGCCGGCGCCGGAGACCCGCCACGCGTTGCAGCGGGCCTGGATCGAGCACCAGGTGCCCCAGTGCGGCTATTGCCAGTCCGGACAGCTGATGTCGGCGGCAGCGCTGCTCGATGCGAACCCGGATCCCTCGGACGAGGACATCGACCGCGCGATGGACGGCAACATCTGCCGCTGCGGCATGTACGGCCGGATCAAGGCCGCGATCAAGAGCGCCGCGCGTGCGAACGCGGCGGACGGACCGCCGGCGGCGGGCGCGGGCGCGGAGGAGTCGAGCCATGGGTAAGTGGACGCGTCGCGCCTTCCTCACCACCGGAGCGATCGCGGGCGGCGGTCTCATCGCGGGAATCGCCGTTCGTCCCGGCAACCGCGCGCAGTCGCTCGGCGACCTCGTTGCGGGCGAGGGCGAGACCCTCGTCCAGACCTGGGTCAAGATCGGCGGCGACAACACGGTGACCGTGATCGTGCCGCATGCGGAGATGGGGCAGGGAGCCGGGACCGCGCTGACCCAGATGCTCGCCGACGAGCTCGAGGCGGACTGGGATCTCGTCCGGTTCGAGTACGCGCCGGCGATCTCCGAGTTCGCGAACCACCCGATCGCGAAGGGCCTGCTGCTCGCGGGGGTCGACCTCCCGGAGATGATCGTGCCCACGGTCGACGGGGTATTGATCCACGCGGCCCAGGCCCTCGACCTCCAGATCACCGGTGGCAGCATGAGCATTCGCTCGACCGGCGTCTACGGGATGCGCGTGGCCGGCGCCGCGGTGAAGGAGATGCTCCAGACGGCGGCGGCGCGGGAATGGGACGTGCCGGTCGAGGAGGTGATCGCGCGCGAGAGCCACCTCGTCCACGAAGCGAGTGGTCGATCCGAGCCCTACGCGCGCTTCGCCGAGGCCGCCTCCCAGATGACGCCGCCGGCGAAGCCCAGGCTCAAGTCCGCGGACGAGTTCCGGATCATGGGCCGCCACGTGGAGCGCCACGACATCCCGCCGAAGGTGGACGGCACGGCGACCTTCGCCCTCGACGTGAAGGTGCCGGGGATGCTCTACGCGACGGTGCGCCGCGCGCCGACCTTCGGCGGCGGAATCGCGCGGGTCGACGATGCGAAGGCACG
>JAUIMK010000492.1 GCA_030432735.1 bacterium
TTCCAGATCCCCGAGGAGGCGCCCTCCCGCCAGGTCGACGTCGAGATCCCGGCGGAGCCCCGCGGCGAGGAGTACGAAGAGGGCATCCTCCGCGGCGCCGCCGCGCTCGGTGGCTCGATCACGCGCGAGCAACTCGGGTCCCTGCCGGTCCGGATCCTCGTCGAGGACGGCCTCGACATGACGGCGGGAAGCAAAGGGGACCGCGCGCCCGAGATGCGCGCCTGGTTCAAGGCGGTGGGCCCGCTTCCGGACGATCCCGCGCTCCACCAGGCCGTGCTCGCCTACGCCTCGGACCAGACGATCGTCGTCGCCGCCCAGCACCCGATGCCGTGGGGCATCATGGATCCGGATACACAGTCGGCGAGCCTCGACCACGCGATGTGGTTCCATGATTCGTTCCGGATCGACGAGTGGATCTACGCCGTCCACGACAGCCCGGTGCTCAAGGGATCCCGGGCCCTCGGACGCGTCCTCTTCTACGCGCGCGACGGTCGGCTCGTCGCCTCGGCGGTCCAGGAAGGCTTGATGCGGCGCCGGGAAGGCGCCGGGCTCCGGATGCGCTGACGCCGCGCGCTGCTCCGCCGCTCAGACCTCCTCGATCAGCCGGTACTCCGAGAAGTCGGGCTTGCGCATCTCCTTGCGGAACCGCGCCGGCGAGAAGGGGTAGAGGTTCGGAAGACCGGTCTTGTCGAGGTACCAGCTGTTGCAGCCGCCCCGAACCCAGATCGTCGACTGCAGACCCTCCCGGATCTCGGCGTTGTACGCCGCGAAGGACTCTTCGCGCGGCGCCATCGCCTCGAGCCCGCGCGCCTTCATCTCGTCGAGGCAGCGGATCAGGTAGTCGATCTGGTATTCGCTGATCGTGATCAGCGAGAGGTTGCCGACCGGCCCCGTCGGCCCCTCGATCATCCACAGGTTCGGGAAGCCGGGCACGCTCATCGCGCGATGGGCCCGCGGCGCCCCGTCCCAGCGCTTCTCGAGGTCGGCCCCGCCCTCCCCCGTCACGCGGATGGGCAGGATGAAGCGCGTCGGATCGAAGCCCGTCGCGAGCACCAGCACGTCGAGCTCGTGGAGGCGTCCGTCCTTCGTGCGGACGCCGCCGGGCTCGATCCGCTCGATGGCGTCGGTGACGAGCTCCGCGTTGTCGGCGCAGATCGCGGGATAGTAGTCCGAGCAGATCACGAGCCGCTTGCAGGCGGCGGCGTAGTCCGGCGTCAGCTTCTCGCGCAGCGCGGGATCCGGGACGTTCTGCTCGAGGTTCTTCCGGCAGGCCTCCGCGAGCTTCGCGTGCGCCCGCTCGTCACCGAGCACCGCGCCCCCGATCCGGGTCGCCATCAGGTAGTAGTAGAAGTGGTAGAGCGCCTTGAGGACGATCGGGAAGGTCCGCGCGAATCGCTTCCAACGCGGCGAGTACGCCTTCTGCGGAAAGGGCGCCATCCAATGGGGCGTTCGCTGGAAGACCGAGAGGCGACCGACCTTCGCCCCGATCTCACCGACGATCTGCGCCGCCGTCGAGCCCGTGCCGATCACGCCCACGCGGCGCCCCTCGAGCGCGACGTCGTCGTCCCAGCGTGCCGAGTGGAACATGGCCCCTTCGAACGAGTCGAGACCTTCGATCTCCGGCAGCAGAGGGTGATGCAGCACGCCGGTCGCGGAGACCACGAGGTCGTAGACCTCTTCGTCGCCGTGCTCCGTCGTGAGCCGCCAGCGCGGCGCCTCGTAGCGGAGGTCCGCGACGGCGGTGTCGAAGCGGACGAGGTCCGTCACGCCGAAGCCCCGCGCCGTCTTCTCCATGTAGGCCTGGATCTCGGGGCCGTAGGAGTAGCGATGCGACCAGTCGGGATTGGGCGCGAAGGTGAACGAGTACCAGTAGGAGGGGACGTCGCAGGAGAGACCCGGGTACTGGTTCTCGCGCCATGTCCCGCCGACGCGGTCGGCCTTCTCGTAGACCGTCAGGTCGGTATATCCCGCGCGGCGCAGCTTCACGACGGCGGCGATGCCGGACATGCCGGCTCCGACGATGGCGATCCGCGGCTGGCGGCCCTGCTTGGCCCAGCCCGGGTGGGCTGCGAGGGAATCGAGGCGGTCGAGGGGGTCGACGGTCTTCATGGGTGCTTCCTCGTGGTTATCAACACGTCGTCAATAGTACCTGGACTATCGACGAACTGTCAATAAAAAGAGAAAAGCCCTTCAATTCCCGTAGAGTGTGGCGTTCCAGATCGACCCCACGGCGGCCGCGAGTCGCTCCGGGGAGGCCGGCTCGTCGCGCAAGGCCTGGTCCGTGGCTACTGCGACGTTCATCAGGATCAGCGCGTGGGCGATCCCCTC
>JAUIMK010000132.1 GCA_030432735.1 bacterium
GCCAACGCCCTCCGTCCCGCGCGAGCGCCGCCACCCGCTCGCGGTTCTCGCGCTGGTCCACGAAGAGCCCGTAGCCGGGCCGCGGCTGGCGCGGCGAGGCCCAGCCGGGATCGAGCTCGAAGGCGAGTCCGCGCTCGTGCGCCACGAGGGCGGGCTCCTCACCGTCGAGGACGCCCTGCTCCCGAAGGAGGTCGAGTCCACCCCGCAGCCAGCGGGTCGCGTCGACCTTCCCCCGCGCCGGCGTGCGCAGGTGGAGCACCTCGAGCGCGCTGTAGGGCAGCCCTTCCGGCGTGACCGGCAGCTGCGCCGCGAGCGCGTCGACGACGCGCTCGGACAGGTCGACGGCTGCCCACCCCGACACGAGTACGCGCAGCAGCGGACCGAGCCGATCCACGAAGAGGCCGGGAAGCGCGTCTCCCTCGCCGTGAATCAGCCGGAAGCAGGCGGTCTCCTCCGAGGACGCCCCGAGCAGCGCCCCGCGTTTCGCCAGGGCCTTCGCGACCCGTGCCTCGATCGAGTCTCCGCCGCGCTCCGCCCCACCGCCGGCCCAGATCCGAGCCGCGATCGCGCGCGTCCCTTCGACCCGCGCCCATCCCTGTGCGCGCCCCGTGCGATCCTCGACCGCCACCAACGCACCGGGCCGATAGCGCTCCGCGCGATCACTGGCATCGTCGGGCCGGATCCACGGATGCCCGCCCGCGAGCACCCTGCCCGTCTCCGCCGAGACCACGAGCCTTCCCGGCGCTTCGTCTTCCTCGGCGGAGGGGATGGGCCGATCGAGCGCATCGTGATCCCACCGCCAGACCGACCCCGCGAGCGCCGCGAGGCGGACGTCCTCCATCCGGCCGGCGGGCGCGAGCCAGGGTCCGGAAGCGGCGCCCGTCTCCGAAGCGAAGACCGCGCGCTCCGACGAAACGACCGCGCGACCGCCGCGCACGAGATCTCCGACGACGGGAAGGCCGAGGTCCGCGAGCGCCGCGAGGACCTCGACGCCCCGGGTCGCTTCTCCGCGCAGGTCGAGGCGAGCGAGCCCGCCCACGCGCTCCACCCCCTCGAACTCGAGCGCGCCCGTCGCGCTGCCCGAGGGCCAGGGACAGGAAGCGACGATCGCCTCCCAGGCCTCCGCCTCGATCGCATCGAGCCGGGCCACCCACGGCAACAGGTCCGCGAGGGGGGTCTCCCTGAGCACGATCGAGATCTCCGCGCCGGGGGGACACGCGGCCGTGCCGCGATCACAGGGGGCCCCTTCGACGCGGACGCGACCGTCCGCGATCCAGGCGCGGCGCTCCCGCCGCGGGACGTCCGGGAAGAGCGCGGCCAGCCAGGCCCCGACCGGATGCGAACGGCCGGGCACGTGGAATCGGAGGGTCGACACGGGCGGCAGGATAGGCGCCCGGACCGGGGGAGCACGCGCCCCCGTCGCGATCAGGCGATCAGGCCCTCGAGTCGGCAGAACATCGGCGTCATCACGCCGGTGCCGAGGCGACGGGCGCGCCGGATCGTGTGGAGCAGCTTGCCCGCGACATCGGCCTCCCGAACGCAGGTCGCGAGGCGCGTGCGGACGCCCTCGTCGGCGCGCTCCAGGGCCTCGGTTCCGGTCAGCACGACGACGGGGAGGCGGTGGGCCAGCTCGTTGGCGAGATCGAGGGCGGCGGTGCGCTCGACGCCGGGCAGACGCGGATCCATCAGCAGCAGATCGAATTGATCGCCCTGGATCTGCGCTGCCGCCTCGACGAGATCGGACTCGCAGACCACCTCGAAGGATGCGCAGCTCGTCGCACACAGACTCTGTCGGATCTCGTCGGCGACGACGGACTGACCTTCGACGAGCAGGATGCGCAGGTGACGCTCGTCGGGGCGGGCGTCTTCTCCGCGGGGGCGATGCCCGGCGAACTCGGCTCCGGTGGCCATGCGAACTCCCTGGTCCGTGCCTCGTCGCGCGCTTTCGTGCTCGATCGACGCAGGCATGGGTCGGTCCTGGAAGACTCGGTGTTTTTCCACCCGAGCTTGAGTCCGTTTGCGCATTCCCTTCGCGGGGCGAAGGGCCGGGCCCGTGTTAGTCACGGCGCACTTCGTGTCAGCGATCGCGGCCGGAGAACCCCCGGCGCCCCGCGCGCACGGTGCGTTCGTATTGCGTGTTCGCGAGCTGCGCGCGCGAAGCATCCCAGGACACGCGCCCGAGCTCGGGATCCAGCGGGGCTCCGAAGACCGTCGGCGGCGCCGCGCGCTCGCGGGACACGGGCGCGGCCTCCACCGGGTCGGCCGCCGGTCCGCAGACCTGGACGCGATCGAGCACGTAGTTCCGCCCGAAGATCGCCCGCGGCTCGACGCGCGTCTCGCAGCGCAGCCGTCCGGGCTCGCCCGCCTGCGCCGCTCCGAGGGGCAGCGTTGTCAGCAGCAGCGCGAGGCCCAGCCCGATCCGCACGCTGCGCACCGTGCGCCTCTCCCGACTCGATCCATCCCGCATGTCTCCGACTCCTCGATCGTCTCGTTCGCGCACCGTTCCCCGGCGCGCGCCGGCCCGCCTCCTTCGCACGGTCTACACTGCGCGCCGCCCATGCGTCAATCCCGATCGACCCCGAACCCGCGCGCGCTGCCCAAGGCGGTCGCGGAGCTCTGCGCCTTGCTCGAGGAGCGCGGCGTCCCTTCCTTCAGCCACGGCGAGGGCTTGCTCCACGACCTGCACACCCGGCCCCCCGCGCGCGCCGCGACTCGTTCGCTGCTCTGCGCCGCGACGCCGGACGCCCTGCTCGACGCGCTGCCGCACGCGGTGGTCAGCGCAGAGCACGGTCGACGCATCACCCAGGCGACCGCGGACGGGCCCGTCGATCTCGTGCCCTGCGGCGAGCGCGATCCGGAGGATCTGCTCGCCCGCTTCGGGCTCGCCCCCTACGCCTTCGCCTTCCGGCCGAAGGACGAATCCTGGCTGGATCCCTTCGACCGGCGAGCGGGCTTCATGGCGGGGGAGCTCGAGCTCGCGGTGCCCCTCGGCGACGCTCCCTCCCCGTTCGAGGTCGCGCCCCGTCGCTACTGGATCGCAGCGCGCCTGATCGCGGAGCACGGCCTCCGTCCCTCCGCCGCGCTGCGGGGCGCCGCTCGGGACGCGTTCGAAGCGGCGGCACCGCGACTGCCCCAGGCGGCCCCGGCCCGCCGGGAGCTGACCCGCGTGCTCGAGTCGCCGCGGCCGAGCGCGGCGCTCGCGTTCCTGCGCGAAGCCGGCGTGCTCGACTTCCTGGTGCCCGGGACCCAGGCGGTCCACTGCGATCGAATCGACCGACTCCCGCCGCTGCTGCCGCTTCGCTGGGCCGCCTGGCTTCGCGGCGGCGCGACCGCGGGCGCGATGATCCGCTTCCGCGTGCCGCACGCCCTCGCCCGTCGGGTCGAGCGACTCCAGGCGAGTCATCCCCTCGATCGCGCGGTCTCCCCCGGTCGCGACGCCGGCCTGCGGAAGCTCGTCGCCCGGCTGGACGACGAGACCCTCGAGGGCCTCTTCACCTGGCGACGCATCGAGCTCGCCGACTGGGCCGACCGGGGCGAAGCCTCGCGCGCCGAAGAAAGGCTCGTCGCGATCGAAGAGCGCATCGCGTCGATCCGCTCGGCGCGTCAACGCTCCGGCGAGGTCCGCGCCCTCGCCCTCGACGGCACCGCGGTCATGGAGCGCCTCGGCGCCGGGCCCGGACGCCACGTCGGGCAGGCGCTCGGGCACCTCGCGCGCTTCGTCGCCGCGAACCCGGCCGCGAACGAGCCCGATGCGCTCGAGGAAGAGCTCGTCGCCTGGGCGAGAGCGAACTCGAACCTCCTCGACCGCGACTGAGGCCTTCGCCCCTCCGAGACGCCGAGCCGGGCGGGAGGCGCCGTGGCCAGGACATCTCCTCCACCCGCGCCCGGATCGGTTAGGATCCCCGCGCCCTACCCACGACCTTCCGGTTCTTTTCTTGGATTCCCTGCAGACGCTCTTCGAGGCCGTGCAGGAGGCCTGTCCGCGCGCGGTCTGGTCTCGAGGGGTCTCCCTCGCCCGCGCGGACGCGGTCAGCGTGGAAGAGCGCACCGCCGACTCGATCAGCCTGCGCGTCGTCATGCGCAAGGGACTCGATGCGCCGCAGGTCACGCTGCACCCGGACGACGAGGACTGGGAGTGCACCTGCAACAGTCCGGACGATCCCTGCGATCACGTCGCGGCGGCGATCATCGCGATGCGCCGCGCCAAGAAGGAAGGCGAGGAGCTGCCGACCCAGGGCGAGGGGCGCGGTCGCGTCGTCTACGACCTCGAGGACCGGGACGGGCACCTCTGGCTGACCCGGAACATCGAGTTCCAGGGCCGGCGTACGCTCCTCCGCGGCAGCCTCACCGCCGCGGCGACGGGTCAGTTCGACGGCCCCGAGTTCGTGGCGACCCCGGCGGACCTCGCCGTCGATCGCCAGCTCTCGTCGCGCCCGGCGGACGCGACCTCGCGGCCGAACGTGGCCAACCTGATCGAGAAGCTCGCGGGCACCGACCGCGTGACCCTCGACGGCCAGCCGATCCAGGTCGACCCGGAGCCGATCGGCCTCGTCGCGAAGGTGGTCGATGCCCCGGCCGGCGTGCGCCTCTTCGTCGAGCAGGACACCCGGATCGTGAAGGCCTTCCGGAACGGCATCGTGCAGGCCGGCGACACGCTCCACCCCCTCGCCCCGAACAAGCTCACCGGCCGCGAGCTCGCGGACCTCCCTCGCGGCCGCTTCTTCTCCGACGACGATCTCGCCGTCCTCGTCACCGAGGTCATCCCGGATCTCGAGCAGCGCATCCCCCTCGTCGTCGAGACCGGGAAGCTCCCGACCGCCCGCCGCGGCGAGCGGCCGCGGATCCGGATCGAGGTCCACCGGGACGGCGACGGGCTCTCCGTCCTTCCGACGCTGGTCTACGGCGACCCGCCCGTCGCCCGGGTCGACGCGGGCAAGCTCGTGCATCTCGGCGGAGGCGAGGTCCCGATCCGGATGGAGACCGCCGAGAACGAGGTCGTCGCCCGACTGCGCACGGAGCTCGGCCTGCGGCCCGGCGTCGTCGCGCGGCTGCCCGCCGGCGAGGCGATCCAGCTCGCGGGACGCCTGGAGGCGACCTCGATGGAGGTGGTCGGCGGCAGCCACCACGACTTCCAGCTGCGCGGCGACCTGGCGCCTTCGATCGAGATCGACGACGACCGCCTCTCGATCGACTTCAATCTGGCGCCGGACGCCGACCGACCGGAAGACTTCGACGAGGGGCCCTTCGGCGATGCCGACGACGTGGAGCGCTCGATCGGCCTGCCGGCGGGCGGCAGCGCCGGACCGGAATCGGTGTTGCGCGCCTGGTCGCGCGGCGAGTCCGTCGTGCAGCTCGACGGCGGCGGCTTCGCGCGACTGCCGGCGGACTGGCTGAAGCGCTACGGGGACCGGATCGCCGACCTGCTCGCGGCGCGGGATCCGCGCGGGCGGGTCGCCCGGCACGCGCTGCCGGACCTGGCGCTCCTCTGCGACGACCTCGACGAGCCGCCGCCGCCCTCGCTCGAAGGGCTGCGGCCGCTGCTCGCGGGCTTCGACGGCATCCCGAGCGCGGAGATCGATCCGGCGCTCGAGGACGTCCTGCGCGACTACCAGCGTCAGGGCGTCGACTGGCTGGTCTTCCTTCGCCGCGCCGGGCTCGGCGCGCTGCTCGCCGACGACATGGGTCTCGGCAAGACGCTGCAGGCACTCTGCGCCATCGAAGGCCGGACGCTCGTCGTCGCTCCGACGTCCGTGCTCCACGGTTGGATGCGCGAGATCGAGCGCTTCCGCCCGTCCCTCGCAGTGAGTCTCTATCACGGTCCCGGGCGTCAGCTCGACGAGAAGGCCGAGGTCACGATCACCAGCTACGCGCTCCTGCGACAGGACGTGGAGCTGCTCACGAAGCCGACCTGGGACTGCGTGATCCTCGACGAGGCGCAGGCGATCAAGAACCCGGAGAGCCAGATCGCCCGCGCGGCCCATCGCCTCGACGCGAAGGCGCGCTTCGCGCTGACCGGAACGCCCGTCGAGAACCGCCTCGACGAGCTGTGGAGTCAGCTCCACTTCCTCAACCCGGGGCTGCTCGGGGGACGGACGGATTTCCGGAACCGCTATGCGCGACCCATCGCCGACGGCGACCAGGACGTCGCGGAGCGGCTCCGGCAGCGCATCCGCCCCTTCCTGCTTCGGCGCCTCAAGGCGGACGTGGCCCCGGAGCTGCCGCCGCTCTCGGAGATCGTCCTCGACTGCGACCTGAGCGAGGAGGAGCGCGCGGTCTACGACTCGGTCCGGGCCGCGACCGTGAAGGACGTCGTCGAGCGACTGCGCGCCGGCGGCAACGTCATGGCGGCGCTCGAAGCGCTCCTCCGCCTGCGCCAGGCGGCCTGTCACTCGAGCCTGGTCCCGGGCCAGGCGTCGGAGAGCGGAACCTCCTCGAAGCTCGAGACCCTCTTCGCGCGGCTCGAGGAGGCGGTCGCCGACGGGCACAAGGCCCTCGTGTTCTCCCAGTGGACGAGCCTGCTCGACCTGCTCGAGCCGGGGCTGCGCGCCCGGGGGATCGATTGGCTGCGGCTCGATGGATCGACCCGGGATCGCGGGGCGGTCGTGAACGCGTTCCAGTCCGAGGACGGTCCGCCGGTGATGCTCCTGTCGCTCCGCGCCGGGGGGACCGGCCTCAACCTGACCGCGGCGGATCACGTCTTCCTGCTCGACCCCTGGTGGAACCCGGCGGTCGAGCAGCAGGCGGCGGACCGTGCCCACCGGATCGGCCAGGATCGCCCGGTCGTGCTCCACCGCCTGATCGCCCGGAACACCGTCGAGGAGGGCATCCTCCGACTCCACGCCCGCAAGCGCGCCCTCGCGGACGCGGCCCTCGAGGATGCGGACGGCAGCAGCCGCCTCAGCCGGGACGAGCTGCTGGAGCTGCTGGAAGGCGCTTGAGCCGAGGCCCCGGGGCCTCGTGCCGTACCGCCGGGCGCCCTGCCCGCCGCCTGCGGCGCCGGCGCGCTCGCCGCGCACTCCGGATTCCTACCGAAGGTTTTTCCACCCGTTTCTCTCAAGGGAACGAAATCGGACTCCGAACCGTGCCCTCATATGGGTGCCATTCACAACAAATTGATCCCCGCTCTGACGGTGGCCGCCCTCGCGGTCGTCGTCCTGATGCCGGTCGGAGCCGTCGCGGACGATGCGACCGGAGCGGTGCTCGACCCGATCGAAGCGCCGGGCGATCCGGACCGTGTGCCGGCGATCGCGCGGGATCCGGGGGCCGTCGACGAATCGGTCCCGCTGACCCGGGCCGCGGCGCGCCGGCGAGTCGAGACGATGTCACCGACGGACTGGCTCGCGTCGTACGGCGAGGTGGTCGTGGGCCGCAACGGCCCGACCGGCGCCACCGCGCGCTGATCCCGCCTCGAGCGGACGCGGCGCCCGATTCGCGGACGCCCCCCGCCGGACGCGACCGGGCGTGTATGATCCGGCCGCCATGGCCGCCGCTCCTTCCGATCCCCACGCCCTGCTCACCATCGTTCGCCACGGCCAGACCCGCGCCAACCTCGACGGCGTCTGGCACGGCTCGATCAACACGCCGCTCACCGACCACGGCCGCGCCCAGGCCGCCGCCGTCGCCGCCCGCATCGAGGCGACCCGTCCCTCCGTCGGTCACGTCTACGCGAGCCATCTCGACCGCGCCCACCACACCGCGCAGGCGATCGCCGACCCCCTCGGCCTCACGCCGAAGATCGAGCCCGACCTCGCCGAGTACCACCTCGGTGACTGGGAGGGGATGAGCTTCAAGCAGCTCCACGAAGAGAAGCGGCTCTTCGAGAACATGCGGACCGATCCGCATTTCGCGCCCCACGGTGGCGAGACCCCCCTCGAGGTCGGCCAGCGGCTGGCCGGTGCCCTGCGAACGATCGCCCTGCGCCATCCGGGGGAGCGGGTCGTCGTGGTGAGTCACGGTGGAGCGCTCGGGATCGCCTTCGGCGTCCTGCTCGACGACGACTACTCGCGCTTCGACCGCATGATGATGAACTGCGCGATCAGCGAGCTCACGTTCTCGCCGAAGCCCGACCTCTTGAGCTTCAACCAGATCGACCACCTTCCGCCGGAGGAGTCGCCCCGCGACGAGCGTTAGCTCATCGGGCGGAGCCGACCGGTCGGCCACGATTCCAGGAGATCCAGAATGAAGATTGCAGTCATCGGCGCGGGCGTGATGGGCAGCGGCATCGCCCAGGTCCTCGCCCAGTCGGGCCACGAGGTCCACGGAACCGACCTCTCCGACGAGGTCGTCGAGAAGGCGCGCGCGGGCGTCACGAACGGACGCTACGGCGTCGAGAAGGCCGTCGCGCGGGGCAAGCTCGACCGCGAGACGGCGGACGCGACCCTCGCCCGCCTCACCTTCTCCACCGACTTCGAGGGGGCCGTCGCGGACGCGGACCTCGTCGTCGAGTGCGTTCCGGAGCAGCTCGACCTCAAGATCAAGGTCTTCCGCGACCTCGACCGGCTGACGAAGCCGGAGTGCATCCTCGCCTCGAACAGCTCGGGCTTCCCCCTCGCCGCCCTCGCCGCGGCGACGGATCGCCCTTCCCGGGTCCTCGTCTGGCACTGGGCGTCGCCGCCCGTCGTGATGAAGTTCGCCGAGATCGTCGTCCGTGACGACACGGACGAGGCGGCGATCGACACCGTGCGCCAGCTCGCGGCGGAATGCGGCAAGCATCCCGTCGTCGTGAAGGATCATCCGATGGCGTGGGGCTACGTCGCCAACCGCGTCTACGCCGCGATGATCCAGGAGGCGAGCCGGGTCGTCTCCGAGGGGATCGCGAGCCACGAGGACGTGAACCAGCTGATGGTCGACTGCTTCGGCTGGCCCGTCGGTCCCTTCGCCATGATCAAGGGCGCTTCCTCGGGCTGGGACGAGTAGCCGTCACCGTGCGTCCGCTCGCGCTCTTCTCGCTCGGCCTCGCCCTCGTCGCCGGCCTGCCCGGCCTGGCCCGCGCCCAGTATTCGATGATCACCGATCCGCCCTCGCGCTGGGCCTGGAGTGGTCACGTCGCGACGGATTTCCGGATGGAGTTCGAGACCAAGAGCGACGCCGGCGACGAGTTCGACGCCTGGCGCTCGGGGATCGAAGGGGACGTCGGCGGACCGATCAACCAGTCCGTCCTCGTCGGCTTCGCCGCGCGCTACGCCTTCTCGAGCTTCGACTTCAATCTCGACAACGGCGCCCCGATCGTCTTCGGGGGCACCCGCCTGCCGCGCGAGCCCTGGAACACGATCAACACCCTCGACCTCGTCCCCCACGCGACGGTGCTCGTGGGTGACCGCGTCTCGGTCGTCACGACCGTGCCGATCCGATGGGCGGCGGAGAACGGAGCCGATCGCAACGCCTTCGCCGGCGGGATCTCGGCGATCGTGCGCTGGCAGGTGAACGACGACCTGATGGTGGGCGCGGGGCTCGGCGTGACGAGCCAGCTCGCTCGCAACGCCGAGACCTTCCCGATCCTCGCGCTCCGCTGGCGGATCGACGAGAGCGTCGAGCTCAGGACCGAAGGCGACTGGCTCCAGGGAGGGTCGACGGCGCTCTACTTCGGGCCGAGCGAAGCGGTCCGGCTGTCGCTCCGCGCGGGCTACGAACGGACCCGCTTCCGACTCGACGACTACGGCAACGCCGCCGACACCGACGGCGTCGGCGAGATCACGACCGTGCCCCTCGAGGTCGGGCTCCGGCTGCAGCTCTTCGAAGGCGCCCATTTCGACTTCCGCACCGGCCTCGGCGTCGCCGGCCGCATCCGAGTCGAGACCTCCGGCGGCAACAAGCTCTACGACCAGCGCTTCGACCCCGCCTGGCGCTGGTCGATGGCGATCCGCATTCCCATCGGAAGCGGCGAGCGCGCGGGCAAACGCCCCGCGAACTAGCGCGGCGTCTGCCGAGCGACTCCCCGGCGCAGGACGGGCCATAGGCCCTCCCTGAACGAATCAGGCGACGTTGCGCTTCGGGAAGTTGGGCATCACGATGCCCGCGAGCTCTTCGAGGCAGCGAACGACCTGGCGGCTGTAGCCGAACTCGTTGTCGTACCAGATGTAGAGCACCGCGTGGCTGCCCTGCACGATCGTGGCCGGCGCGTCGACGATCCCCGCGTAGCGGTTGCCGACGAAATCGCTCGAGACGACCTCCGTCGACTTCGAGTAGTCGATCTGGTTCTGGAGATCGCCCTCGATCGAGGTCTTGAGCAGGTACTCGTTGAGCTCCTCGCTCGTCGTCTCGCGGCCGAGGTTGAGACTCATCACGGCCAGCGACACGTTCGGCGTCGGCACGCGGATCGCGTTGCCGGTCAGCTTGCCCTGCAGCTCCGGCAGACACTTGGCGACGGCCTTCGCGGCTCCGGTCTCCGTCACCACCATGTTGAGGGGCGCGGCGCGGCCGCGGCGCTCCTTCTTGTGATAGTTGTCGATCAGGTTCTGGTCGTTCGTGAACGCGTGGATCGACTCGATGTGGCCGCTCTCGATCTCGAACTCGTCGTTGACGGCCTTGAGCACCGGGACGATCGCGTTCGTCGTGCAGGAGGCCGCGGACAGGACGTTGCCCGCCTCGGTCATGCCGTGGTGGTTCACGCCGTAGACGATGTTCGGGACGTTGCCCTTGCCGGGCGCGGTGAGGATCACCTTCGACGCGCCGGGCACGAGGTGCTTGGCGAGATCCTCTTCGGTTCGCCACTTGCCGGTGTTGTCGACCACGATGGCGTCCCGGATCCCGTACTTCGAGTAGTCGCACTCTTCCGGGGCGTTCGCGTAGATCACGTGGACGAGGTTGCCGTTGATGATCAGCGCGTTGTCGTCGTGATCGACGGTCACCTCGCCGGAGAAGGGGCCGTGGATCGAATCGCGCCGCAGCAGGCTCGCGCGCTTCGCGAGGTCGTTGTCGCCGCCCGGGCGGACCACGATCGCCCGGAGTCGCAGGTTGTCGCCGCCGCCGGTCTTGCCGGCGAGGATGCGCGCGACGAGTCGGCCGATGCGGCCGAAGCCGTAGAGGACGACGTCCTGGGGGTTGTCGCGCAGGCTCGTCTTGCCCGTCGCGATCCCGGCGAGCTCGTCCTTCACGAAGTCCTCGATCGTGGTCCCCGACGCGGTGCGCCAGTGGGTCACGAGGTTGCCGAGGTCGATGCGCGCCGGCGCGAGGTCGAGGCGCGCGACCTCGGAGAGGATCGGATAGGTGTCGATCGTGCTGATCGACTCGTCCACGTTCACGCGGGCGATCCGGTGGAGCTCGAGGATCTCGAGGGGCGACTTGTTGACGAGCGAGTGACCGAAGATGGTGAAGATCACGCCGCGCTCGCGGTAGAGCTCGCCGATGATGGGGACCATCGTCTCGGCGTTGCGCTGCTGTTGGGACCATTCCTGAAGCGTCTGCTCGGACTTGTCGCTCATCTGTCTTCCCCCAAATCGCGCGCGTCCGCTTCCTGGAACGCGCCCCTATATGGCTCGATGCCGCGCCGGCCGTCGAAGTCGCGCGGGAACGTAGAAGATCCGCCCCAGGCTTTCATGCGAGGACGCGCAACCGAGTGTGGCACTCGGACGCGCGACCGGGCGCGGCCCCCGGTGACACGGCCCTTCGCGCGTCCGGAGGCGGATTTCGGCCGGGGCGCTGCTACGGTGCGGCCCCGACCCTGGGTTCCCGGGACGGCCGACGGAGGGACGGACTTGAGCGGAAAGGCGGAGGAATCGCAGGCGCAGCCGGCGCTCTCGGTCCTCTTCTCCGTGGTCGTCGTCGACCTGATCGGCTTCGGGATCGTCGTGCCGATCCTGCCCTTCTGGGCGGAGCGTTATGGCGCGACCGGCGCCTGGCTGGGCGTCCTGCTCGCAAGCCATGCGGCCGCCCAGTTCGCCTTCGCCCCGGTCTGGGGGAAGCTCTCGGACCGGATCGGCCGGCGGCCGGTCATGCTCGTGACGATCGCCGGGACGAGCGTGGCGCTCGCCTTCCTCGGGATGGCCGACTCCCTCGGTCAGATCCTCTCGGCGCGGCTGCTCGCCGGCGTCTTCGGCTCGAACATCTCCGTCGCGACCGCCTACCTCACCGACGTGACCGACGAGGCGGAGCGGACGCGCTGGATGGGCATGATCGGGGCGAGCTTCGCCGTCGGCTTCACCCTCGGCCCTCCGATCGGCGGTCTGCTCGCGGAGTGGGGCTACGGCACGCCGATGTTCTTCGCCGCCGGGATGGCGGCCCTCAATTTCGTGTGGGCGGCCGTTCGGCTACGCGAGCCCGAACGCCACGCGGACCAGCCGGAGCCCGATCTCACGAGCCGTCTCCAGGTGCTCCGAGCCCCCGTCATCGGCCGGGTCTGCCTGACCTACTTCCTCTTTTCCCTCGCCGTCACCCAACTCGAGACGATCTTCGCGCTCCTGATGGCCCACCGATATGGATACGGACCGCTCGGCGTCGCGATGGTCATGCTCGGCATGGCGATCATCATGGGCGGCATCCAGGGCGGCGGGATGAAGCGGCTCTCGGAGCGCTACCCGGAGCGGTCCCTCGTGCTGGCGGGACTCGCGCTG
>JAUIMK010000493.1 GCA_030432735.1 bacterium
CCCGGGCGCGACGAACGCGAAGCTCTTCAACGAGGAGCTCGGCGCGGTCCTGCAGATCCGCAACGCCGACCGGGACGCCGTCCACGCGGCCTTCGCCGAGGTCGGCCTCGCCGACACGCTCCACGAAATCGGACACCTGCGCGACGACCACCGCGTCGTGATCCGCGAAGGCGACGCGACGGTGCTCGAGAGCGATCGCGCGGCCCTGCGGCTCGACTGGTCGGAGACCACGTGGCAGATGCAGCGACTGCGGGACGATCCGGAGTGCGCGGACGAGGAGCAGGACATCCGCTGCGACCTCGACGATCCCGGCCTGACCGTGCACGTGCCCTTCACGCTCGGGTCCGCGCCGGCGGCGACCGGAGGCGCGCGCCCGCGAATCGCGATCCTCCGCGAGCAGGGCGTGAACGGGCAGATCGAGATGGCGGCGGCCTTCGATCGCGCCGGGTTCGATGCGATCGACGTCCACATGAGCGACCTCATGGCGGGCCGACGCTCCCTCGACGCGTTCCACGGGCTCGTCGCCTGCGGCGGCTTCTCCTACGGCGACGTGCTCGGCGCCGGCGGTGGCTGGGCGAAATCGATCCTCTTCCACGACCGGCTGCGCGACGACTTCAGCGCCTTCTTCGCCGACCCGAACCGCTTCGCCCTCGGCGTCTGCAACGGCTGCCAGATGCTCTCCGTCCTGAAGGACCTGATCCCCGGTGCCGAGGACTGGCCCCGTTTCGTCCGGAACCGCTCCGAGCAGTTCGAAGCCCGTCTCGCCCTCGTTCGCGTCGAGGAGAGTCCTTCCATCCTCTTCGCGGGCATGGCGGGCGCCCGGCTCCCGATCGCCGTCGCCCACGGCGAGGGTCGCGCGGCGTTCGCCGACGACGACGCACAGACGCGGGTCGCCGAGGCCGGACTGGTCGCCGGGCGCTACGTGGACGGCCACGACCGCGTCGCCACCCGCTACCCGGCCAACCCGAACGGCTCCCCGGACGGGATCACCGCGCTCACCACCCCGGACGGCCGCGTCACGATCATGATGCCCCACCCGGAGCGCGTCTTCCGGACCGTGCAGCACTCCTGGGCGCCGGACGACTGGGGCGAAGACGCGCCCTGGCTCCGGCTCTTCCAGAACGCCCGCGCGTTCCTCGACTGAACCGCTCTCCCCCTCCGCCCCACACCGCTCTCCCTTCCGCCCCACCCAAGGACGCCCATGCCCTTCGCTCCCGAACATTCGTCGCTCCTCGCGATCTCGCCCCTCGACGGGCGCTACCAGAGCAAGCTCGACGACCTGCGTCCGATCGTGTCCGAGTTCGGCCTGATCCGATACCGCGTGATCGTCGAGATCCGCTGGCTCGAGGCCCTCGCCGCGGCGCCGCAGATCCGCGAGGTCCCCGCACTCTCGAGCGACGCCCGCGCGTTTCTCGACCAGCTGATCGAGGCGTTCTCGCCGGACGACGCCGCCGCGATCCGTCGGATCGAGGCGACCACGAACCACGACGTGAAGGCCGTCGAGTACTGGATCAAGGAGAAGCTCGGTCCGAACCCGGAGCTCGCCGCGCTCCTCGAGTTCGTCCACTTCGCCTGTACCTCGGAAGACATCAACAACCTCTCCTACGCCCTGATGCTCCGCGATGCACGCGACGAGGTCGTCCTCCCGGAGATCGACCGCCTCGTGGCGACCCTCCGCCGGATGGCCGGCGACTTCGCCGACCTCCCGATGCTCTCGCGCACCCACGGCCAGCCGGCGACGCCCACGACCCTCGGCAAGGAGATCGCCAACGTCGGAGCGCGTCTGCTTCGTCAGCGCGAGCAGATCGCCGCGGTCGAGATGCTCGGCAAGGCCAACGGCGCGGTCGGGAGCTATGCCGCCCACGCCCTCACCTATCCGGAGGTGGACTGGGAGGCGCACACCCGCGACTTCGTCGATTCGCTGGGGCTCACGTGGAATCCGATGACCACGCAGATCGAGCCCCACGACTGGATCGCGGAGCTCTTCCACGGCCTGATCCGCTTCAACACGATCCTGCTCGATCTCGCCCGGGACCTCTGGAGCTACATCTCGATCGGATACTTCAAGCAGAAGCTGGTCGAGGGCGAGGTCGGATCGTCGACGATGCCGCACAAGGTGAATCCGATCGATTTCGAAAACGCGGAAGGCAACCTGGGCGTGGCGAACGCCGTGCTCGGGCATCTCGCCGAGAAACTCCCTGTCAGTCGTTGGCAGCGCGACCTCTCCGACTCGACGACCCTGCGCAACGTCGGCCTCGGCGTCGGTCACGGCGTCCTCGCGATCCGATCGGCGATGCGCGGACTCGGCAAGCTCGCGG
>JAUIMK010000133.1 GCA_030432735.1 bacterium
GGCGTGCGCGAGATCGTGATCGGCATGGCCCATCGCGGCCGCCTCAACGTCCTCGCGAACACCCTCGGCAAGAGCTACGAGCAGATCTTCTCGGAGTTCGAGGATTCCCCCGACGTCGACGCGCCCTTCGGCTCCGGCGACGTGAAGTACCACAAGGGCTTCTCGAGCGATCGGCGGACGCAGAGCGGCGAGCGCATCCATCTGACCCTCACGTCGAACCCGTCCCACCTCGAAGCGGTCGACCCGGTCGTCGAGGGGCGCGCGAAGGCGAAGCAGGTCCGCGCCGGGGACGCGGACGGCGAGACGATCGTGCCGGTCATCATCCACGGCGACGCCGCGTTCGCGGGCCAGGGGATCGTCGCCGAGACGCTCAACCTCTCGCAGCTCGTCGGCTACTGCACCGGCGGCACGATCCACGTGATCGTGAACAACCAGATCGGCTACACGACGACGCCCGCCGAAGCGCGCTCGACGCTCTACTGCACCGACGTTGCGAAGATGATCCAGGTCCCGATCTTCCACGTGAACGGGGACCATCCCGAAGCGGTGATCCACGTGACGAAGCTCGCGATGGCCTATCGCCAGCGCTTCGGGGACGACGTGGTGATCGATCTCGTCTGCTACCGCAAGCACGGGCACAACGAAGGCGACGAGCCGGCGTTCACCCAGCCGCGTCTCTACCGGAAGATCCGCGAGAAGAAGTCGGTCGAGCGTCTCTATCGCGAGAAGCTCGTCGTCGGCGGTCGCGTCTCCCAGGAGGAGGCGCAGCAGATCGAGCAGCAGCGCAAGGAAGCGCTGCAGGAAGCGCTGCAGTCGATCCATTCCCGTCCGCCCGGACCCGACGAGCCCTACGAGCCTCGAGGCCCCTGGACGGGGTTCTCGCGGACCCGTCCCGACGACCAGATCGAGACCGCCGTCCCCGCGGAGCGACTCGCGGAGATCGCCGAGGGGACCGCGCGGGTGCCGTCCTACTTCAACGTGCACAAGAAGCTGCAGGCGATCCTCGATGCGCGCGCGAAATGCGTCAGCGAGGGGCTCGGGATCGATTGGGGGCTCGGTGAGGCCCTCGCCTTCGGCTCCCTCCTGCTGGAAGGCACGCCGGTCCGGCTCTCGGGTCAGGATTCGTCGCGCGGCACCTTCGCCCATCGCCACGCGGTGCTCGTCGACCAGGACTCGGGCGAGGAGTACGCGCCCCTCGATCACCTCGCCGACAACCAGGCGCGCTTCGAGGTCTACGACAGTCTGCTGTCGGAGGCGGCGGTGCTCGGCTTCGAGTACGGCTACAGCCTGGCGGATCCGTCCTCGCTCGTCCTCTGGGAAGCCCAGTTCGGCGACTTCGTGAACGGCGCCCAGGTGATCATCGACCAGTTCATCACCTCTGCCCACGTGAAGTGGGGACGAATGAGTGGACTCGTCATGCTCCTGCCCCACGGCTACGAAGGGCAGGGGCCCGAACATTCGAGCGCCCGGATGGAGCGCTTCCTCCAGACCTGTGCGGAGGACTCGATCCAGGTCGTGAACTGCACCCGACCGGCCCAGTACTTCCACGTGCTCCGCCGACAGATGCGCCGCGGCTATCGCGCGCCGCTGGTCGTCTTCACGCCGAAGAGCCTGCTCCGGCATCCGAAGGCGGCGTCGCAGCTCGAAGAGTTCACGAGCGGTCGCTTCCAGGAGGTGATCGACGATCCGATCGCGGCGGAGCGCGCGGACGAAGTCCGTCGCGTGATCGCCTGCACCGGCAAGGTCTACTACGACCTCGTCGAGGCGCGCGCGAAGCGCCTGCCCGAACGGGAGCACGAGGTCGCGATCGTGCGGATCGAGCAGGTCTATCCCTGGCCGGAGGAGAAGCTCGCCGCCGTCTACGGGCGCTATGCCCAGGCCGAGTCGCGGGTGTGGGCCCAGGAAGAGCCGAAGAACATGGGCGCCTGGACCTTCGTTCGCGACCGACTCCAGGCGATCATCGGGGACAAGCGCCACCTCGAGGTCGCGGGTCGCCCGGAGGCCGCGAGCCCCGCGGTCGGCTCTCCGCGAATCCACCGCGCCCAGCTCGCCGCGCTCCTCGACGAGGCGTTCGGGGAGGCCTGAAGGGCGTACTCCGCGGTCGGTGCGGCGCCATTGACGGCGCTCCCGGCAGCTACGAGACTCCACCGTCCGCCGTCGCGGCGCATCGTCGCGGTCGGCGCGAGACCCGCCCCCCGGTCGATCCGGCTCGGGGCGCGTGAGCACGGAGTCGACCCATGGATCTCAGCTACGGCGAAGAACTCGAATCGTTTCGCAAGGAAGTCCAGGGCTTCCTGGCGGAGCACTGGCCGCCGAAGGACGGCGGAAGCCGCGATGACCAGACGCGGGCCTTCCGACGCAAGGCGACCGAAGCCGGCTACCTGAACCGCCACATCCCCAAGAAGTACGGCGGCTCCGAGCAGCCCCCGGACTCCATGAAGGGGGCGGTGATCTCCGAGGAGTTCGCGAAGGCGCACGCGCCGATGGAGCCGCGCGGGATCGGGACGATGATGCTCGTTCCCACGCTCCTCGAGCGCGGTGAGGAGTGGATGAAGGAGAAGTGGGTCCAGGCGACGATCGAAGGCGACGTGACCTGGTGTCAGGGATACAGCGAGCCCGGATCCGGCTCCGACCTCGCGAGCCTCAAGACGAAGGGAGAGCTCAAGGGCGGAGAGTGGGTCATCAACGGCCAGAAGATCTGGACGAGCTCGGCGATGGAGGCGGACTTCATGTTCTGCCTGGTCCGGACCGAGCCCGACGCGCCGAAGCACGCCGGGATCTCCTACCTGCTGATCGACATGAAGCAGCCGGGAATCGACGTCCGCCCGCTCAAGCAGATGACCGGGTCGTCGGAGTTCAACGAGGTCTTCTTCAACGACGTGAAGACGCCGGAGGACTGGATCGTCGGGAAGCGCGGCGAAGGCTGGCTCGTCAGTCGGACGACGCTCAAGCACGAGCGCAACGGCATCGGCGCGGCCGGTCAGGTCGTGAGCCTCTTCAACGGTCTGGTCGCGCTCGCCCGCGAGAAGAAGATCGACGGCAAGCCGGCGATCGAGGACACGAGCATCCGGCGCGGCCTGGCCGAGATCGAGGGCTACGTGAAGGCTCACCAGTACTCGGGCTATCTGCAGATGACGAAGGATCTGAAGGGCGAGTCCGCCGGCGTGATCCAGCTCATGAACAAGGTCAACTCGACCAACATGGGCAACATGGTCGCGAAGCTCGCGATGGAGATCCTCGGGGACGACGGGATCGCCGCGCCCTCGGGCCGCGGCATCGTCGGCCTCGGCTCCGGGGACGTCGACGCCGACGCCCTCTGGACCTCGCAGTACATGTCGAGCCTCGGCGTCGCGATCGCCGGCGGCACGGCCAACATCCAGAAGAACGTGATCGCCGAACGCGGCTTCGGCCTGCCCCGCGACGCGGCGGCACAGCGCTCGAAGTAGCGGCGAAAGGAAGAACGCATCATGGACTTCGATCTTTCCGAAGAACAGCAGCTCCTCCAGGAGACCGTCGGACAGTTCATCGAGAACGAGTGCCCGATGGCGCGCCTGCGCGAGCTCTTCGACGACGAGACCGGCTACGACCCGGTCCTCTGGAAGGGCCTCGCGGAGATGGGCCTCGCGGGCATCCACCTGCCGGGCGACTTCGGCGGAAGCGAGCTCGAGGTCCTCGACCTCGCCGTCGTGGCCGAGACGCTCGGCGCCCACGCCGCGCCGGTCCCCTTCCTCGGGCACGCGCTCGCGACCGAAGCGATCAACCGCGCCGGGAACGACGAGCAGCGGGCGCGGATGCTCCCCTCCCTCGCGAGCGGCGAGCACCTCGCGACCGTCGCCTTCGCGGAGGACGGGGGCGTCTGGCTGCCCGACCAGTGGACGATCGCCGCGCCGGGCGGCGCGACGGGGACGATCTCGGGAACCAAGGAGATCGTCGAGTTCGGTGAGCAGGCGGACTATTTCGTCGTCGGGCTCGCCGGCGGCAAGATGGCGGTCGTCGACCGCAACGCCTCGGGCATCGAGATCCAGCGCTACGAGGGCGCGGATCGCACGCGCCGGCTCGCGATCGTGACCTTCGAGAACACCGAGTGCGAGGTGCTCGAGAACAGCGATCTCGAGACCGCCGGCCGCGTGCGTGACGTCGGCCTCGTGTTGGTCGCCGCCGACGCCTTCGGCGGCGCGCGCAAGCTCGTCGACATGAGCGTCGAGTACGCGAAGAGCCGCGAGCAGTTCGGCGTCACGATCGGTCACTTCCAGGCGCTGAAGCATCAGCTCGCCGAGATGGCGATCGACATCGAGCCGGCCCGCGCGCTCTACTGGTTCGCCGCCCACGCCCTCGACCACGTTCCGGAAGAGGCCGAGCGAACCGCCGCGATCGCCAAGAGCCACCTCTGCGATCGCTACTCGCAGATCTCCCGGGACGCGACCGAGGCCCACGGTGGGATCGGATACACCTGGGAAGGCGATACGCAGATCTGGTTCAAGCGCGCCATGCAGGACCGGGTCTTCCTCGGCACGCCCCGGCTCCACCGGGATCGCGCCGCCGCGCTCGCGGGCTGGTAGCGAAGAAGGGAAGCGCCGCTTCCCGGCCTCGCGTTCGACATCCTTCGAGGCAGGTCACGTCCCCGCAACCCGGGGGCGGGCCTGCCTCGAGGCGTTTCAGGCCCCGGCGACCCCGAGCGAGCGCATGCGATTGATCGCGCTGGCGATCTCGAAGCGCCGGGGGCGGGCGAGGGCGCCCGGGTGTCGGCCGTCGCGGTGGAACGGGTCGAGGGGGTCGAGGCCTTCCTCGTCGAAGAACGCGTCGAGGGCATCGAGGATCTCCGAGAGACTCGACGTGCCGTCGACCAAGCGCTCTGCGGCCAGGTGGATCGCGCCGGCGATCGCGCGGGTCTGGCTGGCATCGAAGAGCTGCGGCACCGCGCGCAGGTCGATCTCCGTCGTCCCGTAGACGATCTCGTCGCGGTCGCGGGCCTGGAACCGGACGTCCCTGCGCCCGCGCCGGGCATCGAAGCTCTCGCGGAGTGGCACGCGCGCCGCGGGTCGGCGCAGCGGCGTCGCCGGGGCAGGGCGGGGCGGGTCGGGCGCGTCCGCAGCGATCGCGTGGGCCCGGGCGGTGACGTCGCAGGGGCGATAGGCCTCGAGCTCGACGACCGCGTCGGCGAGTCCGAAATAGTCTCCGGAGCCGCCCATCACGAGCACCGTCGAGAGACCGAGCTCGTCGTGGAGCGCCCGGACGCGATCGACGAAGGGCGTGATCGGCTCGTCCTCGGGGTGGATCAGCGCCTGCATCCGCGCGTCGCGGACCATGAAATTCGTGGCGGAGGTGTCCTCGTCGACCAGCAGCCCGTTCGCGCCGGCTTCGATCGCCTCGGCGATGTTCGCGGCCTGACTCGTGCTCCCGCTCGCGTCGGGGGTCGAGAAGGCGGACGTGTCTCGCGGCGGCGCGGCGCCCGCGACGCGGGGCAGGTGGTCGATGAAGGACTGGATGTCGACGCCCGCGACCGAGCGCCCGTCTTCGGCGCGGACCTTCACCATCCCCGGGTCGGTCACCACGGTCTCGCGGCCGTCGCCGGGCACGTGCGGAACGATCCCGTGCTCGAGCGCGCGCAGGAGCGTCGACTTGCCGTGATAGCCCCCGCCGACCAGCAGGACGACGCCGCGCGGAACGCCCATGCCCCGCCAGGTCCGCCCCGGCATGCCGGCATCCGCGTGGGGCACCGCGAGCTCGACGGCGAAGGCTTCCGGCGCCTCGAAGGGAAGCGCCGCCCCCTCCGCCATCGGACGCTCGCTCGCGCCACTCTCGCGCGGAAGCAGGGCGCCGTTCCCGACGAAGGCGACGAGTCCGCGGTCGGCGAGCTGCGCGCGAACCGCCTCCTGGTTCGCCACGCAGTCGACGAAGCCCACGAGCTGCGCGTCGTCGCGGTCGCTGCGGTCGATCCAGGCCCGCGTCACGATCTCCGGCAGCGCCTGCGTGAGCAGCAGGGCCGCCTCCCGCCCGAGGGCCCGCCGCCCCGCCGCGGGGAGCCCGACCTCGATCCGCGCCTCGATCCAGCCGTCGCCGAAGACCACGGCGGTGCGCTCGAGGACTTCGGGGCCGCCGGCGTCGATCGTGACGAGGCCGCCCTTGCCGGTGCCCGTGCGTCGCGGGGCCACGGAGCGGATCGCCGAGCGAAAGGCCCGCGCGAGCCAGGCGGCGCTCGCGATCTCGCGGGTGCGGTCGCTGCGTAGGCCGTCGGGGAGCGAGGCGACGTCCGCCTCGACCCGGAGGCGGAGCCTCGACGGGGCCGCGAAGGGGTCGCTCTGCACCCGGTCTACGAAGAGGGTGGACTCGGCGAATCGCCAGGCGCCTTCGATGTCGCGATAGGCCTTGTAGCCGCGGCCGTCGAGGCGTTCGAGGGTCGCGGCGAGTCGGGCGGCATCCGCCAAGATCGATTCTCCGAGGGGGCGTGCGGCGACGTGCCGCGGGCCGGAGTGTACGCCGCCGCGACCGCGTCGCCTGCGCCGGGCCTCGCATTCCGCTCCGCGACCGGTTGCCGGCGACCGACGCCGCGTCCTGCCCTCGCCGCGCGCCGCCGTGCTATTCGTCGAAGCCACGGGCAGGCGTCGCGGCCGGCGGTGGCGCGACGGTCGATCGGTCCCGCGCCGCCAGGAGCTCCCCATGAGCCACTTCTGCGAAGATCGCATCTGCATCGTGACCGGCGCCGGCCGTGGCATCGGCCGCGAGTACGCGCTCATGCTCGCGTCCCACGGCGCGAAGGTCGTCGTCAACGATTTCGGCGGGGCGCGCGACGGGACCGGCAGCGACGCCGGGCCGGCGGACGAGGTCGTCGCCGAGATCGAGGCCGCCGGCGGCGAGGCCGTCGCGAACGGCGCGGACGTCTCCGACTTCGAGCAGGCGCGGCAGATGATCGAGCAGGCGGTCGACACCTTCGGCGGGCTCGACGTCGTCGTGAACAACGCGGGCATCCTGCGCGACCGCATGCTCGTGAACATGAGGGAAGAGGAGTGGGACGCGGTGATCCGGGTGCACATGAAGGGCACCTTCGCGCCGGCGCACCACGCCGCCGCCTACTGGCGGGACCGGAGCAAGGCCGGGCAGCCGGTCGACGCGCGTCTCATCAACACCGCGAGCGTCTCCGGCATCTACGGCAACGTCGGGCAGACGAACTACGGTGCCGCGAAGGCCGGGATCGCCTCCTTCTCGATCATCGCGAGCCGGGAGCTCGCGCGATACGGCGTGACGGTGAACTGCATCGCGCCGGGTGCGCTCACGCGACTGACCGAAGACCTCCATCCCGGCGAGATCACCGACGAGATGCGCGAGCGCCAGAGCCCGCGCTGGGTCGCGCCGATCGTCACCTGGCTGGCGAGCCGCGAGTCGAGCGACGTGACGGGGCGTGTCTTCGAGTCGAGCGGCAACGTGCTGGCCGTCGCGGAGGGGTGGCACCGGGGGCCGTCGACCGAGCCCGTCGACGATCCGACGACCCTCGGGCCCATCGTTCGCGACCTCGTGTCCCGGGCGCGGCTGAACGCGGACATGCAGGGCCAGGATTCCGACGGCGGTCTCGGCTGATTCCGAGGAGCACCGAACTCCGCGCTCGCCGTCGAACGACGAGCCCGTCTCGACTTCCGAACCCGAACCCGAACCCGAACCCGAGGAGCCCGCGATGCCCAAGCCCCGCCCGCTCGAGCCCCGGTGTGCCTGGCGATCCGCCGACGTCGCGGACGAGTCGACCTGGACGGAGATCCTGTCGTCCGCCGAGCTCGAGGAGCTCGACCTCGCCCTCCGCGCCGCCCTCGAGAAGTCCGACGACGTGCTCGAGATCACCCGGGACGACTTCCCGCTTCCCGGCCTCGCGACACGCCTCGCCGGGATCGAGCGGGAGCTGATCGACGGTCGGGGCTTCGTCCGGATTCGCGGGATCGAGCGCGACCGCTACGACCAGAGCGAGATGGAGATGCTCTACTGGGGGATCGGAATGCACTTGGGCGCCCCCTGGCCCCAGAACAAGTACGGGCACGTGCTCGGCGACGTGACGGATCAAGGCAAGGCCGCCGACGACCCGACGGCGCGGGGCAACGAGATCGGCGGCGCGGCGCTGCCCTTCCACTGTGACGGCTCGGATCTCGTGGGGCTGATGTGCCTCCAGGACGGCCGCGCGGGGGGACTCTCGGCGGTCGCGAACTCGGTGGCGATCCACAACGTGCTCGTCGACGAGTGCCCGGAGCTCGCCGAGGCGCTGTACGAGCCGCTGCCCTACGACTATCGCGGCGAGCAGGCGGAAGGGGCCCGGCCCTACTACCTGGTCCCGTGCTTCACCGAATGGCACGACCGTCTCTTCGTCCGCTGCATCCCTCCCTACATCCTCGCCTCCCAGCGCCATCCGGAAGCCCCGCGCCTGTCCGAGGCACAGAAGGCCGGGCTCGCGCGGGTCGTCGAGCTGGCGGACGACCCCGACTTCCACGTCCACATGAAGCTCGAGCCGGGCGACATCCAGTTCATCAACAACTTCCACGTCATGCACGGCCGGACCGCCTACGAGGACGACGCGGGTGACGGGCGCGTGCGACACCTGAAGCGTCTCTGGCTCGAGACCTCCGTCCTCGCCGATCGGCCGCCGCAATTCCAGGGCGCCGGCGGCATGTCGCACTGGAACGACCGGCGCAGCGCGAGCCGCATGCAGGTCAATCCGTCGGGCTGACGTTTCGATCGCCGATCATCTGATCGCCGACCCCGACCCCGACCCCGATCCCGGCTCGGCCGCGCGGCCGAGCGAATGGCGTCGATCGCGCGGCGAAGTCGCGGCCCCCCTGCGCCCCCCCGCGACTCAGATTCCGAGATCGAGCTGTGTCCCGCCGGGCTTCCGGAACGCCGCGGCCGAGAGCGCGGGCGGCGGCTCGTCGAGGTCGTAGCGCCGCTTCATCACGTCGAAGAGTCCGCTGATCTGCTCGGCGAAGCGGCCCTCGCCGCGCAACCGGGTTCCGAAACGGGGATCGTTCAGCCGACCGCCGCGGAGCGATTCGAGTCGGTGGAGGACCTTCTCGCGCCGCATCGGGCGATGGGTCAGGAGCCAGTCGTCGAAGAGCTCGCGCAGGCCGTGGGGGAGGCGGAGAACGATGTGGGCCGCGCGCCGCGCGCCGGCGTCCGCGGCGGCCTGCAGGATCGCGGGCGTCTCGGCATCGGTCAGCCCGGGGATGATCGGGGCGACGTTCACGCCGACGGGGATGCCCGCCGCCGCGAGCTTCTCGACGGCGCGCAGCCGCTCGTGGGGCGCGGAGGCGCGCGGCTCGAGGGCGCGCTGGAGGCGGGCGTCGAGGGTCGTGATGCTCAGGTCGACGGAGATCGCGTCGACCTCGGCGAGCCGACGGAAGAGGTCCACGTCCCGCGCGACGAGCGCGTTCTTCGTGATGACGGAAATCGGGTTTCGGAACTCGGCGAAGACCTCGACGCACCGGCGCGTGATCTCGAGCTTCCGCTCGAGCGGCTGGTACGCATCGGTCACACCGGACAGGGCGACGACCTGGGGCTTCCAGCGCGGAGCCGACAGCTCCTTCCGGAGGAGCTCGGGAGCCCGCTCCTTCACGAGGATCTTCGTCTCGAAATCGAGGCCTGCGGAGTAGCCGAGGTACTCGTGGGTCGGCCGCGCATAGCAATAGGCGCAGCCGTGTTCGCAGCCGCGATACGGATTCAGGCTCGTCTCGAAGGGGATGTCGGGGCTGTCGTTGGTCGTGAGCGCCGTCCGCGAGGGGTCGGGGATCGCCTGGGTCGAAGGCCTGCGGTCGGCGCCTTCGCGCGGGTCCGCCGGATCGCCGGTCGGCGCCGGCTCGTCCCCCGACAGCCAGTCGGCGAGCGCGTCGAGGTCGGGCTCGATCCGCGCCCGCTCGAAGCGACCGGTCGGGTTGGTCCTCGCCCCGCGCCCCTTGCGCGGCGGCCGGAGCGCCATCGGCTCCGACTCGCGCAGGACCGCGCGGCGAGTCCCGGACGGCGCGCCGACCGGAGAGCCGCGGTCGCTCCGTCCGGGGCGGCGCGCGGGGCTCCGCGGCTTCCCGGGGCGCGGGGGCGGTTGCGGGGAGGAGGGATTCTTCGTCGCGTTCGACGCGGGCGGCCGGGGGGATCGCATGGAGGCGAAAGTAAAGCGAAGATAGACGGGGCGCAATGCGCGGAATCAGATTCCGCGCATCGCGTCTCGCAGACCGCGTCCCGCGTGCCGCTGGACCGCCCGGGCGAGGGCCAGCTCTTCGTCGATCTGGCGCAGCACGCGGTCGCCTGCGGCGAGCGGGTGCGCCTCGAAGAAGGGACGGATGGCGCGCGCCTCGTCGAGGGGCAGTGCGCGGGCAGTCTCGCCCGCGAGGCGCGCGAGCAGGATCGGTGGCATCTCGCGCTCGAGGCGAGGCCAGCTCGTCCGGAGATGCCGCCAGGTCGCGCTCGCGGTCTCGGGCGAGGCCAGCAGCTGCATCAGCAGCGTTGCGCGATCGACGGCGGGCGCCAATCTCCGGTCGAGGGTCGCCTTCAGCGTGTCGCGGAGCCGCGCCGGGCGGGTGAAGCCGGCGAGGGCGAGGAGCGGTCGTCGCCGGGCCTGCGGGCTCCGAGCGACCCGGGCCGCCTCGATCAGGGCGGATTGCAGCGCCGGGTCGTTCGCGCCCGCGGCGACGGTGAGCACGATCTGTTCGGCGCCGCGGAGGAGGGGGCGCCCGCGCTCGAGATGCGCTCGCGCCCGCTCGAGGCACCGCTCCGCCAGCCATTCGCTCCCGGCGAGTCCCCCCAAGATCGAGAGCACCCGCGCGCGCCTCCGCGTGGTCGCGATCGATTCGTCCCGTCCGGCGCGCAGAGAGAGCTCGCCGATCTGGTCCCCGAACTGCACCGCGATCCAGCCGCGCAGTCGCTCCGCGGTGTCGGGACCGGCCTCGGGCGCGAGGCGACGGAGCAGCGCGGCGAGCACGCGCTCGAGGGCGAGGAGCACTTCGGGCTCGCGCTCGTCGCGGTGGGCCGCGATCAGGTCGAGGAGCGAGGGGACGTCGGCCCGCCCGGTCCGGACCAGCGCCCATTGATGGCCGACCCATCCGATCCGCTCGGTCGCGGCGAGGGACGAGACGCGTTCGAGCAGGCGTCCGGTTCCCTCGGCGCCATGGTCGATCCGGAAGAAGCCCGCTTCGTCCGCGTTGGCGTAGAGCCAGTCGGCTTCCACCGGAAGGGGTGTGCGCCGGCGCGTCAGAACCGCGCGCTCGAGCCGGCTCTTCCGTCCGCGGCCGGCGCGACCGATCCAGGGCACCGTCCATGCGGGCTCTTCGGCCCAGCGCTTCCGGGGCAGCAGGCCGAAGCGCCGCTGCTCGAGGGACATCCGGCCGTCGCGCCCGGTCCGGACGGTGAGCAGCGGGTGGCCGGTGCGATTCGTCCAGGGGCCGACGATCTTCTCGACCGGCACGTCGGAGGCGGACTCGAGGGCGCGCCAGAGATCCGCGGCGACTGCCGCACCCTCGCGGTGCCGACGGATGTAGCGGCGCACGCCGTCGCGGAACGCGCGCCGGCCGAGGTAGCGCTCGAGCATGCGCAGGACCGCGGCGCCCTTCGTGTACGTGATGGCGTCGAAGTTCTCCTGGGCTTCGTCGGCGGTCGCGACCGGCGGCGCGATCGGATGGCTGCTCGGCAGCGCGTCGAGCTCGAGCGCCGATTCGCGCCGGTTCACGAACTCGTGCCAGATCGACCACTCGGGCTTCCAGTCGTCGACGATCTCGTAGGCCATCCAGGTCGCAAACGACTCGTTCAGCCAGAGATCGTTCCACCAGGCCATCGTGACCAGGTTCCCGAACCACATGTGCGCGAGCTCGTGGGCGATCGTCTCTGCGGCGCGCAGCCGATCCTCGGCGCTCGCCGTCTTCTCGTCGAGCAGCAGCACCGAGTCCCGGAAGAAGACCGCCCCCGCGTTCTCCATCGCGCCGAACGCGAAGTCCGGAAGCGCGACCAGGTCGAGCTTCGCGTAGGGATGCCGCATCCCGAACCACTTCTCGAGCCGGACCAGGCTCTCGGCGGCGGCTTCGCGCGCGAAGCGACCGAGCGTGCGTCCGCCGGGCAGCGTGATGACGCGGATCGGTGTCGCGCCGGCGGTGGTGACGCGCGAGACCTCGAAGGGGCCGACCGCGATCGCGATCAGGTAGACGGAGAGGGGCGGCGTCTCTTCGAAGCGCCAGGTGCGCAGGCCGTCTCGGGCGCGGCTCCGGGACGCGACCGGCGCGTTGGAGAGGACGAGCTGGTCCGCGGGGGCGGTGACCTCGATCGCGTAGCGCGCCTTCGTTCCCGGCTCGTCCAGACACGGGAAGAGTCGGCGGGCGTCGGTCGGGCAGAGCTGGGTCGCCAGGTAGGGCGTGTCCGGGTCGCTGCCCCGGTAGAGGCCGCGGAGATCGTCTCGCACGCGACCTGCGAAGCGGAGCGAGAGCGCGACCTCGCCC
>JAUIMK010000134.1 GCA_030432735.1 bacterium
GTCGACCTTCCAGGCCCGGTACTCCTTCAACACGGTGGAGAACCTGCTCCTCAAGAGCGCGGGCCTGAACCTGCCCGCGAATCTGCCGTCCAATCCCTCCGATTTCACCGGACCGGGGATCTACGCCTCCCGCGCCGACCTCGTCTACGGCGCGAACGACATCGAGGAGAACCAGTACTTCGGTCGGGTCGACTTCGAGTACGAGTTCTCGCCCTTCGACTGGGTCGATGCGGCGATGCGCGCGGGATACTGGTGGGAGCAGGGCAATCGATCGGTCGAGTCCCGCTTCCTCTTCCAGGCGGTCGGAGATCCGACCCAGCCCGGCGTTCACACGCCTCAGACGATCGTGAGCGGGCTCTCCCCCACGAGCTTCGACACGAGTCTCCCCGGGAGCTTCTACGGGCCCGGTGCGAGCGCGAACCAGCTGTTCACGGTGATCGGCGACACGCCGCAGGAGATGGGACGTCGTCTCTTCTCCGGCGCGACGATCGACCGGCAGCTCGCGAACAACCGCCCGGGCACCAGCGAGACGAAGCGCGAAGTGAGCGCCTTCAACTTCGAGGGCAAGGCGACCCTCTTCGACGACCTGGACGTCCTCGCCGGCCTCCGGATCGAGAATCTCCGCATCACGACCGAGAACGATCCCTACACCGGCTTCTGCGGCGGCCAGCCGTGGGTCGACGGCGCCTGCCCCGACCCGACCCTCGACGAAGCGACGACGCCTCCGCGCTATCTCTTCCTCGATCGCCGCGACAGCCCCGCACCGCCGGACGTCGCTTCGCCGCCGGACGGCTTCTCCTGGAACGACGAGCTGATCGGCTTCCGTGACCCCGTTCCCGAAGGAGAGCTGGTCGACTGCTTCACCCGCGAGTGTCTCGACGGGATCCTCCGAGGCGAGATCGACGAGCTCTACTTCCTGCCGAGCGTCGGTCTCTCCTATCGGCCCTGGGACGGCTGGGTCTTCCGCTTCGCCTACTCCAGGACCGTCGCGCGTCCCTCGTTCCGCGAGCTCAGCTACTACGCCTCCGTCGAGAGCAACAGCGACGACTTCTTCGTCGGCAATCCGCGGCTCGGGACCTCGGACGTCGAGAGCTTCGACGGCCGGGTCGAGTGGACCTTCGGTGATTTCGGGGATCTCTTCGCGGCGAGCGTCTTCTACAAGACCATCGCGGACCCGATCGAGCAGATCATCATCGTCGACCAGAGTGGCGCCGAGTGCCTCGGCGTCTGTCAGTACCGGACCTTCCTGAACAACCCGGCGGAAGCGGAGCTCCTGGGTCTCGAGCTCGAAGGGCGAAAGACCCTCGACTTCATCGGTTCGGAGTCCCTGGGCGGCTTCCTCGAGACCTTCTCGATCGGCGGCAACTTCACCTACATCGACGCGTCGGTCGAGCGTGCCCAGATCCAGCGCGACCGCTCGATCACCTGGTACGGCGCGACCGACGCCGACATCGCCGCCGGTCGCCAGGCCTTCGACCGCATGAGCAAGAAGCGGAGGCTCTTCGGCCAGCCCGAGTGGATCGCGAACGCCGACGTCACCTTCGACCATCCGGACTGGGGGACGAAGGCGACGCTCTCGATCTTCGCGATCAGCGAGGTGCTCGACGCCATCGGGAGCAACGAGCTCTCGATCGAGCAGGGCGTGATCGGCACCCAGTTCGACCGCTATCTCGACAAGTTCTATCAGCTCGACTTCGTCGTCAGTCAGGCCTTCGAGATCCCGGGGCTGCCGGGCGAGTTCTCCGCGCGGGCGAGCGTCAAGAACCTGACGGACTCGACGCGCAAGGTCATCTACGACCAGGGCCAGACGATCGACGACATCGCCGAGCGCTCGTTCAAGGTGGGCCGGGACTACTCGTTCGCGATCGGGTACACCTTCACCTACTGATCGCGGCGCGTCGGGACGATCCTCCCGCCCGCCCGGGAGGCGGGGGCGCAGGATGTCGCGTCAGCAGTCGGACGCATCCGGCCGACGAGTCGTGGTCGGCGGATTTCTCGGAAGCCTCGTCTCCGTCGGGATGACGATCTACCTCTTCGGCGTCTTCCAGGATGCGCTGGTCGCCGCCTTCGACACGTCCGTCTCGACCCTCGCCTTCGGACCGTCGATCTTCACCGCGGCCAGTGGAATCCTCTCGCCGCTGGTCGGCCGCTCCCTCGCGACGCCCTCGCGACCCGGACGCTCGATCCGCAGCGTCATGTTCCTCGGGGCCCTCGCGCTCGGGACGGGCTGCGTGCTTCTCTCCCGTGCCCCCTCGCTCCCCTGGGCCGCGCTCGCGTTCGCGGTCCTCATCGCGCCCGGCGCGATCCTGATGGGGCCGCTCCTCGGCCAGGCGTTGGTCACGAACTGGTTCGACGGCGAGCGTGGGCGCATGTTGGGCGTGGTGTCCGCGGGCACGACGGTGGGCGGCATGCTGCTGCCGCCGATCGCCGCGCTGCTCATCGAAGCGGTGGGCTGGCGCTCCGCGATGGCGGTGCTCGGTGTCGGCGCGATGGTCGTGATGCTTCCGGCGATCGCGTGGCTCGTGCACGACCGGCCCGCGGGCGAGTCGATCGGTTCGGCGGGGGAGGGCGCCCCGACGGACGCGGAGGACGCGTCCAGATCGGCTTCGACGGGGGAGCTCCTCCGCGACCCGCAGCTCTGGATCGTCGGACTCGCCTTCGGCCTCATCTTCTCCGCCGGAATGATCTCGACGATCTTCATGGTCCCCTTCGCGACCGAGATGGGGATTCCGCTCGTCTGGGGCGCGACGGTGGCCGGCGCGCGTTCGGGCTTCGCGGCGACGGGCAAGATCGTGTTCGGATCGCTCGCCGACCGCTTCGGCGTGAGGCCGGTGCTCTGGGTCGTCGTCGCGATCGAAGCCGCACTGACTGCCCTCCTGATCACGACGCGCGAGCCCTGGCTCTTCGTGGCGATCTTCGTCTCGATCGGCTTCGTGGGCGGCGCGCCGCTGCCGCTCAAGGCCTCGATGGCCGGCCAGCTCTTCGGACGCGCGAACTTCGCCGGGTCGATGGGGCTGCTGCAGAGTCTGGCCGCCCCATTTCAGCTCGCGATCGTCCCGGTCGGTGGCTTCGTGTACGCGGCGACGGGGACCTACGCGAGCGTCTTCCTCCTGACGATCCCCTGCTTCGTGCTCGGCGGGCTCCTGCCCGTCTTCCTGCGCACCGCGCCGCGGAGACCCCTTCCGTCGCACTGAGACCGCGGTCGCGCGGGTCGCGGCCTTGATCGATACTGGATGCGACGCGACGGAGCCGGTGCCGCGGTGGTGATCGGGACGAAGGTCGAGCGCCCCCACGCGTCCCGCGAAGCCACGCACGCGCCACGGGGACGCGCGCCGCAGGAGAAGCAGCATGGAATTCGAGTACGACCCGACGGCCCCGGACTTCCAGGAGGATCCCCATCCGCTCTTTCGTCGACTTCGCGACGATTTTCCGGCCTATCACAACGAGTCGCTGCGCTTCTGGGCGCTGTCCCGCTACGAGGACGTACGAGATGCCGCGGCCGATCACGCGACCTTCGCGAACGCCGTCGATCACTACCCGGATCCGCAGGGAGACCCGAGCGAGCTGATGCCGCGCTGGATGATGGACTTCGGTCTCTTCTACATGGATCCGCCGCGCCATGACCACCTGCGAAGGCTCGTCTCGAAGACCTTCACGCCAAGCCGCGTGACGCGACTCGAGCCGGTGATCCGGCAGCTCGCGCGCGGTCTCCTCCGGAACGTCGCCGAGCAGGGGAGGGCGGAGATCGTGCACGACTACGCGGCACCGCTCGCGACGCAGGTGATCGGGGCGCTGCTCGGCGTTCCGGAAGCGGATCGCTGGCAGTTTCGCCTCTGGGCCGAGAAGATCGAGCAGCGCGACCCCGACACGCCGGAGGACCTCGCCGCGAAGGAGCAGGAAGAGACGATCGAGGCGATCCGGACCTACATGCGCTCGCTCGTCGCGGAGCGGCGGGCGCGGCCCCAGGACGATCTCCTGTCGGCGCTCACCCTCGCGGAAGAGGGCGGCGCGCGGCTCGCCGACGAGCAGATCGTCGATCTCGGGTACCAGCTGATGATCGCCGGGAACGACACGACGGCGGCGATGATCTCGAACGGCGCGCTGCGGCTGGCCGAGTTCCCGGACGAGCGCAGCGTTCTCCTGGACGCGCCCGGCTGGATGCCGAACGCGGTCGAAGAGATGACGCGCTACGACTCGCCCACGGTCCAGTCGCCGCCCCGGATCACGACGCGGGAAGTCGAGCGACACGGGCGCGTGATCCCGGCCGGCTCGGCAGTCGTGTTGATCTGGATGTCCGCGAACCACGACGAGCGGCAGTATCCCGACCCGCTTCGATTCGACGTCCGGCGGAAGCTCGGACGGCACATGGGCTTCGGTCACGGCCTTCACGTCTGCCTGGGGGCGCATCTCGCGCGGCTCGAGGGGCGCGTCGCCTTCGAGGAGCTCCTGCGCGCGATGCCGGACTACGCGCTCGACGGCGAGGTGCGGCGCTGGGCGAGCACCTGGCTGCGGCCGATCGGCCGGCTCGACGTGGCGTTCGACGGGGGCTTCGCCGCGAACGCGCTGGAGTCGGCGCCCGACCCGGCGTGAGCGAAGGTCGGGGCGGGGCGGTCCAGCGCCGACCGCTCCACTCGTGGTCCCGTGCGCGCGGCGTTCAGCGCTCGAGCAGCGAGCGGCAGAACGCGACGCCGGCCTCGAAGTCCACGCCTCCGCTCGCCTCGTAGACGGGCAGGCCGTCGAGGGCCGCGAGGTAGGGCGCGGGATCCGGCGGCTCGTAGCCGGTGGGCGCCGGTCCCTCGTTCGGCAGGTAGAAGGGCCCCGGCGACTTCATGATCGCCTCGAGCAGGTCGGGCCGATCGGCGAGCTTCGCTTCCGCGAAGCGCGCGGGGGCGTCGTTGCGGTGGCTCCAGGTGAGCAGCAGGAACGCACGACAGGGTGCGTGGAGGACGATGCGATCGCCTTCGTAGAGCAGATCGATCTGCGCATCGTATTTCTCTTCGAGATCCCAGAGCGCTTCGCGCGGCAGCGCTTCGAGCTCGGTCCGTCGCGTCTCGGGGACGATGGCGCGGAGATCCGGGTTCGCGAGGGCGGTGCCGGGATTGATCCGCGGGTGCTTCGGGACGCCGGTCATCTCGATGCCCGATTCGGCCGGGCCGACGAGGAGCCGGTCGTTGCTGGCGAAGTCCATGCCCGCGGAGATCGCGTGGAGCGCGAGGGTCGACTTGCCGGCGCCGGAGATCCCGGCCATCGCGAGCCCCCGGCCCTCGTGGACGACGCCGGCCGCGTGACACAGCGCGAGCTTCTGGTTCATCAGATACGACGTGTACTGGAAGTTCACGAAGTTGATGACCTGGTTGTCGTTCGCGAGGCAGTCGCCGATCGCCACGCGCAGATCGGACCCGACGAGGAACTGCATTCCGGTCCGGACCTTGTGGACGGCGCGGCCGTCTTCGAGATCGACGAAGGCTTCCTTGCGGGTCTGCTTGCCCGGCTCCCGGGACCACTCCTGGTAGGCGAGGCCGAGGTCGGGGGTCTCGACCTGGTGCGCCCGCACGACGAGGTCCGCCAGTCGATCGGCGCGCCCCTCGTCGAAGCCCCGGAAGTATCCGCGCAGTCGCTCGACGAGCGCGGCGGAGTTCGTCTCCACGTCGATGCGGTGGCCACCGAAGCAGAGCGGCAGTCGTTCGGTCGTCGGTGCCTCGCGCGCGAAGCGATCGGCGATCTGCTGGATCGTGTCGGACATCGGAAGGGTTCTCCGCGGGCGCCCGATCGCGGGGCCCGCTCGGTCGATGAAGAAGCGGCGAGAAGCCGGGGACGGTTCAGCTGCGGAGCGTCGCCACGACGTGATCCGCCAATCGGGCCGCGCCGTCGATGCCGAGGCCGTCGCGCAGGCCGCGGAAGCCGCCGAAGGCCGAGACCTCGAAGAGCATCGGCCCCTCCGGCGTGAGTGCGACGTCGACACCACACAGTGTCAGTCCGAAGAGCTCCATCGCGCGTCGTGCGAGACCGACCACCGCAGCGTCCGGCTCGAAGGCCTCGTAGCGTCCGCCGGAATGGATCGTCGTGTCCCAGGCGCCTTCGCCCGCGACCCGCGCGTAGGTTCCGAGGTACTCGCCGTCGAGGAAGACGACACCGAGATCCCTGCCCGAGAGATCGATCTTTCGCTGCAGGTAGAAGAGCGGATGGCCCGTGGCGCTTCGGTGGGCCTCGAGCTCGGCTTTGAGGTCGCTGTGCCGGTCGAGCAGCCGGAAGCCCCGCGCTTTGGTCGAGTAGATGGGCTTGAGCACCGCCTCGCCGAAGCGCTCCACCGCCGCGATCGCCTCGTCGACGTCCTCGGTGAGGACGGTGGGCGGCATCGGGAGCCCCGCCGCCGCGAGCGCCGCCGTGCAGGACACGCGGTTCACCATCGCGAAGATCCGCTCGGGCGGGGAGAAGATCCGGACCCCGCGGCTCGCCACGTACTGGAGCAGCTCGAGTCGGTCGAGCATCTCCGGGCCGTATTCCGCGCCGATCTTCTTCACGACCAGGGCGTCGAGCCCGCAGAGGTCGAGGTCGCCCGCCTTGGCGGTGCCCTCGGAGAGATCCAGCACGACTTGCGTCAGGTCGACGATCCGGCCGAAACCGGTTCGCTCGGCGAAGGCGTCGGCGAGGGCGTGGCTCGACCATCCGTCTTCGAGGCCGACGACGGCGATGCGCAGTGAGGAAGGGTCAGTCAAGGAGGATCTCCGCGGGGGTGCTGTAGTCCTCGACGGCGTTCGGTGGAAGGTCGACGATCTGTTCGAGCAGGTAGCGGCCCCGGAAGAAGAGACTCTTCGCGAACTCCTCGTCGAGGATGAAGCGGGCGGACGTCACGTAGCTCCGCGCGAGTCCCATGGCGAGGCGGACGCCGAAGGTCTTGTCGCCGTTCGCGTCGGCGAACGCGACGCCGAAGTCGTGCATGCGCGAGATCACTTCGTGGATCCGGTCCCGAACGGCGTCGTCCGTGACCTGGAGGCGCGCGTGGGAGACGAGGAAGACCGAGAGGTCGTGGGCGTAGTCGGCCGGGGCCGATCGGTGGAGATCGATGAAGCGGATCGAGTCGATCGAATGGTCGTAGATCACGTTGTCGACGTTCAGGTCGCCGTGTCCGAGGACCGAGAAGGGCGCAGCGAGGACGTCGTCGAGGGGAGCGGCGCGCTCGAGCAGCGCTTCGAAGGGAACCACTTCGAGGCCGCCGAAGCGGACGCTTCCCTGGCGGAAGCCCGGATGCAGATCGAAGACCTTGCCGATTCGCGAGCGAAGCTGGCGGACGAAGCGCGGGAAGGCGGGCTCCGCCTGCCGGGTCCTCGTCCAGATGTCCTCGAGAGCGCGCTGCAGTCTCGCGACTCCGGCCGCGAGCTCACCGCTGTCGCTGCGCAGGACCATCTCCTCGAAGGTCCGACCCGGCAGATACTCGAAGAGGATCGCGCCGTTGCTGCCGCGCTGCTGGAACGAGTAGATCTGGGGCGCATAGCCCGGGAGCCTCCGGTTCCACTCCTCGATGCATTCCTTCTCCTCGACGAGCTTGTCGGTGTGACCTTCCTTGAAGACGACCATCCGCTCTTCGTCGCCCGACCGGCCGGCGACGCGATCGATCCGGCAGCCGGATCGGGTCTCGCCGAGCGCCTGGACCGAGAGCATGTCGGGGGACACGTCGGAGAGGATCGAGTCGGCGTCCTCGACCATGTCCTGCAGCACGCGGAACTGGTCGATCTTGATCCGTTCGCCGACGGAGGCGGAGAGGAGGGCCTCGCCGATGTTCAGGATCGAGTCGCCCATCCGCTCGAAGTAGTGCGACATGAACAGGATCGTGACCTGGGTCTGGGCGTCCTCTCCGGCGTCGAGCTCGCGCAGGACCTGGGCGAAGGTGTCCGCGTGGAGATCGTCGAGGCGGGCCTCGATCCGGCAGATCTCGAGCGCGCCCTGGACCTCGCGGGACTCGAGCACCGGCTCGATCCGTTCGAGGCCCTGGATGATCAGCTGGAAGTTCTCCTCGATCGGCAGCGCGCGGACGTACGAGGGCTTTTCGAGATGCCGGAACTGATCGACGATGCTCTCGCAGAAATCCGCGATCCGTTCGAGATTCGCGGTGATGGAGTCGACGCTCTTCAGCAGCTCCATCTCGAAGCGGTCGTTCCGGTCGATCTCGCGGACGAGGGCGAAGCACTTCCGCTGGATGATCGTGCGGAGGTGATCGATGTAGTCGTCGCCTCGGAGGATGATCTCCTGGGTCTTCTCGGACGGACGGCGGAGGTAGGTCCGCGTCCGCTCGACCTGACGGATCACCTCGAGGATCAGGAAGTGGAGATTCTCGTCGACCTCGCCCGTGGAGAGCATCGCCGACTACTTGGGCGTGGGGAAGGCGGGGTCCGGGGCCGCCGCTTCGCCTTCTTCTTCGCTGTGTCCGTTGATGCGGAGCGGGCCGGGGTCGCGCTTCTTCTCCGACCGCTGCTTCCAGCTCATCTTCAGCGAGAGCGCATAGCGGTCGGACTTCTTCTGGGCCTCGAGGCCGAAGCGGATCATGCCCCCCGGCTCGAGGACGATCTCGCCCTGTTCGTCGCGGAACTGGAGGGTGCCCTTCTCGACGCCCTCGGCGAGGGCATGCAGATACTTGACGATGGCATGAGAGTCCTGGAGCGACTCGTGTCGAAACTGATTCGACTTGTCCTTCATGGAAACGAGGTCTTTCTTCGAGGCGGTTCGAGGCGATGCATCGAGGCGGCGCGGGGTATGGACGGCGGACACGGCGAGGAGCGGGCCGAACGCGAAAGGGCGGTCGGACCCGCTCGAGCGTAGGCTGGATCAGCCGACGACGATCGCGAGTTCCGGTGACGTTTCGTCGTCCCACTCGACTTCGAGGGCGAGGCGCTGGGCGTCCCCCTTCGAAGAGACCTTCACGGAAAGGGCGACGCGCTCGTTCGGCGTGAGCTCGATTCCGTCTTCACCCTGCCGGAAATGGATGCTGCCCTTCCGCAGGCCCTTGGTGATGGCTTCGAGGTAGCTGGCGACCTCCTCGCGATCCATCGAGCCCTCGAAGCGAAGCTTCCGACCCTTCGGCTTCGACGGGCGGGAGGACTCGGAATCCTCCTCCGAAGCGCTCCGGGCCTTGGCCGCCTTCTCGACGACGGCGGCCTCGGTCTTCTCGTTCGCCTTCTTGCGCTGCTTCTCGGCCTCTTTGGCCTCGGCGCGGGCGATCTTCTCCTGCTCGCGCGCCGCCTTGCGCGCCTGCTTCTCGGCCTTGCGCGCCTCGTCCTTCGCAGAACGCTTGGCGTCTTCGCCGTGGCTCGTCTCCGAGTCGGCGTCGGGCGCGGGCTGGATCGGTTCGGCGCCGGCGGACAGCGATACAGCGGTCTCGGCGACGCCGCCATTCGGGGCGTGGTTGGGCATGGGGGGGGCCTCCTGTCACCAGTCTAACGGGAATGGCAGGAGGACGAAACGCACAATCCGCGTGAAACGCAGGGAAGCGGGCTCTCCCGGCCGCTTCCCGCATTCACGATCTTCACGAACTTCACACGACGGTGTCGGACGAGACGTCGCTAGGCGCCCCCTCGGGCCGAGCGTCAGGCGCAGGTGACCCAGCCGCCGTAGAGCGTCGGGTCGAAGACCTTGACCGCCGGGTGGTCCGAGCTCAGGCCGTAGATCGTCCCGTCGTCCGCGATGATCGTGGCCGCGCTGCCTTCTCCTGCGAGGGATTCGACCCGGCGCGTGTTCCGGTCGACGCACGCGTCGCAGGCGAAGTTCAGCATGCCCCGGCGGAAGTTCATGTGCTGCCCGAGGAACACGTTGCGGTGTCCGTGCACGATCGCGTGGATGCCGACGCGGTGGAGATCCCGCAGTCCCGTCTCCGTGAGGGGGAGATCGAGCTCGCGATACTTGGTTCGAAACATGTTGCCCAGGGAGCCGTTGTAGAGCTCGAAGGGCGCATCCGCGAGCGCCACGCGGAAGCGCTCCCGCACGCCTTCGATGCCCTCGTGGGCGAGCCACCGCGCAGCGACGTCGTCGACGCCGGCGTGACAGAAGAGCAGCGAGCCCTCCCGGTGGGCGATCTGCATCGAGTCGAAGATCCAGAAATAACGTCCTTCGGGCGCGAGGAAGTGGGCCTCCGCCCGCTCGAGGGTCGCGTAGACGTCGCCGAGCCCCATGCCGAAGCTGCGGCAGCGCTCCTCGAGCTCGCCCATCTTCTCGCGCACGCGCCGCAGCTCCTTCGCGATCCGCGCGGGCGGGACGAGGCCCTCCGCGACGCGCGGGAAGTCGTCGAACCAGCTCTCCTGCGGGAAGAGGCGCGCGCGGACCTCGTCGTCCGAGAGGCGCGCCCCGCCGTCGCCGCCCGCCACCTCGCGCTCGAAGAGCTCGCGGAAGAGCGTCATCGTCTTCTTGCCCATCCGCACGAAGAGGTGCGCCAGCCGCGGGTCCTGCTCCTGGGCGAAGCGCACGCCGAGGAAGGTCCGCACGTCGTGGTTGCCCGCGAGCAGCGTGAAGCTCGGGCCGAGATCGCGGAAGGTGCTGATCGCGTCGAGCAGGGGCAGGTTGGCCGGTCCCTTGTCGAAGAGATCGCCGCCGACGACGAACTGCGTCTGCGAGCCGAAATCCGTCAGCCGGAACGACGCGTCCGGGACCTGCTCGAGGGGGGTCTCGGGACCACCGTCGAACTCGACCAGCCCGGCGACGCAGAGGCTGCGCCAGAAGGCCTCGCGGTCCGCGTGGAGGTCGGTGAGGAAGCAGACCGGCACCTCCGGGGCGACCCAGGCGCGACCCTGCAGGTAGTCGCAGAGCGCCTGGTCGGAGGGGCTGTCCGCGTTCGGTCCCTCGCGGAGATCGTGCGTCCCGCCGGCCGCCCAGCTCTCGAAGCGTGCCGGGCGCGGGATGCCGAAGTGACGCGCTGCGGTGTCGGGACGCGAGGCCTCCTTCTCGGCCAGCTCCTTCTGGCTGAGGAAGTTGCGCGTGAGGTAGTCGGCGACGGCACTCATCGTGGGGCGGCTCCTTCGGGCGAGGCCTCGGACGGATTGGTCGAGGGGATGCGTTCCTTCCACTCACCGATCGCGCGGCGCCAGGTCCCATCGGGCAGCCGCTCCATCGCGACGACCTGGCCGTAGTCCATCGTGACCTGCGTGACGCGCTCGATCGGGAGCGCCCCTTTCACGACGGCGGCGTGGCGAAGACATCCGCCGTGGGCGACGAAGATGCGCATCCGGTCTTCGGGACCCTCGGGCATCGCAGCGAGGCTGCCGTCGATTCGGGCGGCGGTCCTCCGCCCCGCCTCCATCTGGCTCTCGGCGCCGGGGACCGGAAGGCGGAAGTCGGGGATGCGCCGCCAATCCTCCGGCAGCGGATCGAGGCGCTCGTCGACGGCGAGCAACGCCTCGATCTCGTCGAAGCGGAGATTCGCGCAGCTGCCGAGGCCCCGTTCGAGCATGTCGTCGCGATCGACGACCTCGAAGGCCCCGTCGGTCTCCCGCGTGAGCGTCTCGGCGATCACCGTCGCGGTCTCGTGCGCGCGGAGGAGCTGAGAGGATTCAATCGTCTCGTCGAGCCGGATGCCCTGCTCGTTCGCGACCCGGGCGATCTGCAGCCCCGCGTCGCGCGCGTGACCGCGGCCTTCCGGGCTGAGCGGAAGCGGGAGATGGGCGCTCGCGACGCCCTCCGGACGCGGAAAGTGTCCGTGTCGAACGAGGGCAGCGAGTCTGCGTCCGCGTGCGGGCATGGTTGATCGACTCCTGGCTGCTGGTCGATTCCGGGCCGGGTCGGCGGGGCGATCGCGCCGGTCCCCCCCTTGGATCCCGGTGACGCGAGAGTATACAGCGCACCACATCCGCCCGTTCGGTCCGCAGGTGACGATCCGGTGACGGAGATGGCGGGAGGGCGGCGGATGCCCGCCAGCCGGGCGGCGAGGCCGTGGACGCGACACGGAAGCGTGCAGTCAACGTCCCCGGGCCGCCGCCGGTTCGAGCCGATGGATTCGTAGAATCACCTCATCACTCGGGGGGGTGCCTACCAGACATGCGAATCGCCATCTTTTCCGAAGTCTTCCTGCCCAAGATCGACGGCATCACGAATCGGTTGCGGCACACGATCGACCGGCTCCTCGACGAGGGGCACGACGTCCGGGTCTTCGGCCCGCTCCACGCACAGAACAACTATCGCGGCGTCAAGGTGGTGCAGATCGCCGGCATGCCGCTTCCTCTCTACCCCGGACTGCAGATCACCCACCCGGATCCCCGGATCCTCTGGGAGCTCTTCAAGTACCGCCCGGACGTGGTCCATGTGGTCGGGCCCGCGAGCCTCGGTGTCCTGGGATCGTTCGCGGCGCGTGCGCTCGGTCTGCCGCTCGTCGCTTCCTATCACACCGATCTTCCCGCCTATCTGCCGCGCTACGGGCTGGGCTTCGCACAGCCGGCGATCTGGCCGGTGATA
>JAUIMK010000494.1 GCA_030432735.1 bacterium
GGTAGCCGCGTCCCAGGAAATGCAGGTGCACGCGAATCTCGAAGACGCCGTCCGCGACGAGGGCATCGATCGCCGAGGGCACGTCGGGCTGGGCGAGCTCCATGTGCGCGTGGGCGACCCGCCAGTCCGGTCGCGCGTCCGCGACGCGCCGAGCGAAGTCGGCGCGCGTCGCGTTGGCGCTCGCGCTGCGACTGCCGTGATCGACGATCAGGAGGGCTCGGCGGAGCTGGCTCATCCTGGCTCCTCCCGCCTACCAGTACGCCGCGCGCACGGTCATGTCGCCGCGCGGCCGGACCCGGCAGGCGAGGCGCAGCGTGGCGTCGATCCGGTTGCGTTCCTTGATGCGCACTTCTCGCGCGGAGGCGGCCTCGATTCCGTCCGCCCCCTCGACGATCTCGAGGCCGCAGCGCGCGCAGGCCCCGTTCTCGCCGCAGGCGCTCGCGATCGGCAGACCCGCGGCGCGGGTCGCCTCGAGGAGGGTCATCTCCCCGGCCTCGAACTCGAGCTCCTTCTCCGAAGGCAGGAATCGAACGCGGCAACGCATGACGCAGGAGTCTAGGGAATGGAATCGCATCCGGCGGACGGCTCCTCTGGGGACGACCGGGCCCCGTCGGGCTGGGTTACGCTCCCCGCCATGTCCACCGCGGCGCTCCTCGTCATCGGTAACGAAATCCTCTCGGGCAAGGTACGCGACACCAACTCGGCCTTCCTGGCCGTGGAGCTGCGCAAGCTCGGTGTCGATCTCGAGCGGATCCTCACGATTCCCGACGACATCGACCTGATCGCCCGCGAGACCCGGGACATGTCGGAGCGCTTCGACTTCGTCTTCACGTCCGGCGGGATCGGCCCGACCCACGACGACATGACGATGGACGGGATCGCGAAGGCCTTCGGGCGCGACCTCGAGATGAACCAGTCGATGGTCGATCGGATGGCGCGCTATTCGGACAAGCCGCTGAACGACGCGATGAAGAAGATGGCGATCATTCCGACCGGCGCCGAGATCATCGACGTCGGCGGGCTCTGGTTCCCGGTCGTGATCGTCGAGAACGTGCACATCTTCCCGGGGATCCCGGAGCTCTTCGAGAAGAAGTTCCACTCCCTCTCCGACCGCTTCAGCGGCGTGCCCTTCCAGCTGAAGAAGCTCTACGTGAGGCCGGCGGAGAGCGACATCGCCGAGATCCTGAACGCGCTGCTCCGCGAATTTCCGGAGCTCATGCTCGGCAGCTATCCGCGGATCAACGAGGAGCACTACCGCGTGATGTTGACCCTCGAGTCCCGGGACGGGAGCTACCTCGAGAAGGCGATGCAGACGCTGATCGGGAACCTGCCGCCCGACGCGGTCCACAAGATCGAGTAGCGGCGAGGGCATCCCGGCGATGGAGACTTGGCAGCGCGTCCTCGCCTTCGCCCACCCGGTGTGGATGGTCGCCTCGATCGCGGCGGCGATCGCGACGGCGCGGCTCGGGCTCGAAATCCGGCGAAGACGGCTGAAGGGGCAGCCGCCGGGGCGCGGACTCCGGGCGCGGCATCTGCGCTTCGGGAAGCTCGCGATCGCGATGGTCGTCCTGGGCTTCGTCGGCGGGCCGCCTTCGATGCTCTACCTGCGCGAGCGCGACGCGCTCGACAGCTTCCACTTCGTGCTCGGCGTGATCGTCCTCGGGCTCTTCCTCTGGACGGCCTGGAGCGGTCGCGCCCTCGCGAACGGTGACCCGGAAGCGCGGGACGTCCATCGGCTCGCGGCGGGCGCCGCGATCGCATCCGCGTTGGCTTCGGCGATCGCCGGCTTCACGCTCCTGCCGTGATCGCGGCCCGACCCGACCGGCTGCTACCCTCGCCGCCGAGTCCCGCGCGCCCGCGCAGGAGCCCCCGTTGAACCTGATCCAACGCTTCATCGAGTTCGCCGCGGCCTTCGAGAAGACCTACGTCGACGACGACTGGACCCGGCTCGGATCCTTCCTGACCGACGATGCGGTCTACGAGGTCACCGGCGGGCCGCCCCTCGGCGGTCGGTGGGAGGGGCGTGACGCGGTGCTCGCCCAGCTGAAGGCGAGCGTCGACGGCCTCGATCGTCGCTTCGACGCGCGGCGGACCGAGCTCCGGGGCGCGCCGCGGGTCGACGGGGACACCGTGACCTTCGAATGGCGCGGGACCTATCGGCTCGAAGGCAAGCCCGACCTCGTCTTCGGCGGAACGGAGCGGGTCGAGTTCGACGGCGATCGGATCCGATTCTTCACCGACCTCGTGAGCGAAGGCGACGACGCGAGGATCCGCGCGTACCTGGCGGAGCACCTCCCCGAACC
>JAUIMK010000135.1 GCA_030432735.1 bacterium
GCTCCGCGCCTACGTGATGGGCGAGCGGGGCGCGAAGAACGAGCCGGCGACGCCGGAGGACATCGCCGAGATGCGCCGCCTCACGAAGGAGGCGATCGAAGCCGGTGCCCTCGGCGTCTCGACGAGCCGCGTCCTCGGGCATCGCGCGATGGACGGTGAGCCCGTCCCCGGGACCTTCGCCGCCGAGGACGAGCTCTTCGGGCTCGGTCTCGCGCTCAAGGACGCCGGCGCGGGCGTCTTCGAGCTCGCTCCGGCGGGTGCCGACGGTCAGGACCTCGTCAACGCCAAGAAGGAAGTCGAGTGGATGAAGAAGCTCTCGGCCGAGATCGAACGGCCGGTGACCTTTGCGATGCTCCAGAACGAGACGGAGCCGAACCTCTGGCGCGAGATCATGCAGGAGTCGATCCAGGCGGCGGACGACGGGGCGCAGCTCTACCCGCAGATCGCGGCGCGTCCCTTCGGGCTGATGATCGGCCTCCAGACCCATCACCCCTTCGCGCGCCGCCCGACCTTCAAGCGGATCGTCGAGGAGAACGATTCGATCGAAGCGGTTGCCGCGGCGATGCAGGATCCCGCCAACAAGGCGGCGATCCTCTCCGAGGAGAACCTGCCCGCGGATCCGAACAACCTCTTCGACGGCATGTCGGACATGATCGCGATGATGCTGCATCGCCTCTACGTGATCGGGGATCCGCCGGACTACGAGCCGACCCCGGATCGTTCCGTCGCCGCGATCGCCGAAGCCCAGGGCGTCCCGCCGCTCGAGGCCGCCTACGACGCGTTCGCCGCGGGCGACGGCACGAACATGCTGATGATGCCGATCTTCAACTACGTCGACGGCAACCACGACGTGATCCGCGAGATGATCACGCATCCCTACTGCGTGTCGGGTCTCTCGGACGGTGGCGCCCACTGCGGGATGATCTGTGACGCCTCGATCCCGACCTTCCTGCTGACGCACTGGGCGCGGGACCGCAGTCGCGGGGAGAAGATCGAGCTCGAGCGGGTCGTCAAGAAGCAGACGAAGGACACGGCGGAGCTCTTCGGCCTGACCGACCGCGGCACCCTCGAAGTCGGCAAGAAGGCGGACCTCAACGTCATCGACTTCGACCATCTGAAGCTGCGCTCGATCAAGCTCGTGAACGACCTCCCGGCGGGCGGGCGACGCCTGCTCCAGAAGGCCGAGGGCTACGACTACACGATCGTGTCCGGCGAGATCACGCGGAAGGACGGCGAGGACACGGGCGCGCGCCCGGGTCGGCTGGTGCGCGGAGCACGCTAGACGAGGACTGAGCGAGGAGGGCAGGCGATGGCGGCACCGCAAGAGATCGGACGGGACACCCATTTCGGGACCTATCGGGGAGCCGGGCTCCCCTGGGTCGACTTCGACGTCTTCCACCAGGAGACGCTCCCGAAGCGCCTCGAAGAGGGCGTGAACGAGCAGGTCGCCTGGGACGTCGAGGGCAGGGCGCCGATCTCGATCGGTCTGTCCGACGGTCGCTTCTATACCTACCGCTGGCGCGATGGCCGGGTCCTCGTCGAGCCCGGTCGGGCGAAGGACGCGCGGACGATCCTCGAGATCGTCGATCACGAGTCCTGGCTCGACTATCTCTACGAGTACCGGACCCGCTACGGCCTTCTCTTCAGCAACGCGGTTCGATTCGTGCGTGGCGACTTCGAGACCTGGGACGACTGGGAGCCGGCGATCCGCTGCATGTACTCCGGTCGTCCGATCTACGACCCCGCGCGGATCCGGTTCCGCGACCTTTCGGGCGATCCCCTCGATCTGCATCGGAGCTTCGAGGTCGACGACGACCCCGAGGAGATGTCGAATTTTCTGCGGCAGACCGGATTCCTCGTCGTGCGGCGCGCCTACGAGCCGGCCCTGATCGCGACGCTCGGAAGCGAGCTCGATCGCGTGATCGCCGAGTCGACGGAGGGCAACCTCTACTCCTGGTGGGCGACGGATGCCGAGGGTGACCGCTTCCCGTACCGACTGACCTACCTGTCCGAGCAGTCGGACGCGATCGCAGCGCTCTACGACCACCCGCGGACGCGGGCCCTCGTCGCGCTCTCGAAGGAAGACGTCGTGCCGGTCCCAGACCGGATCGAGGGCATCCTCGCGGTCGTGAAGAAGGAGGGGCTCCTCGCGGACGCGTCCGGCTACGCCAACCTCGAGTACCACTCGGATTGCGGCTTCGGCGCCTGCCATACGACCTGTCCCTGCGTGCTGGTCGGGATCCAGGTCGACGCGGCGGGCCCGTCGAGCTCCCAGCTCCACATGATGGCCGGGAGCTGGGGCAAGGCCTATCACAACGTGCCTTCGCAGATCACGCCCGAGCGCTATCCGCTGGTGCCGATCGTGGCGGAGCCGGGCGACGCGACCGTCCACTTCGGTTGCGGCCTGCACGCCGGTCCGCCGCCGACCGGTTCGGATCGCCGACGCACGATCTACGTCCAGCACTACGGCCCGCGCGCGAGCGAGCTGATCGGTCGGCACCAGGGCTACAACCAGATCATGCCGGGCTACGGTGTCGGGGACATCCCGAACATCGACGAGATGCGCGAGCGCGTCGAGTAGACGCCCGCGACGCCTCCGACGCCCCGTACGCCCCTCCCGCACGAATTCCCAAGGAGCACCCATGAAGCGCTTCCTCGCCATCTCGTCCGACGGCCACGCCGGGCCGCAGCCCCAGCACTATCGCCCCTACGTCGATGCGAAGTACCGCGACGTCTTCGACGCGGCGCTGAAGGTCCAGATCGAGCAGACCCGGGAAGCCGAGAAGATGTTCCTGATCGCCGACATCAACGAGAAGTGGCGAGAGGGGCACGAGTACGAGCTGACCGGCGCGTGGGACCACGACGCGCGGATCAAGGTCTGCGACGACGACGGCGTCGCGGCGGAGGTGCTCTTCCCGGACGGCATCACCGAGATGAACTCGCCGCCCTTCGGCGCGGGCCTCGGGCTACCGACGAAGGACGTGGATCCCGAGCTGCAGTGGGTCGGCGCGCGGGCCCACAACCGCTGGCTGGCGGAGTTCTGCCAGATGGCGCCGGAGCGGCGCTGCGGCGTCGCGGTCGTTCCGCTCATGTGGGACATCGACGAGGCGATCGCGGAGGCGAAGTGGGCGCGCGAGCAGGACATGCGCTCGGTCATGATCCCGGTGCTGTGGAACGACCACCCGCCCTACAACGATCCCTGCTACGACCCCTTCTGGGCGGTCTGCGAGGACCTCGGCCTCGTCGTGAACTATCACTCGGGACCGGCGCCGCAGGAGGAGTATTTCGGGACCTGGCCGCCGAAGACCGGCGAGGAGATGCGTCGCGGCGGGATGGGCTGTTACCTCTCGGAGGTGCTCTGGTTCGTCGCGCGGCCGCTCACGTTCCTGATCTGGGGCGGCGTCTTCGAGAAGTTCCCGAAGCTCAAGGTCTCGACGACCGAGGGCATGGCGGATTGGGTTCCGCACCAGCTCGGGATCTGGGACTGGCACTTCGAGCACTCCGCGAAGGAGCAGAAGCTCGGGGACTACGTGAGCCACCTCTCGATGAAGCCGTCGGAGTATTTCCGGCGGAACGTCCGGGTGGGCTCCATGGTCACGCGCAAGGAAGCCCTCGACCGCGAGAACATCGGGGTCAAGAGCTTCATGTGGGGCACGGACTATCCGCACCCGGAAGGCACCTGGCCCTCGACCGAGGAGAAGGTCGACACCGCCTTCGAGGGGCTCCCCGAAGACGACATCGCGAACATCCTCGGGATCAACGCCGCCGAGTGGTACGACTTCGACGTCGAGAAGCTCGCCCCGATCGTCGACCGGATCGGGCCGACGGCGGATCGGTTCTAGCGACCGGCAGGCGACGCCCGTCGGATCGGTCCCCGGGCCTCCCGGGCGGGCCGGCCCGCCAGGCGGCCCGATCGGATCGCGTGCGAGGAACGCGCGCCCGGACCCCGGTGACCTCGACGTTCACCGGTCGCGCTCTATCCTCTCCGGCGTCGACCGCCGCCGCGGCCGTACGTCGGGGTGGAGCAGGGCTCGATCGTGAAGCAGCGAAGGTTCGTGATCATGGGCGCCGGGGAGGTCGGCAGCTTCCTGGCGCGACGTCTCTCGTCGGACGGCCACGCCGTCGTGGTGATCGACGAGGATCCCGACAAGCAGCGGATCGTCGAGGAGCAGCTCGACGTCGCCTTCGTGCTGGGCAACGGCAGCGAGGTGCCGGCGCTGACCGCCGCCGACGTGGCGGGCTGTGACCTCTTCGTCGCGGCGAGCTCGTCCGATTCCGCCAACCTCGCGGCCTCGCTGCTCGCGAAGACGCTGGGCGCGCCCCGGTCGGTCGTTCGCGTGCACTCCTCCGAGGACATCACGCGCTTCGGTCGCGTCTACGAAAAGGCCTTCCAGGCGGATCTGCTCCTCTCGACGCAGCTCCTGACGACGACGCTGATCCTGAATCGGGTGCTCGGGTACAACACGCTCGACATCGAGTACCTCGCGTCGGGCGAGCTCCAGGTGCGGCGCATCGCCGTCGAGGAGGACTCGGTCCTCGCCCAACGCGCGCTGCGCGACGTTCGCCTGCCGCGGGACACGCTGGTGCTTGCGTTCGTCTCCGAGAGCTCGGTGACGGTCCCGCGTGGCAGCGATCGCGCGCAGCCGGGGGACGAAGTCCTCGTGATCGGGACGCCCGAGGCGCTCGGCGAGCTCGAGCGGCGCGTGAGCCGCCAGCGCAAGCGCGCGGGATTCACGGTGATCGCGGGCGGCGGAGACACGGCGGCCGCGGTGATCGAGGCACTCGCGTCGCAAGCGGGACGGATCAAGCTCTTCGAGAAGGACCGCACCCGCGCGGAGAAGATCGCCGCGCGTTTCCCGCACCTGAACGTCGTCCACGGCGACGTGACGGACGCTTCCCTGCTCGCTTCGGAAGGCGTCCGCGATGCGGCGGCCTTCATCGCGCTCACCGGGAACGACGAGACCAACCTGATGGCCTGCCTGATCGCGCGCGAGCTCGGGGTGACCGAGCTGACGGCCCTCGTCCAGAAGACGGAGACCTCGAACCTCTGGGCGAGGTTCGAGTCCCTGGACATCGTGTCGCCGCGCAACGTCGCTGCCAAGCAGATCGTCGACTACATCGAGTCCGGCTACTCGTCGCACGTGATCACCTTCGAGGGCGGTCAGGCCCAGTACGTGGAGCGGACCGTGTACGCCGCGAGCCCGGTGGTCGACGAAGAGCTGCGCCACGTCCAGGCGCCGGCGGGGATCCTGGTCGCCGGCGTACTGCGCGACGGAAAGGCGATGATTCCGCGGGGCGACGCGATCCTCCGCGTCGGTGATCGCGTGATCCTCTTCGTCCACCGCAACGAGATCGACGTCGTGCGCCTGCTCTTCCCCGGCTCGGACGACGTGTGAGGCGGGAGCGTTGAACCTTCGCCGCGTCGTCAGGATCCTCGGTCTCGTGCTCTGGTCGATCGGGGCTGCGCAGATCCTTCCGATGCTCTGGTGCCTCTTCCCCTTCGACCGGCCGGCGTTCGGCGGACTCGCGGCGGGCGTCGCGGCCTGCTTCGCCGCGGGCACGTTCGCGCGTCTCTGGGGACGGGACGACGGTGAGCTCTATCGACGCGAGGGCGTGCTCGTCGTCGTCGGCGCGTGGCTGGTCGCGGGCATCTTCGGCGCCATCCCCTTCGTCGTGAGCGGCGCCATCCCCGATCCGATGAACGCGCTCTTCGAATCGGCCTCCGGCTTCACGACGACCGGCGCGTCGATTCTCGAGGACATCGAATCCGTACCCCGCGCGCTGCTCTTCTGGCGCAGCATGACGCAGTGGCTCGGGGGGATCGGGATCGTGGTCCTCTTCGTCGCGCTCCTCTCGGAGCTCGGTCCGGGCGCGCGGATGCTCTTCAAGCTCGAGGTTCCGGGACCCAAGACCGAGATCCTGCACGCGCGGGTGCGCCAGACGGCGTTCGCGCTCTTCCGGCTCTATCTGGCGCTGTCGGCGCTCCAGATCACCGTGATGCTCGTTCTCGGCGCGACGATCTTCGACGCGCTGACGCACACGTTCTCGACCGTCTCGACCGGCGGCTTCTCTCCCTACGGCGCCTCCGTCGGCGCGCTCGCCACCCCGCTCCAGGTGGTCATCCTGGTCTTCATGCTCGCGTCCGGCGTGAACTTCTCGCTCTACCACGCGGCCTTCGCCGGACGGGGCCGGAGCGTCCTGCACGACGCGGAGCTTCGCCTCTACCTGGTGCTCGCCGGCCTGGCGACGGTCGCGATCCTCCTCGACCTCGTCCTCGACGACCTGCCGCGCGACTTCGCCCGGACGCTGCTCGATTCGGCATTCCAGGTCGCGTCGATCATCACGACGACGGGCTTCTCGACCGACGACTTCGCGACCTGGCCCAGCTGGTCCCAGACCGTGCTGGTGTCGCTGATGGTGGCGGGCGCCTGCGCCGGCTCGACGTCGGGGGGCGCGAAGCTCATCCGCATGATCGTGGGGATCCGCTTCGCGCTCCGGGAAGTGCGGCTCACCTTCAGTCCGAACGCCGTCATCGCGATCGCCGTGGGAGACGAAACGATTCCCGAGTCCTCCGCGCGGGCGGTCGCGGCGCTGCTCCTGCTCTGGTTCCTCGCCTGGGGCGCCGGCGCGATCGCCCTCTCGGTCGGCGACGTCGACCCGCTGACGGCGGGGACCGCGTCGCTCGCGATGGTGTCGAACATCGGCCCGGGGCTCGCCGGCGCCGGGCCGACCGAGAACTTCGCGGCCTTCGCCGACTGGCAGAAGCTCACGATGGTGTTGTTGATGTGGCTCGGCCGCCTGGAGTTCTTCTCGATCATCGCGCTCGTGCTGCCGGCGTTCTGGCGGCGCTGAGGCCCGGATCGCGCGGGGCGAGGCCTCCGCACGCGACCCCGACCGGAACGCACCGCGCGCATGGGCTCGGCGCCGCGACCCGCTCGGCCGCCCGCGATCCGAGGGATCAGCCCCGGTAGAGCCCGCCGGGCCGTGCCCCCGTGTCGACGCCGTCGCGGCAGGTGACCTTTCCGCCGCAGATCGTGGCGACGTAGCCCTTCGCCGCCTGGAGCAGGCGCGGCGAGCCGCTCGGCAGGTCGTGCTCGACTCGCGGTGTCGCGAGGGCGATGCGGTCGAGGTCGATCACGTTGAGGTCGGCGCGCAGACCGCGGGCCACGCGACCGCGGTCCTTCATGCCGAAGAGGTCGGCGGGATCGCTCGTGAGCATCCGCACCGCCTGCGCCAGCGGAATCCGGTCGCCGCGTTTCCGGTCGCGCACCCAGTGCTCGAGCATGTAGGTCGGGTAGCTCGCGTCGCAGATGACGGTCACGTGGGCGCCGCCGTCGCCGCCGCCGACGAGCGTGCCGGGATGATTCAGCATCTCGTGGACCGCGCCGAGGTCGCCGTCGGCGTAGTTGCCCATGAAGACGTTGAGGAAGCCCGGCCCGTCGGGCTGCTCCGCGGCCTCGCAGAGCGCGTCGTAGACCCCGTCCAACGGCTCGACCCCGCGCGCCTCGATGGCGCGACCGAGGGAGCGCGCCGGGTCGGGCTCGAGGAGCTCGTCCGTCGTCGGCAGGAACGTGCTTCCCAGGCTGCTCAGGATGATCGTCGCGGCGTGCTCGTACATCGGCGTCTGTCGCGGCTCCTCGAGGATCCGCTTCTTGCGCGCGGGATCGCGGAGCGCCGCGACGCGTTCGGCCAGCGGGAGTCCGGCGATCTCGACGAAGCTCGCCTTGTCGAGGAAGGGATGGAACGTGTCCCACGACAGGAGCAGGCCCCCCGGCCGGTTGATCGTCATGGGCACGAGCTTCGCGCCGTCGGCGTTGGCGGCGTCCGCCATGTCGAAGAGCTCCCGCCAGAGCTCGGGCTGGACGTTGTTCTGCGCGATGGTGAAGAGGACGGTGCAGCCGGTGTCGAGGCTGACCCGACGGTAGAAGGCGAGCTCGCGGCGGAAGCCGTCCGGGTCCTCGCCCATCAAGCCGGCGGGCACGACCTGGAAGAGGCCGCGGCCGTCCTTCCGGGCGGCCTGCAGGATCGCGTTCACCTCGCGGGATTCCGCGAAGGTTCCGGGGACCGCCTCGCCGCTCGTGGAGGTGTGGAGCGTGATGCGGTTGCTCGAGAAGGCGAGGGCGCCCGCCTCGACCGCCTCCGCCGCGAGCCGCGCCATCTCGGCGACCTGGGCGTCGGTCGCGGGGCCGTTCACGAGGCCTTCGTCACCGATCGCGTAGGTGCGGAGCGCGCCGTGGGGAAGCTGGGTCGCGACCTCGACGGCGCGTGGCTTCGAGGCGAGTGCATCGAGGTACTCGGGGAAGCTCTCCCAGGCCCACTGGATGCCGTCGTGGAGCGCCGCGCCCGGGATGTCCTCGACCCCCTCCATCAGGTCGATCAGGACGTCCTTGTGGTGGGGGCGGACCGGCGCGAACCCGACGCCGCAGTTGCCCATCACCACGGTCGTGACGCCATGGTCGGCGGAGGGAGCGAGGCGATCGTCCCAGGTCGCCTGCCCGTCGTAGTGGGTATGCGGATCGATGAAGCCCGGGGTCACGACGAGGCCCTCGGCCTCGATCACTTCGGCGGCGTTCGTGGTCTCGACCGCGCCCGCGTCGGCGATCGCTTCGATGCGGCCGTCACGGACGCCTACGTCCGCGCGGCGTGGGGCGCCGCCGGTTCCGTCGACGAGTTCGGCCTGGCGGATGAGGAGATCGAGCTGCATGACGTGGGGCTCCGGTCGGCGACGCGGCGGGCGCCATTCGATTCGGCCGCGGCGGACACGGTAGCGATCCGCGCGCGCGTGGCTCGTCGCTCGGCCGACGCGCTCGGGAGCCGGCTCAGCCTTCCTGCTCGATCCCGTAGTGCGCGACGTAGTCCGCGTAGGCGGCGTCCACCGTCGCCTCGTCCAGTCCATACTCCTCGAGGCTGTAGGCATGGGCGCCGTGCTTGCCCTTCGGCTTGTCGCGGAGATAGGCGGTGATCCGCTCGGCGTGACCATCCGGCCAGTCGAGGTGCGCCGCTTCGTAGATCTTCCGGAGGGCGGCGACGGGATCCTTCATCAGGTCGGAGAAGTGGCTGTCGATGATCTGGTCGTCCGGGATCTGGCCGGCCTTCCGGAGATCCTTCACGCCGTTCAGCATCATGTTGAAGCCGCCGAGGGCGAGCTGGCCGTGGAGTGCGGGGTCGACCGCCTCCGACCGCAGCCACTGGATCATCGCCGTCGTGCTCGCTGCGGAACCCACGAACTTTCGGGGATCGCGGTGGGTATGGACGACGATCGCGTCGGGGTATTCCGCGAAGAGTCCCTCGATCGTGGCCAGGTGGGCCGGGGACTTGAGGAGCCAGGGCTTGCGCTCCTCTCCGTGCTGGAGCGTCTGCAGGAATCGGCGATGGAGCTGGTAGGTCCGCGGAACGATCTCCGGCCGGGTCATCGACCACGCGGTGAAACCCGAGACCCGATAGTGCATGAGCCAGTAGGGCCCCCCGAACTCGAGGGACAGGAAGTGGACGCACTCGCAGGGCAGGTCGCTGCCCATCTCGTGGAGCGTCGCGAACTCGGGCTGCATCTCCATCCACAGCTCCTGCTCGGACTCGGCGAGGAGGCGCCGCGAGTCCCGCTCGACGAACTCGCCATGGGGCAGCGGATGGTGGGCTTCCCAGGCGAGCGGCGCGCGGAGCCCGGGATCGAGGGCGAGGAGCTCGAGCAGGATCGTCGTGCCGGTTCGCGGCGCGCCGAGCACGAAGATCGGTCGATCGATCGGCTCTTCGAGGATCGCCGGCTCCTTCGCCCACGCGTCGACGAGCCGGAGCCGCGTCTGGAGCACGCGGAGGATCTCGGCGCGCGCCAGGAATCGGCCGATCAGGTTCGCCTGGGACTCGCCGTCGATCGCGCCGACCATGCGGCGATAGGTCTCGAGCCAGGCTTCGTCCCCGATCACTTCCAGTCCGGTGGTCGAACGCGCGAGGGCGAGCAGCTCGTCGGGGTCGAGCGGAACGAGGCCCGCTGCGGCATTGGTCGCGGCACCGAACGCGTTGAGTCGGCGGAGCCAATCGGGACGTTCGCGGTACGGGGCCATGCGCCTCCTCTCGGGCGAATCGGGACGAATGGGGATCATCGAACCGCGGACGCCGGATCGCAAGCGCCCTCGCCCCGCGTGGCTATGCTCGCAAGCCACGCGCGGCGCCGCTTCCGCGCAAGGAGGAGATGCATGCTTCGCCCGGTCCCGATGCTCGCCGCGCTCGCGTCGGCCTCGATCTTCGTCGTGGCCTGCGCCGGGGGGCCCTTCGCTTCTCCGTCACCCTACGCGGACGTCGTCTTCTACGGGGAGCACATCCATACCGTCGACGCGTCGACCGCGGGCGCGACCGCCGTCGCGGTCGACGGCGAGGAGATCGTCGGCGTCGGCGCGCGCGACGACGTCGCCGCGCTCGTCGGTCCGGATACGCGGATCGTGGAGCTCGGTGATCGCGCGCTCGTCCCGGGCTTCATCGACGCGCACGGCCATTTCAGCATGGCGATCGGGTTCCTCGGCATGCTGAACGCTTCGTCGCCGCCGGTCGGACCGATGGAGTCGATCGACGACATCGTCGAGGGCCTCGCGGCGCGCATCGAGGAGCTGGAGATCCCGCCGGGCGAGTTCGTCACGGGCTACGGCTACGACGACTCGCTGCTCGCCGAGAACCGCCATCCGAATCGGGACGATCTCGACCGCGCTTCGAGCGAGCACCCGATCGTGTTGATCCACGTCTCGGGCCACCTGGCGACCGCGAACTCCCTCGCGCTCGAACACTACGGCTTCGACGAGACGACCGAGGATCCCTACGGCGGCGTGATCCGGCGACGTCCCGGGACGACGATCCCGAACGGCGTCCTCGAAGAGGTGGCGGCCCACCTGGGCCTCGCGCCGATCATGGAGGCGGCGCAGAAAGCGAGTCCTCGCGAGTTCGCAGCGCAGTTCGCACGAACCGTCGACTATCATGCGTCCTTCGGGATCACGACCGTCCAGGACGGCGCGTCGAGCACCGAGGTCGCCGAGGGATTCAAGAAGCTCGCGCGGTTCCGCCCTCCGGCGATCGACATCGCGCTCTTTCCTGTGTTCCGCGGGGAGGCCGATACCGAGGATCTCGATGCGCTCGGATATACGCCGGACTACGAGAACGGGGTCCGGGTCGCGGGGGTGAAGTTCGTGCTCGACGGCTCGCCCCAGGGTCGGACCGCGTGGCTGACCGAGCCCTACGACGAGGGCCCCCCCGGCGCCGACCCGGACTACGTCGCCTATCCGATGGTCGAGCCCGCGTTCTACAAGAAGCACGTGAAGCGGCTGCTCGACGCGGGGATCCCCGTCCTCGCCCACGCGAACGGCGATGCGGCGATCGACCTGATGATCGAAGGGGTCGACGAGGGCCTCGGCGGCGAGACGAAGGACCACCGCTCCGTCACGATCCACGCGCAGCTCGCCCGAGAGGACCAGCTCGACCGGATGAAGGCGCTCGGGATCGTCCCGTCCTTCTTCGCGGCGCATCCCTTCTTCTGGGGAGACTGGCATCGCAAGAGCTTCGGCGACGACCGCGCCATGCGGATCAGTCCGCTGCGTTCGAGCCTCGACCGCGACCTGCCCTTCACGATCCACAACGACGCGATGGTCGTGCCGCCGGACGTGATGCGCCTGATGGAGATCGCGATGGCCCGGAAGACCCGCGACGGCGTCGTGCTCGGCGCGGACCAGCGGATCGGCTTCCAGGAGGCGCTCCACGCGGTCACCCTCGGTGCCGCCTATCAGTACTTCGAGGAGGACCGGAAGGGCTCGATCACGCCCGGGAAGCGCGCCGACCTCGTCGTGCTCGAGCGGGATCCGGAGGACGTCCCCGTCGACCAGGTGGGCGAAGTCGGGATCGTCGAGACCTTCGCCCGGGGCGTGTCGGTCTACACCGCAGAGTGACTCCGACCCCGCCGGCTCTCCCCGGCGCCGCGCGTCGCTCCGGACGGGTTGGGCTTTCCGGAGCCGAGGTGCTACGGATCGCTCCGTCCGGTCTTTGCACCCGAGGAGGATTCCCGTGTCCGACCTGCTGCCTCGTCCCCTCCGCTTCGGGGTCTTCCTGGCCCCCTTCCATCCCGCCGACGAAAGCCCGACCGAGCAGCTCCACCGGGACCTCGATCTCGTCCAGCACCTCGATTCGCTCGGCTATCACGAGGCGTGGATCGGGGAACACCACTCCGGCGGCTACGAGATCATCCCCTCGCCGGAGGTCTTCCTCGCGCACGCGGCGGCCATCACGCGACAGATCCGCCTCGGGACCGGCGTCGTGTCGCTGCCCTATCACAACCCGCTCATGGTGGCGGACCGGATCCTCCAGCTCGACCACCAGTCGCGCGGGCGCGTGATGCTCGGTTGCGGTCCGGGTCAGCTC
>JAUIMK010000495.1 GCA_030432735.1 bacterium
GAAGCGGTCGCGCCGCTTGCGTGTCGCGTCGGCGAGGCCGGAGCCGCGATGGGCCGTCGTCTCGCCCGGCGCGGGCGGACGGTGGAGCACCGGATCACAGAGCAGCAGCCGCTCGATCGGCGTCCGTCCGAGACTCGCGGCCCGGAGCAGCAGGGCCCCGCCGAAGGAATGCCCGAGCGCCAGCGTCACCCGGTCGTGACCGGTCCGCGCGAGCGTCGCGCCCACCGCCCGTTCGACGTCGGCGGCGAGCACGCCCCAGTGATAGGCATCGCCCTCCGGCGCGACCGGCGTCGAGTCGCCGTGCCCCCGGCAGTCCATCGCGACGACGCGAAAGCGATCTCGGAGCGCGTGCGCGACGGGGGCGAGGGTCTCGGCGCAGAACCCGTTGGCGTGGTGGAGGAACGCGAGCGGACCGTCCCCGCCCCAATCGAGGATGGCGATCTCGACGCCCTCGCCCGCGCCGGGAACAAGCACTTCCGTGACGCCCGAGAGCGCCTTCCGGGCGCTCGCCCACGCTGCTTCCCAATCCGTGTCCCGCACCGTCGCCACGCGATCCATCCCCTGCCCGCTCGGGCGTCCGTCGCTCGCGGGAACGCCCGACCCCGAGCCGGCTCGAACGGCCTATGCTCGCCCCGTGCCGTCCCGCGTTCACGACTTCGACTCCACGCTCCGAGCCCGCGTCGATTCACACCTCGCCGGATTCGAGCCGCGTTGCCTCGCCGACGCGCGCCCGGATCTCCGCCCCGCCGCCGTCGCCCTCGTCATCACCGCCGACGCGGAGGGCCGCGCCTGCTTCCTGATCACCCGGAGACCCGGCAGCCTGCGCCGCCACGCGGGCCAGTGGGCGCTCCCGGGAGGCCGACTCGACGAAGGCGAGACCGCCGTCGAGGCGGCGCTCCGCGAGACCCACGAGGAGATCGGGCTCCGGCTCTCCGAAGAGAACGTGCTCGGCCGACTCGACGACTTCCCGACGCGCTCCGGATTCCGGATGACGCCGATCGTCTGCTGGTCCGAGCCCGGCCAGACCCTACGCCCGAATCCCGACGAGGTCGAGCGACTCCACGTCGTCCCCCTCGACGAGCTCGAGAAGCCCGGCGTGCCCGTGCTCCGGGAGATCCCCGAGAGCGACCGACCGGTGCTCTCGATCCCGATGCTCGGGACGCTGATCCACAGTCCGACCGCCGCCGTCCTCTACCAGATGCGCGAGGTCGTGCTCAACGGGCGGCCGACCCGCGTCGCCCACTACGAACAACCGCTCTTCGCCTGGAAGTAGCGAGAAGCCTGGAGCCCGCCATGTCCCTCGACTCCTCCGTGCCGCGCAGCGGTCAGCAGATCGTCGAAGCCGTCCGTACGCTCCACGAGCCGATCCGCGAAGCCGCCTCCGAGATCGAGAAGCTCGGCCGCATGCCCGACGGCATCGTCGACGCACTGCGTGAGGCGGGCGTCTTCGGCATGGCCATGCCCGAGGCGATGGGGGGCCCGGAAGCGGATCCGATCACGCAGTTCGAGGTGTCGGAGACGCTCTCGCGAGCGGACGCCTCCGTCGGCTGGATCGTGACGATCGCGTCGGATACCGGCTTCTATGCAGCGCGCCTGCCCGAAGCCACGGCGGAAGAGATGTTCGCCGACCGCCAGACGATCACCGCGAGTGTCCTCGTTCCGAAGGGCGTCGCCCGCCCGGTCGAGGGGGGCTACCGCGTCTCCGGCCACTGGGGCTTCGGCAGCAGCAGCCGCCACGCCGCGTGGTTCGGCGGGAGCTGCGTGATCGTCGATCCCGACGCGAAGCCCGCCGAGGGCGCTCCGCCGAACATCCGCACGCTCTTCTTCCCGGCGAGCGACGTGACCGTCCACGACAACTGGCACACGACGGGACTCACCGGCAGCTGCAGCAACGACTGGAGCGTCGACGACGTCTTCGTGCCCGCGGACCGGACGCTGTCGATCTTCGAGCCCGCGAGGATCGATCGCCCCCTCTACGCCTTCCCGTGGCTCTTGATCTCGAACACGCCGGGCGTGTCCCTCGGCCTCGCGCGCGCGGCCATCGATGCGCTGGTGGAGCTCGCCCGCGAGAAGACGACGATCGGCGGCGGCCGACTCGAGAACGACCTCCTCGTCCAGACGCGGGTCGGTCGCGCCGAAGCGGAGCTCGCCGCGGCGCGCGCCTACGTCTACGACGCGACGTCGACGATGTGGGCACGGCTCTGCGAGGGCAAGCAGCCGACCCTCGAGGAGCGCGCCCATTTCCGGATCGCCGGCGTCCACGCCTTCCGGGCCGGCCAGCGGATC
>JAUIMK010000496.1 GCA_030432735.1 bacterium
GTCGATCTCGAGGACGCAGTGACCCGACTTGAGGGTGCCGACCACGCGGCCCCGGCTCTCGGCGAGATGCCGAGCGAGCGTCTCTCGCAAGGCTTCGCTCGAGCATCGAGCCACGATCCGGAACGACGGTCGCATACGAGGTCGGGCCAAGGAGTTCCTCCTGGTCGTCGAGGTCAGGCGCCCTCGAGCAGCGCTTCCAGCTCGGCCTCGATCCCGTCCGCGAGGACGTCGAGATCCGCGGCGCTCTCGTAGTCGCCGGTCAGGCCGAAGGCGAGCTGGCCGTCGTACGAGAAGACCGCGACCGCCATGCGGATCGAGCCCCAGAGCGGCACGTAGGGCGCGACCGAGAGCAGACGTCGTCCGAGCGCGTAGAAGGGTTGCCCCGGACCGCGCACGTTCGTCGAGACGGTCTGGATCGCGTGTTGCTCGAGGTCGGACACGAATCCGGCGCTCAGCCTGAGCAGCGCGGGCGGAGACATTTCGGCGATCGCGGTCAGCGCCTCGGTCGCGGCGGACTGATGCGCCTCCTTGAGCCGCCGGGTCTCGGCGCGGACCCGGGCCAGACGCTTCGCCGGCGTCGCGTCGTCGAGGGGGAGATCCACGAAGAGGGCCGCAATGTGATTGCCGGGCTCGTCGCCCTCGTCATCCGTGTGCGTCGAGACGGGGACGAGGGTGCGCAGCGTGCGCCCCTCGACCTCCTCTTCCCGCGAGAGGAGGAGGCGGCGGAAGCCCGCCGCGACCGCCGCGAGGACGACGTCGTTGACCGTGCCGCCCTGGGCCGCTCGGATCCTGCGGACGTCCTCGAGCGCGACCGAGAACGTGCGCCACCGGCGATGCGGGCCGATCGGTCCGTTGATCGAGCTGTCGACGGCGTCCGCCGTACGCGATCGAAAGCTCTGCAGGCCCTCGGCGAACGCCGCGAGCTCCTCGAGGGCGCGTCCGGGGGCCGTCGCCGCGCGTCGCAGACCGCGCAGGCTCTGCGTCGGCATCCGCCACCCGCGACGCAGCGCGCTCGCCACGACTTCGCTCGTTCTCGGGGACGGCCGTGGCTCCCACGAAGAAGGCTCGGGCGGAGCCCACTCCGGCGTCGCCTCGAGCATCGTCGCGAGCAGCGCCGCGCCGGAGACGCCGTCGGCCAGGCAGTGGTGGGTCTTGCAGAGGATGGCCCAGCGATCGTCGGCGAGGCCTTCGATGACCCACATCTCCCAGAGCGGGCGGGTGCGGTCGAGCTTCTGGGACATCACGCGCCCGACCAGGTTCTGCAGCTCGACCGGCGAGCCGGGGCGGGGGAGCGCCGTTCGGCGAAGGTGATAGGCGAGGTCGAAGTCCGGATCGTCGATCCAGTACGGCTCCGCGAGATCGAAGGGGACCCCCCGGACGTGCTGTCGGTACCGGGGCAGCCGGTCGAGCTTCGAGCCGACCATCGCCTCGACGTCCGCCTGGGGCGGGGGCGGCCCCTCGAAGATCGCCACCGCGGCGATCTGCATGTGGTTGCATTCGTTCTCGACGTAGAGGAACGCGGCGTCCTGCGCGCTCAGGGACTCCATGCCGCTCAGATGCGCGCCGGCATGTGAAGACGCACGAAGTCGCCTTCCGTGAGGATGCCGATGGGCTTGCCGTCGGGGTCGCCTCTCTCGACGACGACGAGGCAGCCGATCTTGTACTTCTCCAGCCGGCGTGCCGCCTCGGTCAGGTCGTCCTCGGGACCGATGGTTCGTGGGGGGCTCGCCATCACGTCGCGGACCTTGACGGCGTTGAGCACGCCGCGTTGGGCATGCTCGCCGTAGCCGAGGAAGGTCGTGAGAGCGCCCCGGAAGAGGTCGCGCTGGCTGACGATTCCGACGGCACGGCCTTCCCTGTCGACGACCGGCATGTGTCGGATGCGCCCGAGCTTCATGACGTCGTCCGCGATCGAGAGAGAGTCGTCCTCGAGAAGGGTCGTCACCTCCGGCGACATCACCTCGCGCACCGTTCGTAGCCCGCTCATCTCAGCTCCTCCTCTGGACCGGCGACTGCGTGGCCATCGCCCGGGTGATCTGCTCGAGACTCTCGCGCAGCAGCAGGAGGGCCGTCGAGGCCTCGGGCTCGCCCGAGCAGAGACGCACGGTTTCGACGAAGGCGTCGACGAAGAGCGGGTACATCTCCTCCTCGACGCCGTACTCCACGTGGCTCTCGCCGAAGGCGACGAGGTTGGCGTCGAGCCAGGGCTCGTCGTCCAGCCAGGCGACGATCGCGCGGAAGGTCTCGCTGACCATCTCGCCCTGCTCGGAGA
>JAUIMK010000136.1 GCA_030432735.1 bacterium
GACCACCAGTCCCGTCTCCTCTTCCGACCGTTCGCTCGGGCGGATGCCGACGGCGCGATGCTGCAGCTCTCGACCACGCTCGAGGCGCAGCGTGCCTTCGTACGCTCGAGTCGCGGGATCATGATCTCGACGACCGCCGGTCTGGCGATCGTCTGCGCCCTGATCATCGCGGCGGCCGGATACTGGTTCGTCGGGCGACCCCTCAATCGGCTCCGCGACAAGGCTCGCCAGGTCGGGCAGGGGAGACTGTGGCCACCGCTCGTCCTGAGCCAGAAGGACGAGGTTGGCGAGCTCGCCGCCGAGATCAACGCGATGTGTGAACGTCTGGGCGAGGCGCAGCGTACCGCCGCCCATGCGGCGGAGCAGCGGATCGCCACGCTGGAGCAGCTCCGACACGCGGACCGGCTGCGCACGGTGGGGCAGCTCGCGTCGGGCGTCGCGCACGAGCTCGGCACGCCGCTCAACGTGGCTCGTGGCAACGCCACGATGATCCGTGACGGAGAGGCGACGGGCGGGGAGGCCGCGTCGTGCGCGGCCGTCATCGTCGAGCAGGTCGACCGGATGACGTCCATCGTGCGCCAGCTTCTCGACTTCTCGCGTCAGCGTGGCCCGAGCTTCGCTGCGGCGGACCTGGTCGAGCTGACGCGCCAGACGCTGCAGATGCTCCAGCCGATGGCCGATCGCGCCGGCGTGCGTCTCGAGCTGCAGGGCGCGAAGGAGTTCGGTTGCGAGGTGGACGCGGCGCAGATCCAGCAGGCGCTGGCGAACCTCGTCGTGAACGCGATCCAGGCGAGTGCGCCCGAGGGGCGCGTGATCGTCAGCGTCGAGGCGCGACGCGCACCCGGAGGTGCCGTGGGGACGTCCGGCGGTGAGGAGGTCGCTGGCGACTGGGCGGCGCTCGTGGTGACCGACGACGGGCCGGGCGTGCCCGAGCCGGATCGCGCCCGCATCTTCGAGCCGTTCTTCACGACGAAGAGCGTGGGCGAGGGCACCGGCCTCGGCCTGTCGGTCGCGTACGGGATCGTCCAGGAGCACGGGGGGGACATCGAGCTCGACAGTCCGGCCGGCTGTCCGGCGCGCTTCCGGATCTGGCTCCCCGCGCGGGTGACCGAGCTCTTCGAGGAGGCATCGTGAGTCTGACGGTTCTCGTGGTCGACGACGACGTTCGCATGTGCGAGTGGATCGCCCGAAGTCTCTCCCATCGCGGCGTCGCGGTGACGTGGAAGACGGACGGCGACGAGGCTCTGGCTGGGCTGGACTCGGCCGCGTGGGATTGCGTCGTCACCGATCTGAAGATGCGCGGCGTCGACGGTCTCGAGCTGTGCGAGCGGATCGTGCGGGACACCGACCTTCCCGTGATCACCATCACGGGCTTCGGAAGCATGGAAGCCGCCGTCGCGGCGATGCGCGCCGGGGCGTACGACTTCCTGACGAAGCCGTTCGACATCGAGGAGCTCCATTTCGCGGTGCAGCGCGCGGCGCAGCTGAAGCGCCTCACCGACGAGGTGCGCCGTCTCCGGCGCGTCGTGGACGACGAAGGGGTGTGCGACGGGATCCTCGGGGAGAGTGCCGCGGTGAGCCGCCTCCGCCGGCTGATCGCGCGTCTCGCGGACTCCGATGCGAGCGTTCTGGTTTCCGGGGAGAGTGGAACCGGCAAGGAGCTCGTCGCCCGCGCGCTGCACGCGGCGGGCCCGAATCACGCGGGTGCCTTCGTCCCGGTGAACTGCGCGGCGATGCCCGATGCGCTTCTCGAGAGCGAGCTCTTCGGCCATGCGCGCGGTGCGTTCACCGACGCACGGGAGTCACGTCCCGGGCTGTTCTTCCTCGCCCAGCGCGGAACGCTCTTCCTCGACGAGATCGGAGAGCTTCCGCTCGCACTGCAGCCGAAGCTGCTTCGCGCTCTGCAGGAGCGACGCTTCCGGCCCGTGGGGTCCGACCGGGAGATCCCCTTCGAAGGAAGATTGATCGCGGCGACGAACCGCGACCTCGCGGCGGAGGTGGAGAAGGGCCGGTTTCGCGAGGACCTCTTCTTCCGGATCAACGTCCTCGAGGTCGAGGTGCCGCCGCTGCGGGCGCGGGGCAGCGACGTGCTGCTGCTCGCGCAGAACTTCGCCGACCGGATCGCGGACCGCGCCGGGCGACCGCGTCTCCAGATGGCCCCCGCCGCGGCCGAGCGCTTGCTCAGCTACCCGTGGCCCGGGAACGTGCGCGAGCTCCAGAACTGCATGGAGCGAGCGGTGCTCCTCTCGACGAGCGACCGGATTCACGCCGAGGGCTTCCCCGACGCGATCCGACTCTACCAGAGGTCGCACGTGCTGGTGACGGCGACGGACCCTTCGGAGCTGGTGAGCCTCGACGAGGTCGAGAGTCGGTACATCGCTCGCGTCATCGAGGCGGTCGGTGGAAACAAGGCGAGGGCCGCGCGCATCCTGGGCCTCGATCGAAAGACGCTCTACCGCAAGCTCGAGCGCCTGAAGAGCGAGGAGGGCGCGCCCGGGCCGCGACGGCCCGTCGACCCGCGCGACCGGGGATCGCTCGATCGCGTCGGCTCAGGCGGGGCTCACCTCGACCGGAATCCCGTTCACGATCGCGTTTCCTGAGGGGACGTCCACGAGATGTCCCGGGGCGACGATGTTGTTATTGACCCCGGCGTGTCGTGCGGCGACGCCCATCCGGGTGCCCGCTCGATCGTGTCCCCAACCGTGGGGCAGGCAGACGACGCCCGGCATCATCTCGTCCGTGATCTCGACGGGCGCCTCGATCGCGCCCGAGGTCGAGGAGACCCGCGCCGCGCCCCCGTCGACGAGCCCGGCACGAGCCGCGTCGTCGGGGTGGATCAAGAGCGTGCAGCGGTCGCGCCCGCGCACGAGCTTCTCGAGATTGTGCATCCAGGAGTTGTTGGATCGAACGTGTCGGCGACTGACGAGGACCAGAGGCGGCTCGTCGCGGCCGAGCCGCTCTTCGAGACGCGGGAGGTCGTTCGTGATGTGCGCCGGCGCGAGCTCGATCTTGCCGGACGGCGTTCGCAGCAGCCCGGGAAGCCGCGGCTCGAGCGGCCCCATGTCGATCCCGTGCGGCTCTTCGCGAACGCGGGCGAGCGTGAGCCCCGCCGGGTCGTCGCCGAAGTGATCGCCGTACGGACCCGAGCGGATCGTGAAGTCCAGAAGCCGATCGGGGCCCCGGCCTTCGGCGCGACCGACGATCTCGCTCGCGTCGTGGCCGTGGATCGGCGAGCCGGGATCCGCCGTGACCACGCCGACCAGGCCGCCGAAGAAGAGGTCGTCGAGCGTGCCCACGTCCACCTCCGAGGGGCGCGCGCCGGAGACGACGGCGGCGAGCTTCAGCAGGATCTCCCACTCCGCCGGGCGCCCGGCCGGGGGCGGGAAGATCGCGTCCGAGTAATTGCCCGCATTTCGAACCGCCCACGACCAGAGCAGCTCGTCGTAGTGTGGCTGCTCCAGCGGCGAGAGTCCGGGGAGGATCACGTCGGCGTGGCGCGTCGTCTCGTTCAGGTAGTTGTCGACCGAGATCATGCAGTCGAGGAGCGGAAGGGCCTCCTCGAGCTTGGCCGCGTCGGGCGCGCTGATCGCGGGATTCCCGGCGATCGTGACGAGCGCCTTGATCTGCCCCTCGCCCGGAGTCGCGATCTCTTCGGCGAGACAGGAGATCGGGACCTGGCCGAGAACCTCGGGCGCACCGCGGACGCGGCTCTTCCAGCGACCGAACTCGAAGCCGGGCGGCTGGTCGGGGGGGTGGAGGCTCGTGAGCGACCACGCGATCGGGTTCGCGAACATCGCGCCGCCGGGGCGGTCGAGGTTGCCGGTGAGGACGTTCACGACATCGACGAGCCACGACGCGAGGGTGCCGAACTCCTGATTGCACGTGCCGATCCGTCCGTAGACCGAGCCGCGCTCGGCCGCGGCCAGGTCGCGCGCGAGTCGGCGAATCGTGTCGGCGGGAATGGAGCACGCGGCCTCGACCCGCTCCGGCGTGAATGGACGACAGAGCTCGCCGACGCGATCGATGCCGAACGTCATGTCCCGCAGACGACCGGGGGCGACGAGGTCTTCGGCGAACAGGACGTGCACCATCGCCGCGAGCAGCGCCGCGTCCGTCCCCGGGCGGATCGGAATCCACTCGTCCGCATGGTCGGCGGTGCCGGTTCGCCGCGGGTCGATCACGACGATCTTGCCGCCGCGCTCGCGGATCGCGTCGAAGCGCCCCAGCACGTCGGCGGCGGCGAGGAGGCTCCCCTGAGACGCGCTCGGGTTCGCGCCGAGGACGAGGAGGTGGTGGGTGCGGTCCAGGTCGGGCGTGGGGATCGTCCACATGCCGCCGTAGAGCAGCGCGCTCGACACGTTCTTGGGCCACTGGTCGACGGTTCCGGCCGAGTAGATCACCGGCAGGGTCGACATCGGGACGAACGCGGCCACGTAGCGCGAGAGCGAGAAGTTGTGCGCCGTCGGGTTGCCGATGTAGGCCGTCACCGCCTCGATCCCGTGGGCCTCGATCACGGGGTGAAGCCGCTCCGCGGCGACCTCGAACGCTTCGTCCCATCCGACCTCGCGCCAGCTGTCGCCGTCGCGGACGAGAGGGGCGCGGAGCCGGTCGGGATCGTGGTGCAGATCTCCCAGCACCGCGCCCTTCGGGCAGACGTAGCCCCGGCTCCAAACGTCGTCACGGTCGGGGCGGATCCCGGTGACCCGGTCGCCCTCGACCGTGACTTCGAGGCCGCACATCGCCTCGCAGAGCGGGCACGTGCGCAGGTGGGTTCGTGGCTGGGTGGTGCTCATCCGCGAAGACTCGCGCGGCTTCGGACCCGTCGTCAAGCCGGTCGTCGGGTCACTGCGCGGTCGCGAACGCCATCCACAGGGCCCATGCGCCGAGCGCGGCGACCGCGGACCACACGAGTGTCAGAGCCGGTTCGTCGTCGTGGGTCATCGGGGTCGCTTCCTCGGTCGGGGCGGGGCCGGGCGCGACGTGTGTCGCACCCGGTTCCCACCCGGGGATCGTCTCGGGTCTACGGACGAACGTCGAAGACGAGGTTGAACGGCGTCTCCGACGCGCGGCGGAAGCGCGTGAAGCCCGCCTCGCGAACCACGTCTCCGAGCTGCGCCTCGCCGGCCTGCGCGCCGAGGGCGTGGCCGCAGCCCTGCGCGAGTCCGGCCTGCGTGCAGACCAGCGTCGAGACCGAGTAGAAGACGCGGCCGACCGGGTTCAGGTTCTCCTCGACCGTGTCGTTCGCGTACGGCTCGACGAGGAGCCAGTTGCCGTCGGGCGCGAGCGCGCTCTTGATGTGGCGTGCGGCGCCGATCGGGTCGCCCATGTCGTGCAGACAGTCGAAGCACGCGACGATGTCGTACGTGCCGGGGAACCGATCGGCGGCCGCGACCTCGAAGGTCACGCGGTCGGCGACCCCCGCCTCCTCCGCGCGCTCGCGCGCCCGCTGGATCGACTCCTCGTGGTAGTCGAAGCCGACGAACGTCGAGTTGGGGAACGCCTTGGCGAGGATGATCGTCGACGCGCCGTGGCCGCAGCCGATGTCGGCCATCGTCGCGCCGCGCTCCAGCTTCTCCTTCGCGCCTTCGAGCGCGGGGATCCAGTCGGCGACGAGGTTCGCGTTGTAGCCGGGACGGAAGAACCGCTCGGTGCCGAGGAAGAGGTTCGCGTCGTGCTCGTGCCAGCCGAGGCCGCCCCCGTGCTTGAAGGCCTCGCTGACCTTCGGCTCGGCGCGCATGGCCGCCGTCATCGCTTGGAAGCCGCCGATGACGCACGCGGGGCTGTCCTCCATCGTCAGGACGATCGCGTGCTCGGCGGGAAGCGTGTAGCGCCCGGTCGCGGGATCGTAGTCGACGTAGCCGGCCGCCGCCTGGGCGGAGAGCCACTCACGGCAGCAGCGCTCGCTCGTCTCGGTCTTGGCGGCGAGCTCGGCCGAGGTGACGGGCTTCGAGTCCGCCATCGCCCGGTACAAGCCGAGCTTGTCGCCGACGACCACGAGTGAGCTCGTCAGGGCCGCGCCGATGTCGCCCATCGCCTTGTTCACGAAATCGTGGATCTTCTGCTCGTCGATCTGCTCCATGGTCTCTCTCCTCCGGTCTTCCGGCCCCCCGTCGGGGCTCGTGGTTGGTGGGTGGGTCGTCGGGAGGAGGCTCTCCGCAAGGCCGGTGCCAGCACCCGCCTTTCGAGATTCCACAGTAAGATCAGGGGTCTTTCGATGGTCCGGCGGGGCCCACGTGGGTTTGGGCCACGCCACTTGTGGTTCATGGGCCACAAGTGGTTCATGATGGCCCATGGCGGGTCCCACCGACGACGTGCTCGGCGCCTCTCCGGCGATGGCCGCGCTGCGCGAGCAGATCGAGCACCTCGCGTCCTTCGACGCGCCGAGGAACCCCCACGTTCCCACCGTCCTGCTCCTCGGGGAGACGGGGACGGGAAAAGGGCTCGTCGCGCGCGTGATGCACGAGTGCGGGCCCCGGCACAGCGGGCCGCTCGTCGACGTGAACTGCGCCGCCATCCCCGAGAACATGCTCGAGGCGGAGCTCTTCGGGTTCGAGGCCGGAGCCTTTACGGACGCCCGGCGGCCCAAGGCGGGGCTGTTCGAGGCCGCGTCGGGTGGCACCCTCTTCCTGGACGAGGTGGACGCGCTCTCGGTCGCTCTTCAGAGCAAGCTCCTGAAGGCGATCGAGGAGAAGAGCATCCGGCGTCTCGGGGCGCTCGAGCCTCGGCAGGTCGACGTGAAGCTCGTGGCGGCGACGCAACGCGACCTCCGCGCGATGGTCGCCGAGGGGGGCTTCCGACCCGACCTGTACCACCGTCTCGCGGTCGTCGTCTTGCGGATCCCTCCGCTCCGCGAGCGGGGGGACGACGCGGTGCAGCTCGCCGACCACTTCCTTCGCGTCTTCTCGGACAGCCACGGGATCGAGGCGCGCCAGCTCGAGCCGTCCGCCGCCGCCTGGCTCGCCGCGCATCCTTGGACGGGAAACGTGCGCGAGCTGTCGCATCTGATGGAGCGGGTCGTGCTGATGGCGCCGGACACCCGGGTCGAGGCCGGAACGCTGGAGGGGCTCGCGACCCCGCTGCCGCCGCCGGCCGTCTCCGCGCCACCGGTCGCCGCATCCCCTCCCGAGGCGACGGAGGACGCACCCGACGACGAGCCGGAGCGCATCCGCGACGCGCTCGCGCGGACGGGTGGGAACGTGGTGGCCGCGGCACGGATGCTGGGACTCGGCCGCAACGCGCTCCGCTACCGCATGCGCCGCTACGGCATCGAGCGTCCGACGCCCGGCGACCTCCCGCCGCCGTCGCCCGCCCCGGACGCGTTCGACGCCGAACCGGCGGCGGTGGCGCAGAGCGCCCCGTCCGCGCCCGCCGCGCCCACGTGGGAGCAGAAGGCCGTCGCCGTGCTGGCCATGGACCTCGCGTTTCCGGACGCGGACCCGTCGGGCGGCGGACCCGAGCCGTGGACGGCGGCGACCCAGTGGCAACAGGAGATCGAGGAGAAGGTGCGCGGCTTCGGCGGTGTCTTCATCCAGAGGAGTCCATCGCGCCTGGTCGCGCTGTTCGGGATTCCGCGCGCGCTCGAGCAGAGCTCCCAGCGCGCCGTGCACGCCGCGTCTGCGGTCCAGCGGCTCGTCGGGCGTCTCGCCCCCGAGCGCCGCTTCGCGGTCCACGCGGGGACCGTTCGAGTCGACGTCGCTGCCGAAGACCCCGCGGCCCACGTCCTTGCCACGGGCAACGTGCTCTCGCTGCCCGAGCGCCTGCTCGGGCACGCCGGTCCGGATGAGATCCTCCTGTCGCCGGTCGTGGCCCGGCGACTCCAGGGCTCGCTCGATCTCCAGCCGCGCGAGCTGCGACTCGGACCCGCCGAGGCGGACCGGATCGAGGCCGCGACGATCTCGACCGAACGGCGCCGGCGGGACGCCGCGACCGTGCCCGAGCAGATGCAGGCCCGCTTCGTCGGCCGGACGCGTGAGCTCGCGATCCTCGGCGAGGCGTTCGCGGCGGCGCGCGCGTCGGAGGGGCAGGTCGCGTTCGTCGTGGGCGAGGCGGGCATCGGCAAGTCACGGCTCATTGCGGAGCTTCGCGACCAGGTTGCGGACGTCGATCATCTCTGGATCGAGGGTCGCTGCACGGCCTACGGCGGGGCCTCGCCCTTTCTCCCCATCGTCGACGGCCTGCGGCGCCTGCTCGCGATCGACGACCGCGACGACGAGGACGCGGTGGCGGGCAAGCTCGAGCGGTGGGTCGCCGACTTCGGTGAGGACCTGGCGTGGACCGCGCCCTACCTGCGGCAGCTCCTCTCGCTCAAGCAGATCGACGAGTCGGTGGCGTCCCTCGACTCGGCGAGCCGGCGAAGCGAGCTGTTCCGCGCTCTGCGCGCGCTTCTGGTTCGCGCGGCCGAGCAGCGTCCCGTCGTCCTCGTCGCCGAGGATCTCCATTGGGTCGATCCGGCATCGGAGGAGTTCCTCACGTTCTTGTCCGAGCTGATTCCGGCGAGTCGGATCCTCCTCGTCTGCTCGTACCGTCCGGGGTATCGCCAGCCGTTCGGAGATCGCAGCTACCACCTGCGGCTCATGCTGCGGCCCCTTTCCGGTGGGGAGATCGCGGAGGTGGCGGGCTCCCTTCTGCAGGCCGACGCCCTGCCGCCCGAGGTGCGCCGGCTCGTCGCGAGCAAGGCCGAGGGCAATCCCTTCTTCGTGGAGGAGGTCACGAAGTCGCTCATCGAGGACGGCTCGCTCCGCCGCCGGGGCGGCCGCGTGGTCCTCACGCGGGACATCGCCGACGTCGCGGTGCCCGACACGATCCAGGAAGTCCTGCTCGCGCGCATCGATCGTCTCGCGGACGATGCGCGCAAGGCGATCCAGATGGCGTCGGTCATCGGGCGGGAGTTCGCGCTCCGCCTGCTCGATCGAATCGTGGAGACCGGAGGCGTCGAGTCCCACCTGGTCGAGCTTCGCGCGCTCGAGCTCATCTACGAGAAGGCGCTCCACCCGGAGCTCGCCTACATGTTCAAGCACGCATTGACGCACGAGGTCGCGTACGAGAGCGTCGTCTCGGAGCGGCGTCGTGACCTCCATCGCACCATCGGCGAGGCGATCGAGGAGCTCTACGCCGATCGACTCGCCGAGCACTACGAGCAGCTCGCGCATCACTTCGCGCGCGGTCACGATTGGGCGAAGGCGTTCGACTATCACGCCCGGGCCGCGGTGAAGGCGAGCGAGTCCTACGCGAACCTGGCGGTGATCGAGCACTGCCAGGCGGCCCTGGCCGTGGCGGAGGCGATGGGCGAGGACGCACCGCGGGAGCAGCTCGTTCGGATCTATCAGCTCATGGGCGTCACGGCGTTCTACATGAGCCGCTTCACGCTCTCGGCGCGCGCGTTCCAGGGCGGGGCGAAGGTCGCGGCCGACTCTCCCGAGGTCCACGCCAACCTGCTCGCCCTGGCGGGCATGGCGCACTTCTGGGCGCACGAGTACGCGGCATCGGTCCAGGCGATCGAGAAGTCCGCGAAGGAGGCGCGCGAGCACGGGCTCGACGGCGCCCTCGCGCACGCGCGCTCGCTCGAGGGCCAGCATCGGGTGATCCTCGAAGGGGACTACGATCGCGCCGTGGAGCTCTGCGGAGAGGCCTACGGGCTCGCCGAGCGCAGCGGCGACGAGGCCGCGATCGGGCTGACCGGCTTCCCGATCCTGCTCGCGTACGAGTGGAACGGCCGATTCGACGACGCGATCGCCGCGGCCGAGCGGATCATCGAGTCGGGCCACCGGACGGGTCTGGCGAACCTCGTCGTCTGGCCGACGTGGTTCGTCGGCAAGGCGCATTGCTGCCTGGGCCAGTTCGGTCGGGCGCTCGCCCAGATGAAGGAGGCGCACGCGGTCTGCGAGCGGATCGGCGACGTCGCGTGGCGCGGTCGCCTCCTCAACACGCTGGGCTGGTGCTACGCCGAGATCGGCAGCCTCGAGGAGGCCCGCGAGCACAACGAGCAGGCGTTGGTGTTGGCGCGCGATCTCGAGGACGTCGAGATCACCGGCAACGCCGAGGTGAATCTCGCCCGCAACCACCTCGGGCTCGGCGACCTGCCCCGGGCGTTGGGACACCTCGAGCCGGTCGAGGACGAGCTCTCGCGAACCGGGGACCCGTGGATGCGCTGGCGGTATCGGATGCACGCCCAGCAAGCGCGGGCCGAGATCGAGATGGCCCGCGGAGAATACGAGCGCGCGCTGGAGGTCGCTCGGATGCAGGCGCAGGGCGCCCGGGCCCATCGCGCGCCGAAGCTCGAGGCCCGGGCCCTGACCAAGTGCGGCGACGCGCTGTTCGCGCTCGAGCGCTACGACGAGGCCGAGGAGGCTCTGCGGGCCGCCCTCGCCCGGGCCGAGGAGATCCGATTCCCGAAGGGCGCGTGGGAGGCCCACGGGGCTCTCGCCGCCCTCGCCACCCGTCGCGGGGATGCCGCCGAGGCGGAGCGTCAGGGCGCCCGCCGGGAGGAGCTGGTCCGGTCCGCCGTCGCCTCCCTGGACGACCCGGGCCTCCGGTCGCGGCTACGGGCCGCGGTCGCCGCCCGAACCCCCTGAATCGACGGAAGTCCCGGGAGGGGGGCGCGCGAGCGCTCGATGCATGGTAGAGAGAGGACCGAGCCGACGAGCGTTGAGGTCGGAGTTAGGACGGTGCTTTGAAGAGATCCAGACAAGGTTTCCTGAAGAGGCAGAAGGAGCTCGCGCGCCAGGCCAAGCGGCGTGCCAAGGAAGAGAAGAAGCAGGGCCGGAAGGATGGCGTCGAGATCGACGGCGACGTCGAGGGGGAGGACGCCCTCGACGAGCCCGAGGGGCTCGACTTCCACGCGGCCGACGGGGCGCTGGCCGACTCGGTCGACGCCGTGATTCCAGGCGAAACCACGGTCGAAGAGGCGGAAGAGCCCTCCGAGACGACCAAGGAGCCCTGAGGGCTCGCCGAACGAAGTCGTCGCAGGCCGGGTCGGAGCGGACCCGGCCCGCGTTCGCGCCCTCCCGTGAGAGACGGGGGGGCGTTCTCGTTTCCAGGGCCCGCGACCGGGCGGACCGGGCCGCGCCTCAGCTCGCGCGGGGGGGACGGACCCAGCGGTCGATCATCTGGGAGAACTCGGCCGACCGGACCGGCTTCCCCAGGAAGTCGTCCATGCCGGCGGCGAAGCAGCGCTGGCGGTCCTCCTCCATCTGCGCGGCGGTGAAGGCGACGATGATCGTGTGCGAGAGCTCGCCTTCGCGTCGGCGAATCTCGCGAGTGGCCTCGCAGCCGTCCATCTCCGGCATGTGCTGATCCATGAAGATCACGTCGAAGCTCTGGCTGCCCAGCACGTCGAGAGCCTCGCGACCGTCGCAGGCGATCTCGACCGAGCATCCCAGGCGCTCGAGCAGGCGCTGGGCGATCAACCGATTCATCTGGTTGTCGTCCACCACGAGCGCGCGGATTCGTGCCGGTTGCGGTTCCATCCCGAGGGAAAACATCGGCAATCGGACGCTCGTTCTTGAGCGCATGCGCGGGTGGCAGAGGCCATCGGGTGTGCGTGGGACGTCGCCGTCAACTCGTATCCGGCTCGACGATGCGCCATAACCCTCGGTCGTGGGCCTGGACGAGTGGGTGGACGAGGTGTTGGGGCCGGTTGCCGACGCGCTGACCGCGATCGTTTTCTTCTCGGTCGACGTCGGCGGAGCCGCCGTCCCCCTGATCGTGGTCTGGCTGGTCGCGGCCGGCCTGTTCTTCACGGTCTTCCTGCGCGTGATCAACGTCCGCGGCTTCGCCGAAGCGCTGCGGATCGTGGCAGGGAAGGGGGCGTCCAGCGCGAAGCGCGGGGAGATCAGCGCGTACGCGGCTCTCTCGACGGCGATCTCGGGCACCGTCGGAATCGGCAACATCGGAGGGGTCGCGATCGCCCTGTCGCTCGGCGGACCGGGGGCGACGCTCTGGATGATCGCGGCGGGAGTGCTCGGGATGGCGACGAAGTGCGCCGAGTGCACGCTGGGCGTCAAGTATAGATCGCACCACGACGACGGGAGCGTCTCGGGAGGGCCGATGTACACGTTGGCCCGGGGGTTCGCGGCCCGCGGGTACGCGGGCGTGGGCCGTGCGTTGGGCGGCTTCTACGCCTTCGCGATGGTCTTCGGGTGCCTCGGCATCGGCAACATGTTCCAGTCGAACCAGGCGTACCAGCAGTTCGTCGTCGTCACGGGGGGAGACGGTAGCTTCTTCGAGCACAACGCCGG
>JAUIMK010000497.1 GCA_030432735.1 bacterium
GGAGGCGGGGATCCGGGTGACTGCCGAAGTCACGCCGCATCACCTCATGCTGACCGACGAAGCCACGACGGGCTTCGACACGAGTACACGGGTCGCCCCGCCGCTTCGCTCGCGCGCGGACACGGAGGCGCTCCGCCGGGCCCTCGCCGAGGGCGTGATCGACGTGATCGCGACGGACCACGCGCCCCACGCGATCTACGAGAAGGAAGTCGAGTTCACCGAGGCGCCTCCCGGCATGATCGGCCTCGAGACCGCGGTCGCGGTCTGTCTCGAGCTGGTGCGCGACGGAACGCTCTCGCCCCTCGAATTCGCCCGACACTTCTCGACCGAGGGCGCGCGAATCCTAGGGCTCGAGGGCGGCACCCTTCGCGTGGGCGCGCCGGGAGACGTCACGCTGATCGATCCCACGCGTGAATGGACCTACGACCCGGCCCAGGGGTTCTCGAAGAGCCGGAACTCTCCCTGGGCGGGTGAGACCTTCACCGGCCGGGTCACGGCGACGATCGTCGATGGCCGGCTCGTATACGACTTCGACCGGGGAGTACTGATCCGATGAGCGAGACCTCGATGACGATCGACGAACTGCTGGGCCGCGAGACGGCTCCCGCGGCCTTGGCGCTGGCCGACGGCACCGTCTACCGCGGCCGCGCCTTCGGCGCGAAGACGGTGACGAGCGGAGAGGTCGTGTTCAACACGAGCCTGACCGGCTACCAGGAGATCGCGACGGATCCGTCCTACGCCGGGCAGATCGTCACGATGACCTACACGCAGATCGGGAACGTGGGCGTGAACGCGATGGACGACGAGTCTCGGCAGCCCTTCCTTTCCGGCTTCGTCGTGAAGGAGCTCTTCGACGCGCCGTCGAACTACCGCGCCGAGGGGACGCTCGACGAGAAGCTGGCCGCGGCGGGGATCCCCGGACTCGCCGGGATCGATACCCGCGCCCTCGTCCGACGCATTCGCGACGGCGGCGCGCAGGTGGGCGTGCTCTCGACCGACCCGGCCGTCCAGGACGCGGACGAGCTCGTCGAGCGTGCGCGGCAGGCGCCGGGGCTCGACGGCGTCGACTGGGTCGCGAAGGTGTCGACCCGCGAGCGCTACGACTTCACGGAGGGCATCTGGGCCGGCGTCGACGGGCAGCTCCCGCGCCCGGCGCGACCGAGTCAGAAGCTCAAGATCGTCGCCTACGACTTCGGCGTGAAGCGGAACATCCTCCGGCTGCTGGTCGAGCAGGGCTTCGACGTGACCGTCGTGCCGGCGACGACGCCGGCGAGCGAGGCGCTGGCGATGAATCCCGACGGGATCTTCCTCTCGAACGGGCCCGGTGACCCGGCCGCGGTGGAGGGCGTCCAGCCGATCGTGCGGGAGCTCGTCGAGGAGAAGCCGGTCTTCGGCATCTGCCTCGGGCACCAGATCCTGGGTCTGGCCCTCGGTGGCAAGACGCGGAAGCTCAAGTTCGGTCACCACGGCGGCAACCAGCCCGGCAAGGACCTCGCGACGGGCAAGGTCGCCATCTGCGCCGAGAATCACGGCTACGCCGTCGAGGCGGACAGCCTCCGCGCCGCCGGCGAGCCGGTCGCGATCACGCACGTCAACCTGAACGACGACACCGTCGAGGGGCTCGCCCACGAAGCGAAGCCGCTCTTCTCGGTGCAGTACCACCCCGAGGCGTCTCCCGGGCCGCACGACGCCGCCTACTTCTTCTCGCGCTTCCGCGAGATGGTGGAGCGGTCGGCGGCGGGAGAGCGCGTGACCGGCGCGCAGATCAGCGGCGCGGGAAACGCGGCCTGATTCCCTCGCGCTGCCCGGGCGCGCGCATCCTTCGCGTGCCGCTCTCCTCGCGCCTTCCCCTTTACTTCCTGACCGCCGCCACCGCACCCGGAGTCCAAAGTGCCCCGACGAGACGACATTCACAAAATCATGGTGATCGGGTCCGGCCCGATCGTGATCGGCCAGGCCTGCGAGTTCGACTACTCCGGCACCCAGGCGTGCAAGGCCCTCCGCGAAGAGGGCTACGACGTGGTCCTGCTGAACTCGAATCCGGCGACGATCATGACGGATCCGGAGACGGCGGATCGGACCTACGTCGAGCCGATGACGGTGCCTTCGGTCGAGCAGATCATCGCCGAGGAGCGGCCGGACGCGCTGCTCCCGACGATCGGTGGACAGACGGCGCTGAACCTGGCGATCGACCTCGCGGAGGCGGGCGTCCTCGACAAGTACGGTGTGCAGCTGATCGGCGCGAATCTCGACGCGATCAACAAGGCGG
>JAUIMK010000498.1 GCA_030432735.1 bacterium
CAGGGCCACTCGGCGAGCTCGTCGGCGAGCGCGGGGGCCTGCTTCATCTCGTGCAGGCGCCGGCAGTCGCTGCACCAGGCCGCGGAGAACTCGACGAGGAGCGGGCGGCGCGCCGTGCGGGCCGCCTCGCAGAGCTCCTCGAGCTCCGCCGAGAGCGCGGCGTCGCTCCGGAAGGGCACGTCGTACGCCGTCGGGAGGGAAGGGCGATCGGGCTCCCCGTCCCGCGCGGGCTCGCAGCCGAGTCCCGCGAGCGACGCGAGCAGCGGGACGAGCGCGAGGATCGGATTCGTGGGCATGCGGCCTCCGGTGCGCTGCGACGATCGCGGCGAGAGTCTAGTCTTGGCGCCCGCGTCGCGCCGATCCGGGGGCGGCCCATCAGGAGACGACCGTGCTCGAGGTGAACGAATATTTCGACGGCAACGTGAAGTCGATCGGCTTCCAGACCGAGACCCTCCCCGCGACCGTCGGTGTGATGGCACCGGGCGAGTACGAGTTCGGGACGAGCCAGAAGGAGACGATGACCGTCGTCTCTGGTGAGCTCGTGGCGAGGCTTCCCGGGGAGAGCGACTTCACGTCCCATCCCGCCGGGTCGAGCTTCGTCGTCGGGGCGAACCAGTCGTTTCAGCTGAAGGTCGCCGTCGCGACCGCGTATCTCTGCACGTACGGATAGTCCCGCGACGCGCTTCGCGTTCGTCGACGGACTCGCGTACCTTCTCGTCGGAGGATCGGACGGAATGGCTCGAAGGCAGCTCCCCTTCTCGAGGCGGGTCGGAGTCGGATGGCTTCTCGCCGTGCTCGGGAGCGCGGTCGTCTCCTGCACGGCCCCGATCTCCGTCGATACCCGGGCGCACGAAGAGGCGCGCCTCTCGGACTACGCCGCGTTTCGTCTAACGGTCGGAGCCGGGCAGGGCGCCGAGGCCTCGCGGGACGAGATCCCGCTCGCGCACCTCGAGCGCGAAGCGCGCGCGCTGCTCCGGGAGCGCGGCTATCGCGCGGACGAGGGCGGGCCGGACCGCGTGTCGATCCGCTTGTCCGCCGCGCCGGACCGCGTCGTGCGGCGCACCTGGTCCGCGGACCCCGGCTACAACGGCTACGTCGAGCGGGAGCGGGAGGAAGGGGTCCTGACCCTCGTGGCCCGCGACGACGCGCGCGGGATCGAGGTCTGGCGCGGGGAGTCGCGGATCCGCCTGCCGGAGCCGGGGCTGGTCGTCGGGCCTTCGCGGGAGGCGGCCTGGATGGATGCGCTGGTGGGATTGATCGCGCGCGTGCCCGCGAGGCAGAGCGACTGAGCCCCGGTCGCAGCCGAAGAGAAGTCACCGAAACGCCACCCTCACGGACGCGACGACCGACTAGCTTCCGACCGGAACGACCATGCCGACCCGTACGCTCGATCGCCTTCGAAAGACCCCGTGGCTCTGCCTCGGGCTCTGCTCCCTCCTCCCGACCCTCGCGTGCTCCGATGCGAGCGAAGACCGCGTCGCCCCGGAGCGCGTCGAGGCGTACCGCGCGCGGATCCCCGAGCTCGTCGCGGAGGATTGTCGTCGCCACGGAGCCGATGCGTCCCCCTTCGGTCCAGCGTGCGAGGCGGCGTCCACGCTCTTCCACGAGGCCGTGGGCGACCTGCTCGAGACGGTTCCTCCGACCTGGGAGAAGCAGGTGCTCGGCATCGGCGGCATCTGTCGGGGCAAGGCCTACCGCTACGCGCAGTCCGAGCTGGATCGCCGTGACGAAGCGGATCTCCTCGTCGAAGGCCTCGCCGCGGCCCCCGCTTGCCTGGGAGAGCAGTTCGAGCTCCTGAAGGACCTGGCCCGACGCGAAGGGGTCGAGGTTCCGGGCGAGGGCTGACCCCACGCCCTGGCGATGGCTCGCCGCGCGCACTACCTAGACTCGGCGCGCGTCCGGAGCGTTCCCGCCCGGAGTAGAGGAGGCGACCGATGAGCGACCAGCGACTGCAGGGCCAGGTGATGATGGTGACGGGGGCCTCCTCGGGGATCGGCCTCGCCTGCGCGGAACGATTCGTCCGTGAGGGCGCGATCGTCCATGGCTTCGACATCGCCGAGAAGCCCGCCGCCTGGGCGGCGATCGAGAAGGACGCACCGGGCTCGACCTTCACCGTGGGCGACGTGCGGGACGAAGCGGCGCAGACGGCCTGGGCCGCCGGCGTGAAGGCGGCCCACGGGCGGATCGACTCGATGCTCACCGCCGCCGGCGTGGCGAGCGGCGGACCCGTCCACCTGCTCCCGACCGAGGAGTGGCAGCGGGTCC